>JAGVAS010000198.1 GCA_020060185.1 Desulfovibrio sp. | reverse complement strand
ACTGCGCGATGATGAAACGAGGGTAAATTTACCGCAAAAAACCAACGACTGTGTTTTTGTGGATGCAGAAAACTGTCTCTTTACCAATAAGATTGTAACGGTAGTGCCAATTATGGGTGGAGGTAAAAGACTCGGAACCCTGCTTTTAGCGCGTTTTGCTGAGACTTTTTCCGCTGAAGATCTGATTCTCGCTGAAACTGGTGCAACTGTTGTAGGTATGGAAATTTTACGGGCCAGGGCAGAAAAGATCGAAGAAGAAGCCAGGAACAAAGCTGTTGTGCAGTTGGCTATAGGGACATTATCTTACTCTGAACTGGAAGCAGTGGAGCATATTTTTGAAGAACTGGACAGTGACGAGGGTCTTCTTGTGGCCAGCAAGATTGCTGATCAACTTGGTATAACCAGGTCTGTAATCGTTAATGCCTTGCGTAAATTTGAAAGCGCGGGAGTAATTGAGTCTCGTTCCTTGGGTATGAAGGGCACTTATATAAAAGTTCTGAACCCATACCTGCTGGAACAACTGGCCAAAAAGAAAAAGTCGTTCCACAAGTAAAAAATAATCAGCAAAATTTATTGAAGTTTAAAAGGGCAGCCCGGTGGGCTGCTTTTTTAATGAAAATGTGGTGGCGCAAGGTTGGTGCTCGCTCCGAGTTCCGGTCAGAAAGTTCTACGGTTCAGCTCGGGCCTCCGACGACCTCCTGAAACAAACCGGCATTTTCATCTACTCTTGTGACCTGAAGTGCCATGGACGTAAATATGCATACCATGGGGACATTCCTCTGCAAGAGGTGTGTCCCCACACCTTATTCGTCATCACCGGCAGCTGACATCGTGTCAGCTGGGTCGTCTCCAACCCTCACTTCACCGTGAACTTTTTACTTCGCTTCACAAGTCGCGAGCCACAACCTTGCCCCACTTTGCGGGACATAATACGGATTCTAAAAAAGAGCATTTTCATAAGTTGCAGGCATAATTCCAGGCACCCGCGTCTAGTATATAAGGAGGCGGGTGAGATGTATGTCCTTAAGTAAAAAAAAGAAAATAGTAAAGAAAAGGAAATTTTCTCCAGAAAATTTTCTGTTTTTTTGTTTTGGCGTTTTGGCTGGATCTCTTTTAATTTTGAGTATAGCTCTGGCAACTATGGTAAAAAGCACTGAAGGAATAAATATATATGTCAGCGGGGAAAGAGTGCTGGAGATCATAAGCCGACAGATAGAGCAGCAGGTACAGGAAGAGTTTCCCGGATTTATTAAAGAAATTAAACTGGAAGCTCCTTCCCTGGTAGAAAAATATATGCAGGATTTTATCACTATCGGTAATTTGGAAATAGGAGGCTATACGGTTAATCTGCCCCCGCAATTTATTAAAGAACTGGAAAATGATTTGCGAAATGATGTTACCTATTATGTCCTTGAGCTTTTGGAAGAGCTGGAAAAAGAACAATTTGTTCAGGAACTGAGCCAAGGTATAACAGATGATGTGTTAAAAACCCTCCTTACGGATTTAAACGGCCAGGTCGTCAAGCTTCCTTTTACAAAACGTTACTCCATTCCTGTCGTAGTATGGTTTTACTAGCCCCGGGTTTTGTTTAAAAAAGTAATTATCTTGCAGATTGTTGTCATTTACCATAAACTATGCTATACTACGTAATGGTTTAGAATACACACGCTGAGAAAATCGTGAAAAGGTGCTCCTTGTGGGTTCTTCACGATAATGACTCGGCGGAGGCAATAACCAAAAGGAGGTTTAATTAAAAAAGATGTCAGTAATAACCATGAAACAACTGTTGGAAGCGGGGGTTCATTTCGGGCACCAGACGAGGCGCTGGAATCCCAAAATGCGGGAGTTTATCTTTACCGAGCGTAACGGAATTTACATTATTGATCTTCAAAAAACGGTCCGCCTCATGGAGGTTGCTTACAATTTTGTCAGAGATGTTACCCTGCAGGGAGAAAAAATTCTGTTTGTGGGAACCAAAAAGCAGGCGCAGGAATCTATTGAAGAAGAAGCCTGCCGTTGTGAAATGCCGTATGTTAACCAGCGTTGGCTGGGTGGCATGCTAACAAACTTTAATACTATCCGCAAGCGTATTAACAGGCTTATGGAGCTGGAACGGATGGAAGATGAAGGTCGCTTTGAAGTCCTACCCAAGAAAGAAGTTATAAAACTGCTTCATGAAAAGGACAAGTTACTTAAATTTTTAGGCGGTATACGAGATATGCAGGAACTTCCCGGCGCGGTTTTCATCGTCGATCCGAGGAAGGAAAAAATAGCTGTTGCTGAGGCCCGAAAATTAGAAATACCTATTGTTTCCATTGTTGATACGAACTGTGACCCGGATGAAGTTGATTATGTAATTCCGGGTAATGATGATGCCATAAGGGCTGTTAAGCTAATAACTTGCAAAATTGCCGAAGCGGTACTGGAGGGAAAACAGGGTTTACAGGTTGCTCAACAGGAAACCGGGGAAGAAGATAAAAATGAAGGTAAAGAAAAAGTAGCGGATTTAAAAGAAACAGCAGAAGCATTTAGCGGAATTCCATCTGTTAGTGAAGATGAAGAAGAATAAAAATTTAAGGGATCGTTTGGAATGATGACGAGTCTGATATAAGGAGATGAATCGTGACGATGATAACTGCTGAAATGGTTAAAGAACTTCGTACTCTGACCGGTGCCGGGATGATGGAATGTAAGAAAGCGCTGCTGGAGACGGATGGAGACAAGGAAAAAGCTGTAAATTTACTCCGGGAAAAAGGTTTGTCCAAAGCAGCTAAAAGAGCAGGGAGGATTGCAGCTCAGGGAGTTGTTGATTCTTATATTCACCTGGGGGGAAAAGTCGGGGTAATGGTGGAAGTTAACTGTGAAACGGATTTTGTGGCACGAAATGAGGAATTCAGGGCTTTTGTAAGAGACATTTGTTTGCAGGTCGCAGCAACAAATCCTACTTATCTCAGCCGTGAAGATGTTCCGGAGGAAGTTATAGAAAAAGAAAAGGAAATTTTGAGAAGGCAGGCTGCCCGTGAAGGCAAGCCTGAAAAAATTATCGAAAAAATTGTCAGCGGAAGGATTGACAAATATTTTGAAGAAAACTGCCTTCTAGAACAGCCCTTTATAAAAGATCAGGATAAAGCTATTAAGGATTTGCTTACAGAAAAAATTGCCAAAATAGGGGAGAATATTGTTATTCGCCGCTTTACTCGCTTTGAAATGGGAGAAGGTTTAGATACTCCGGAAACTGTCATAAGCTGAAATTGCTTAGTGAAAAAGAACACTCTTTGAAAAGTGTTCTTTTTTAATTTTTAGCAGGCAGCTTCATTTTTTTCCTACCTTTTAAAGGAGTGAAAATCATGCCCGTATATGAATTTGAAGGCAAAAGACCCCGTATTGATGCTACTGCCTTTATTTATCCCGAAGCGACGATTATAGGTGATGTTATTATCAGGAAGGGGTGTTTTGTGGGGCCCGGGGCCCGTTTGCGGGGCGACTGGGGGGCGATAGTTGTAGGTCCTTTTTCGAATGTACAGGAAAACTGTATTATCCATTCAGCACCCGACATCACAACCATGCTGGCAGAGAGGAGCCATATAGGCCATGGAGCCATATTACACGGGCCCGTGCTGGAAGAGCATGTTGTGGTGGGAATGGGAGCGATTATTATGGACAATGTTAAAATAGGGGCCGGAAGCTGCATCGGCGCTGGTGCGCTGGTAACAGCAGGAACGGTTATCCCCCCGGGGAGATTGTTTTTAGGGGTCCCGGCCAGGGATTACGGAAAGATAGATAAAGAAATGGAGAAATATTTGGAATATGCTACCGGAGTTTATATTGCCCTGCCTCCCCGGTGTTTAAAAGGATTGGTCCAGTTGAATATGGAAGATGTACTGGTATAAAAACAGAACAGAGCGATAGTCTGGATGAGATTACGTGAGACCCTCGACAGGAAGCAGTGATCAATAAACAGGGAGCTCCCGCTTCTTTAGTGAAGCGTAAGCGGGGGTAGTTCAACCCGCTCAGGCATCAATAACTTCGGAGTTATAAAAAAGTACTTTGCTGGGGTCCCGGCTTATTTTAATGGCCTGGCTGATGGCCTGTGTTCTGTTTTTAACTCCAAGTTTGCGGAAAATGTTGCGCAGGTGAGTTTTTACAGTATCCACTGCCAGGTTGGTAGCTGAAGAAATTTCCTTGTTAGTCAACCCCCTGACCAGGTAATGCAGGATTTCCTGCTCACGTGGTGTCAGTTCAATAATTTTTTCTTCTTCAGGTTCTCTTATATCTGTAACTTTTTTACTTAAACGGGTATAATCATTTACTATTTGGTGAAACACCGACTGGTCAATAACAGTTTCTCCCTGAAAAACGCGTTTTATGGTTTCAACCAGCTTTTCCCTGGATACATGTTTTAATATATAACCGGCGGCTCCAGACTGCAGGGCCTGGCGAATGGATTCTGTATCTTCAAAAACCGTCAGAAAAATAATTTTGATTTGGGGCTTCTGGCTGAGAATTTCCCTGGCAGTGTCAATCCCGTTAACTCCTTCCATCCTGATATCCATCAAGATAACGTTAGGTTCTTCTGCCAGGGCCATTTTTATAGCTTCCTTGCTGTTGCTGCAGCTGCCGGCCACCGTAATTTCATTGGAGGTGGCAAGCATAGTTGATAAGCCTTCTCTCACCATGGGGTGATCATCTACGATCAGAAGCTTTATTGCCACTGCAAACCCTCCTTTTTTATTGGGACGCAATTTGATCGTTAAATCCCGCGAGGGGAATCTTTACAAAAATACGTGTTCCTTCCCCCGGCCGTGACTCTATATTACATACCCCATTCAATAAAAGCGCGCGTTCCTGGATGCTGGCCAGACCCAGGCGGTTCTGGGACTGGGGTATGGAAAGAAGAGAAGTATCCAACCCGGCACCGTTATCTTCTACGATTAAAGAAACTTCTTCTTCCAGAATGGTTAATTTTACTTTTACCCGTGTGGCATGGGCATGTTTCATTACATTAGTCAATGCTTCTTGCAATATTCTGAATAGTGTAACTTCAATTTTTGTGGACAAACGGCGATCTTTCCATTTAACAACCAGTTCAACGGGAAGATTGTGTTTTTCCTGCAGGTTGTGCACATATGATTCCACGGCCGGGATAAGACCATAGTTGTCCAAAATCATAGGACGAAGATCATAGAGGATGCGCCGGATATCCTGAATTTGCTCACTGAGGACATTTGTAAGATCAGAAATTTCCCCGTACCATTTTTGCGGGTCGCTTTCCGAAGCCGGTGTAATACGCTGCAGGCGGTACCAGATAGCAATAAGGGATTGTATAATACCGTCGTGCAGGTCAGCAGCCAGGCGTTTGCGTTCATCCTCCTGTGCCGTGATCAACTTGTTGACCAGCTGGTGTAGAAGCTGTTCTTTTTGTCCCAGCATTTCTATTAACCTGGCATTTTCCATGGCAATAGCTGTAGCACGGGCGATAGCAAAAATAATTTCCGTTTCTTCGTGATCAAAGCCTGTTGATTCCAGGGGGCGGTCAACCTGCATTACCCCGATGGTCTTATCCTTGCTTAATATAGGGGCCAGTACCATCCAGCCATACTCAAAGTTGTTAATGATATCAGGTGTAAGGAGGCGCTGCATATTGTGGGGGGTAACTAGAACCGGTTGCTGGGTTTTAATGGCACGGGTAATAGCCGGAAAAGGTTTGGTTCCCCGCAGAGCTTTAAATTTTTTCTTTAGGGCCGGGTCATAGCTACCTACAGCCACGGCCGGAATCATGGTTTGATCCCCTTCATCCAATAAATAAATACAACTTTTTGCGGAAAAAAGGTCGGCTGTAAGCTGGGCCACTACGTGAAGAACCTGCAGGATATCAAGAGTGGAACTGATGGTATTGACCATTTCCAGCCAGACGGCCAATTTTCTCAGGTGAAGGTCTTTTTGCCTCTGGAAAAAAGATTCCTGCATAATATCGGCCATATGCCTGCCGAGTGAGACAGCTTTTACCAGCATATACTGCGCGCTCTGTATATCTATATCAAAAATGCCTATTTCCATTGTTCCCACTGGTTCTCCGGCTTTTAAAATTACCGGCAGGGTCGTTGCGATTACCGGGTTAAGCGGTTCCAGAAATTTTTGACCGTTTTCATTTTCCGGTGTTGAAAGATAATTGCATAATTTTAACCATCTATCAGCGTCCGGTTTTTCAGAAGTTTGTGATTCTTTGGTGGCGTGCCATCGTACCGGCGGCCGGCCCTTGCGGACCAGGACAAGTCCGGCTCGCCAGAATTCAAAAGAATCTATGGAAGTTTGGAGTGTCCTTCGTAAAGAAGATTCCAGTTTTTTGTTAATGTTAAACGTGGGACTTACCTGGCAGACCAGTATTAACTCCGGTTTCAAATTTAACTCGGAAGGAGACAAAAGGCGCACATCCTTTAGATAAAATCTTTTATTAAAATTATATATCTAATATATTGCCAGGTCAATACGGCGTCTTGGGGTGTTAGTCCTAAAGGGTTAGCACTTAAATCACTCTTTTTTAACCTGGCTTCCATGCTTTTAAGCGATT
>JAGVAS010000043.1 GCA_020060185.1 Desulfovibrio sp. | reverse complement strand
TCAGTTGTCCTGCCAAGGGCATTGCTGAGTAGCTATGTCTGGAAAGGATAAGCGCTGAAAGCATCTAAGCGCGAAGCCTACTTCAAGATAAGGTCTCCCTTTCCGAAAGGAAGTAAGATCCCAGGAAGAACACCTGGTTGATAGGCCGGAGGTGTAAGGATGGCAACATCTTCAGCCGACCGGTACTAATAGATCGAGCGACTTAATTCATTAAATAATTATCCGCTGTATGGTTTTGAGGGAATAATAATGCAAATTTTCCTCAAGAAAAAAAGTTTTCCGGTGGGAATAGCGGAGGGGAAACACCCGTTCCCATTCCGAACACGGAAGTTAAGCCCTCCAGCGCCGATGGTACTTGGGACGCGAGTCCCTGGGAGAGTAGGTCCCTGCCGGAATTAATTTTGAAAGGTACTGATTTCAAAGTCAGTGCTTTTCGCTTTTTATGCCAGCCAATGTGCCAATGCCATGGAGACGGTTCCATTGACAGACTAACACGACTTGCCACGGGTTCGGGTTGTCACGCAGGGAGACGGATTTGGCTTGGACAGGGAGGGATTGGAGGGATTTGATTTTGACGAGATTATCCATATGATTAAAGCCGGAGAAGAGGGAAAACTTGTAGATGTGGTGGACGAGGAGCACGGAGAAAAGGTGGAGGTTTATGTAGAATAACCTGTTAAAAAGCAGATTATTCTTTTTGGAATCCCTTGGATATTCCATTAATAAATTAGAGGATGTCTTGTGGAAAGGTCATAGGGGCCGTTCCAGAAGAACCGTCCCTGAGAGGGTGTCACTCTTCAATTAATGGACCCTGGGATGGCGAAGGAGTTGGTGCTTATAACAGCCCAAGGTAATCAG
The DNA here is from genome assembly GCA_020060185.1 of Desulfovibrio sp. Classification (GTDB taxonomy): domain Bacteria; phylum Bacillota; class Dethiobacteria; order DTU022; family UBA8154; genus UBA9862. The sequence continues at coordinate 29,401 of JAGVAS010000043.1, read as the reverse complement.
GGTCTTTTCTGTTCAGCAGCCGGTCGATTTCGCGGCCATGCTGCTCTGTGAGCACTTGCCATGTGGCTACAATATTAATATAATTTAGATACAAAAAAGTATAGGCAGAGATATCGCGTATGGATGTAGTGGGCGTAAGGAAAATAAAAAATAGCCTGAGCCGGTATCAGAGAAGACAGCTTACGCGGAAGCGAGAGCCGCCTTTGCCCGTTGCTTTTGCGAAGAAGTGCTGGAGGAAACCGCCTACCGTGATGTCGTTACGAACTTTTCGGTAGACTGGCCGTCTTTTTTTGTCCTGGAAGTGATTGATTTTTCATTTAGTACGCCTTTAGAGAACATATAAGTGGTTGCCGAGCAGGAAGCTTCCACCTCGACAGGCGGTAGTAGTTCACAATAGTTCTTTTCAAGGTCGTAAAGACGAGATAAAGAGCTATTTTATTTTCGATAAAATATATTAACAGGTAACATATTTTTACTAATTATTTATGTTATTAGGTTAGAAAAACGGTTGACTTAATTAACATAAAAGGAGATAATTAAAATACATTCTTTAAAAGAAAACATTATAGAGAGGGTGGGTTTATAAATGTTTGGTAAGATCGGAATGCCGGAACTAATTTTAATCCTTGCCATTGCCCTGATCATTTTTGGGCCGCGTAAATTACCAGAAATTGGCCGCTCTATCGGTAAAGGCCTGAGGGAGTTCAGGCAGGCGACATCAGAAGTCCAGAAGAGCATCAGCCTGGATGAGGAAGAAGAAAAAGAAAAAACGCAATCCTCTACAGAAGCTATGCCTGCAGAAGAAAAGGTCGCGCAAGCTGAAGAGCAGAAAGCCTAATTTTATCTTTTCCACAAGCGCTAATCGCTAATTTTGAGGAGGGATTTTTGTGTTCGGAAAAATGGGTTGGATGGAAGTTGCCCTGATTCTCGGGATTATCCTTATAATTTTTGGACCGGGGAAATTACCGGGATTGAGCAGGGCCGTGGGGGAAACAATCAGAAACTATAAACATGCCCTTAGTGGGAAAGATGATGAAAAAAATACCAAAGAAGCAAAAAAAGCTAAAGAATAAACAGTCTTATCGTTCAAGTTGAGGGGGAAGATTATGGCCTCAAAAAAGAAAAGGGACGACCTGGAAATGTCTTTTTTTGACCATTTGGAAGAGCTGCGCAAAAGGCTTATAGCTATTGCTATTGTGATCCTGGTAGCTTCGATTATTTGCTTTACTTTTGTAAACCAGATACTGGATTTTTTAACAATGCAGGCTGACAAACTTGAACTCATTTATACCACGCCCGCGGAAGCCTTTATGTCCCAAATGCGTCTTGCTTTTACTGCCGGTGCTTTATTAACGCTTCCCTTTACTCTTTACCAGATTTTAGCTTTTATCATGCCGGCCTTGCGTGAGACAGAAAAGAAGTCCATTATTCTCCTGCTGATCTCCATGATCTTTCTCTTTTTCCTGGGTATGTCTTTCGGATATTATATCGTATTTCCTTTTGCTTTGACTTTCTTTCTGGGTTTTGCCAGGGAAGGGCTTTTACCCTTGTTTACCATCAGCCGTTATATCTCATTCGTGGTATCTTTCATTGTAGCTTTTGGCGTAGTCTTTCAGGTGCCGCTTATTTTCTGGTTTTTAGGCCACCTATCCATTATTTCTTCAAGCTTTTTAAGGGTTAACCGCAAATACGCTGTCCTGATTATTGCCATATTATCAGCGGTTATGACCCCGCCGGATGTTTTTTCCCAGATACTGATGATCATTCCCCTGATGGTTCTTTACGAGATAGGCTTGCTGCTGGTCCGCTTAACCGAGCGCAAGCGGGCAAGGCTGGAAGAAGTTATTCAGTAAGAAAGGATTCAGATTGTGGAGAAGCTTTCTTTTTCTGCCGTCCTTTTAGCCGGCGGAGACAGTAAACGTATGGGAACAAACAAGGCCTTTTTAGCACTGGAAGGCCGGAACCTTGTAGATATAGTATTTGAGAAACTGGACAGCCTTTTTAAAGAAGTAATTGTGGTCACAGATCGCCTGGACGAGTTTGCCTATTTACCGGCCAGATTGACGACGGATCTTGTTAACGAGGGGGATAAGAACGCCTTAAGAGGTATCCAGGCCGGTTTAACACTTTCTTCCTACTCCTCCAGTTTTGTGATTGCCTGTGATATGCCCTTTCTAGCGCTGCCCCTGATTCATTACATGTCTCGTTTCGCCGGGGAATTTGATATCGTAGTTCCCCGCGTTGGCCATTACTACCAGCCGCTTTTTGCTTTTTATAACAAGACAACCCTGGAGGTAATCAACCGGCAGCTGGGGGATAAAAAACTCAAGATCGTTGCTTTCTATTCCGGTTTGCACCTTAAAGAGATAGGAGAGGATATCGTAAGGTTTTTTGACCCGCACATGCTGTCATTTTATAACATCAACACCAAAGAAGAGTTTCTTATGGCTAAAAAATTTTTGACCCCAGGAAACTTGCTTCATTTTAAATATATTTAAAGAAACTGCCCGGGTTAACAGGGGGTGTCTTAAGTGCCGCGGCAATTTATAGACTCTTTTGGTCGGGAAGTTAATTATCTCAGGCTTTCTGTAACAGAGCAATGCAATTTAAGCTGTTTTTACTGCCGCTCCCACCCGGGAGAATGCGGCAGGGAAACGGGAAAAGAACTTTTAACGGTGGAAAATTGTTTAATTATTGGACAGGTTGCCGTAGACCTTGGAATAACCAGGATCCGCCTTACAGGAGGAGAACCTTTGTTACGTCCTGATATCCTGGATATTACCGGTGGTTTATCAGCCATTCCTGGCCTGAAGGACCTTTCCCTCACAACCAATGGAATTTTACTGGAAAAAAACGCTTTCAAACTGGCAGCTGCAGGGTTAAAAAGGGTAAACATAAGCCTTGATTCTCTGAATGAAGCCAATTTCCGGCAGATAACCAACGGTGGTAAGCTCCAGAGCACTTTACAGGGAATCGAACAGTCCCTGTTGGCGGGCCTGACCCCTCTGAAATTAAACGTTGTCCTGTTAAAAGGAATCAATGACCATGAAATTGAAAAATTTGTGGCCATGACCATTGATCAAGAGCTGGACGTTCGTTTTATTGAATACATGCCCACTCAGGGTCAAAAAAAATGGTCTCACCTTTTTCTGCCCCTGGAGAAGGTTATGGAGGTAGCGGGGAAAATCGCTCCGCTGGTACCCGTGGACGGCGAACACGGAGGCGGGCCGGCTCAGTACTTCCACCTGGAAGGCGCTATAGGTAAAATAGGCCTTATCTCACCCCTGAGCCGGCATTTCTGCGATCGTTGTAACCGTTTAAGGGTAACTTCTGACGGTAAGATCAAACCGTGCCTTTTTTCTGATGAAGAGATCGATTTACGACCGTACTTTTCCGATAAGGAACAGTTGAAAGCGAAGTTCTTTGAAGCTTTGCAGCTTAAACCTGACCCCCGGAAGGTTGCCAGCAATCCTGTCGATCGCGTCAAGCAGTTTCAGGGAACACGCTCCATGACCCAGATAGGTGGATGAAAGGAGGAACTTTGTTATGGAAAAAGTACAGGAGCAAAAAGGGGTTATAGTCGCTGTTTGCCGGAGCGATAACAAAGGGGAACGCAAAAAAAATATTGGAGAGGCTTTGCTTGTTAAGGAACATGGAATAGAAAGTGATGCACATGCCGGAGCATGGCACCGGCAGGTAAGCCTCCTGGCCCTGGAAAGCATTGATAAAATGCGGGATAAGGGCCTCGATGTTAACCCCGGCGATTTTGCTGAAAATATCACCACGAAAGGAATTAACCTTGTTTCCCTGCCGGAGGGAACCTGTTTAAAAATAGGCGATAATGTACTACTAGAAGTAACACAGATCGGCAAAGTTTGCCATGAGCGCTGTGCGATCTATTACCAGGCGGGTGATTGCGTTATGCCCCGGGAAGGTATTTTTGTCAGAGTGCTGCAGGGTGGTCCGGTGAAAGTCGGAGATATTATTTCAACGGTATCAAGCGAACAGAGGTGATCATTATGTCAGGTCATTCCAAATGGGCTAATGTGAAACATCGTAAAGCGCGGGTGGATGCCCAGAAAGGTAAAATGTTTACCAAGCTGGCCCGGGAAATTATCGTGGCTGCCAGGGAAGGCGGGGGAGATTTAAACGTTAATTTCCGGTTGCGCCTGGCTGTACAAAAGGCCCGTGAGGCAAACATGCCCGGTGACAATATCAATCGCGCCATCCAGAAAGGTTCTGGGGAAGGGGATAACATATCCCTGGAGCAAATAAGCTACGAGGGGTACGGTCCCGGCGGAGTGGCCGTGTTGCTGGAAATAATGACCGATAACCGTAACAGGACAGCTGCGGAGATAAGACATATTTTTTCCCGCCGGGGGGGAAACATGGGTGAATCGGGCTGTGTTGCCTGGATGTTTAAGCGTAAAGGTTACTTAACCATAGATAAAATAGAGGGGTTGCCTTCCGAGGATGACCTCATGATGCTTGCCCTGGAGGCCGGTGCTGAAGACTTTAAAGAAGAAGACAACAGTTATGTGATTGTTACTTCCCCTGAAGACTTTGAAAACCTAAAGGAAAAGTTTCTGGAGAAAAACATTAATTTTACCACGGCGGAAATTACCATGGTTCCGTCAACTACTGTTCTCATTGAGGATCCTGAAGAGGCTGGCAAGGTGCTTAACCTGCTGGAGGCCCTGGAAGAACATGATGATGTCCAGAATGTTTATGCAAACTTCGATATTCCGGAGGAAATATTACAGTCCCTGTAAAATATTTAGATTAAGAGTCGGCCCTTCTGGGGAAAATATAATAATCTTTTCCAGGAGGGATCCCTGTGAGAGAAAAACATGGCAGATACCTGCGCTACGGGGTTTATTTGTTATTGGTTTTTCTTTTTTTATTTGCCGCTTATTCATTTTCCAGGGTTAGAGAGAAGGAAGATGAAATGGAACTACCGGTGCCGTTGGAGAACAACGTCCGTCAGCAAGAAGAAAAAGCGGAGGAAAAAGTAGAAGAAAACCAGGTTGTGGAGACTGATTTGCAGCTTTTTCTGGGAGTTCACGAAGGGCAGATAGCCGTATTCGCCCGGGATTTCTCCGGTAATATAATTCTAAAGGAGATCCTGCCCTATTCTGTAAAAAAAGTATATTATGACGAATTAATACAGGGAATACCTTTTTCCACCGAGGAAGAAAAGTTTCTTTTGCTGGAAAACCTCACCTCTTAAGGGGACTTTTTAAAAAATAAGCAGGTAAAGAGTATAACGGTGTAGAATAGAAGGACAATGTGATTCATAAAAAAAATTAAATGTGATAAGGTGAAAATCGGACATGAGAGTTGTGGGGATCGATCCCGGCTTGGCCACTGTCGGTTATGGCCTCGTGGAGAAAAATGGTGATGCCTTCAAGGCCATAGACTATGGTTATATCAGTACCCCGGCTGATATCGATTTATCGCAGCGTTTGTTAGCTATCTTTAGGAGTGTTCAACTGTTAATTTCCCGGTTTTCCCCCGATGTCCTGGCCATGGAAAAGCTGTTTTTCTGCAAAAATACCGGTACGGCCCTGCAGGTAGGAGAGGCAAGGGGAGCAGTATTTACAGCAGCGGCCGAAAAAGAGCTGCCGGTTTTTGAATATACACCCCTGCAGGTAAAGCAAGCCGTGGCAGGTTATGGGCGGGCGGGGAAAAAACAGGTGCAGCAAATGGTCTGCCTTTTACTTAAACTTCCCGGGGTGCCAAGGCCTGACGATACTGCAGACGCGCTGGCGGTGGCTCTCTGTCACCTGCAATCTTGTAAGTGGTTGCAACTGGTAGAGAAAGAACGCGGCACTAACGCCTAGACTCTCTTACGGGTGCACAACAATACATGAAAATGGCCGATCAGGTGATTGGGTAACAGGGAAAGGTGTGGTGCATGCATAGTGCTTTGCTATTTACAGGGAACGCTTAAAGAGTGCTCTCCACAGCATGCTGTAGTTGAGGCCATGGGCCTAGGATTCTACGTTTTTATCCCGGCCTCATTTTATTTCCAGATGCCTGTTCCCGGGAGCACAGTAAAAATATATACCTGCCTGCAGATCAAAGATGAAGAACCAGTATTGTACGGTTTTCCGGGTAATAAGGAAAGGGATTTCTTTAAAATACTCATTGGAGTCTCCGGGATCGGTCCAAAAGCCGCCCTGTCGTTGCTGGGCCATCTTTCCCTTTCCCAACTCTCCAGGGCCATACTACAGGAAGATCTTTATGCCCTGACCTGTATTCCCGGCATCGGCAACAAGACGGCAAGGCGTCTTGTTTATGAATTAAAGGATAAAATAGATAAAAGGCAGGCAGAAACAACGCCTCCCAGTTCCAAAGAAGAAACCTATGCGGATTACTGGGATGATGTTCAGCATGCTTTGCAGGCCCTGGGGTATTCGCCCCAGGAGATAACCAGGGCTAAAAAAGGCATTGGCGGGGAAGAGCACTCCAACGTAGAAGAGCTTTTTAAAAAAGCACTTGCTTTTCTGGCTAAAATAAAGAATTGACTTTTCTGTTTTGCCTGGCAGGGGGATGTTATTGATGGAAGATAGAATTGTGTCATCACGTTTAACCGGAGATGATCTTCCTTATGAGAACAAGTTGCGCCCTTCCTGGCTCAGCGATTTTATCGGGCAGGAAAGCCTGAAGGAGAAACTGGGCATTTATATTAAGGCTGCCAGGGAGAGGGGGGAGCCCCTGGATCATGTTCTCCTGCACGGCCCACCGGGGCTGGGTAAAACAACACTGGCTTTCATCATCTCCAGGGAAATGGGCGTTAATATCAGAATAACATCCGGACCGGCGGTGGAAAGGGCAGGTGATTTGGCCGCTCTTTTAACCAACCTTTCTCCCCGTGATATCCTTTTTATAGACGAAATCCACCGGTTAAACCGCAGCGTGGAGGAAATACTTTATCCCGCCATGGAGGACTGTGCCCTGGATATTATTATCGGCAAAGGGCCCAGCGCCCGCTCTTTAAGGCTGGAACTTTCTCCTTTTACCCTTATTGGAGCCACGACTCGTGCCGGCCTCATTTCTTCCCCTCTCCGGGATCGCTTCGGAATTATGGAAAGGGTGGAATTCTATACCCCTGAAGCCCTCTGTGAGATAATTACCCGCTCGGCACAGTTAATGGGGGTGGAAATATTTCCTCAGGGAGCGAAGGCTATCGCCCTGGCTTCCAGGGGAACGCCCCGGATTGCCAACAGGCTTCTGAAAAGGGTCAGGGATTACTCCCAAGTCAGGGCTGAGGGATCCATTACGGCAGGAGTTGCCCTAGAAGCCCTTAACATCCTGGATGTTGACAGGATCGGATTGGATCGCACGGACTATCTTTTACTGGATACCATTATCAGCAAATTTGGAGGCGGTCCGGTAGGACTGGAAACGATTGCGGCCGCTGTTAATGAAGAAGCGGGTACCATTGAAGAACTTTATGAGCCTTACCTGATGAAAATAGGCTTCTTAAAACGTACTCCCAAGGGGAGAATAGTAACGGAAAAAGTTTATGAACATTTAAAAATCGGACACAACAATGGATGAAAATAACCGGGTTTAGATCCCACCATTGTTCCATAGACGAAGCGTTTTGCTGTTGGCGGAGTGACTTGTGAAGCGAAGAAACAAGTTCACTGCGAAGTGAGAGCTGGAGATGACCCAGCTGACAGGATGTCAGCTGCCGGTGACGACCATGGATGGGAGTTCCACCGGGGAGGTCGTCGGAGGCTCGAGCTTCAGTAGTAGAACTTGACTTCAGCTGAACCCGGAACTCTGCCAACAGCAAACGCTACACTACTTTCATACTGGCGAGGCATGATATCATATGAAAAAGGACGACCTTCTCCTGCATATCTGCTGTGGACCCTGCAGTATCTACAGCTGGAAAAAACTAGAAGAGAATGGTTTCAATATCTGCGGGTATTTTTTTAACCCCAATATTCACCCTTACAGCGAATTCGCCAGGAGGCTGGATGCTCTCCGTTCACTGGCCCGGCAGCAGGGGCGGGATATTATTATCGATGAGCGCTACCTGATGGAAGATTACCTGCGAATGGTGGCCAATCGTGAAGAGCAACGCTGCCAGTTGTGCTACCGGATGCGACTGGAAGAAACGGCCCTTAAGGCCAGGGAAAAAGGGATAGAGAACATTTCTACAACTTTGCTCATCAGCCCCTACCAGAAACATGAACTGCTCAAAGACATGGGGGAAAAGATTGCGGGGGAGCATGGCTTGCACTTTGTGTATGAAGACCTGAGGCCCGGTTTCCGGGAAAGCATGCGCTTGGCCAGGGAAAAAGGGCTATACCTGCAGGGATACTGCGGATGCATTTACAGTGAAAAAAAGAGGTAAGGGGACACACCTCTTTCAGAGGAATGTCCCCATGGAATGTCCCCATGGTGTAAGTTAGAGTGCCGGCTGGAAGTCAGAAGTCAGGGTGCCGGTGAGAACTAGAAGTCAGAAGTCGGAGTGCCAGCGAGCCGGATAAGAGGACCGAAACGGCTGAAAGCCGTTTCGAGCAATTACTCTGGCCCACTGACATCTAAACGGCTGAAAGCCGTTTCGAACAACTACTCTGGCTGGCTGATTTCTGGCCCGCTGACATCTAAAATGGTGAGGTGATTTGCTTGTTTGCCCCGGAAAACATCGGTAAAATACTGCTGACCATCGGAGGGATCATTGCCCTGGTGGGTGTTGCGTTTCTCTTACTGGGCCGTTTCGGGTTGGGCCGCCTGCCGGGTGATATCCTCATACGGAGGGAAAACCTGACCATATATTTCCCCATAACTACTATGATCCTTATTAGCATAATTTTGACTTTGATCTTTAGCCTTCTCCGGAGGTAGAAGTCGTGAAATTCCAGCTGAAGAAGCAGCACAGTTTTGTAATCTGCATTATAATACTTATATTTTTCTTGTTTCCCCTTTTTTTCCAGGTGCCGGTTTATTCCGCGTATCCTCCCGAGGTGAGAGTGGAAATAAGCCTGTTAAACACCCATGTGGAACTATCCTTTAACAGCGGATACAGCCTGGTAAACATGGCCAGCGGTGCGCCATTGCCGCTGCCCGGGGGAAAATACAGGCTTGTAAGCATACGCGGCAGCATCCAGGTGCTGGACATGCTGGGTAACAGCCAGGGGGTATTTAGCGGCCCGTTATACCTGAAACCCCTGTCTTCGCAGCCCAACAGCCAGTTTTTCCAGATTCATAATGCCCGTTTCGGCCTGGAGTACCGGGGAGCGCTGGAAGTTTTTTTAGATGGCAATACCTTAAGGGTGGTAAACATCCTGGATTTAGAATCCTATCTCAGGGGTGTCCTGCCCCGGGAGATGTCCCCTTCATGGGGAAATTACGGGGGCATGGAAGCACTTAAGGCCCAGGCTGTAGCCGCCAGGACCTATGCCCTTTATAACCATAGCCTGCAGCGGCACACGAACTTTCATCTTTGCGATACACAACACTGTCAGGTCTACGGTGGAAAAAGCTCCGAAACGGAGAATACCGACAGCGCTTTAAACCAGACGCGGGGGGAAATTTTGACTTTTAACGGCAGGGGTATATCGCCTTTTTATCACGCCTCCAATGGTGGTTTTACGGAAGTTCCCCAGAACGTGTGGACAAGCTCTTTTCCGTATTTTACCAGTGTGCCCGATCCATATGATGATCCGGCCAATCCCCTGGGGCTTAATAATTTTGTTGTGCATCGTTATGCCCGGTGGGAAGCGGATGTGCCCCTCGATTCACTGGGACTCCTGCTTGTAAGGAGCGGGTTCAGCAACCCTGGAGAGGTGGAACGGGTAGATATTGTTTCATCTTTTCCCAGCGGCAGGGTGCAGGAGGTACGTATCCAGGGGATGGACGGAGCTGCTGTATCCCTTTTTAAAGAAAAGGCCAGGAATGTTTTGGGCTTGAGGAGCCAGCTTTATACAGTTCGCAGCGAGCCGGAACCTCGCGTATGGATAGCTTCCTCCGTAAACGGGGTTGAACGAAAAGAATGTTTCCCGGAATTGGAAGGAAAGTGGGTAATAAGTGGGTATACTATGAAAAGAATGCTCGTTGGAGAAAGTTTTCCTGTACTGGGGGATGGGGTAAAAAGTTCTGTGCCTTACCAGGGCCTGGTTTTTGAAGGGCACGGCTGGGGCCACGGGATCGGTATGAGCCAGAATGGCGCCTATAACCGTTCCAGGGCGGGACATAGCTACCGGGATATTCTTTCCTTTTACTACCCGGGGACAGAAATAAATACTGGCTATTAGGATGAAAATGAGGTGGCGAAGGCCGATGCTCGCTTAAGAATCTGGCTAAGAGGAAGGTGAAGATGGAGATCGATCACAGGCTGAAAACTGAAGATTTTTTTTATTACCTGCCCCCGGAGCTAATAGCACAGGAACCTCTAGAGGAACGGGATAATTCCAGGCTGATGGTCTTGAGGCGGAATAGCGGAGAAGTTGAAGACAGCACTTTTAAGAGGCTCCCGTTGTACCTGGAACCGGGAGACCTGCTTATTTTAAATAATACACGGGTGCTTCCCGCCCGCCTCCTGGGCCGGAGGAAAGATGGCGGCGGGCGAGTAGAGCTTTTGTTACTACGACGCCTGTCGGAAGCGAAATGGGAAGTGTTGTGTTCCCCGGGTAAAAGAGTCAGGCCCGGAGTTGTGCTTACCTTTGGTAACGGGCAGCTGGAGGCGGAAGTCTCGGAAAAAACGGCAGCCGGTGGCAGAATAGTGGTTTTTAAGGCGGGACAACCCCTGGAAGAACTTTTATATAAACTGGGCCAGGTTCCCTTGCCTCCTTATATTAAAAAACACCTGGAAGACGGGGAGCGCTATCAGACTATCTATGCCAGTGAGGAAGGCTCTGCGGCTGCACCTACCGCAGGACTCCACTTTACTCCCGCCGTATTTGAAGAACTAAAAGCCAGGGGCATCGAATGGGCGTACCTTACGCTGCATATCGGTGTAGGGACTTTTCGCCCCGTAAAAGACGAATATATTGAAGATCATCTCATGCATAGCGAATATTTTGAACTTCCTGCTTCTACAGCACAAAAAATCAACAGGACCAGGGAAAAAGGCAGCAGGATTGTTGCCGTGGGAACCACCTGCTGCCGGGTGCTGGAGACACTGGGCGATGCCCGGGGAGAGGTCAGTGAAGGCCGGGGAGAAACAGATCTTTTTATTTATCCGGGTTATAATTTCAAGGTAGTGGATGCCCTGATTACTAATTTTCATTTGCCCCGTTCCACTTTGCTGATGCTGGTAAGCGCTTTTGCCGGAAGGGAAAACACCCTCAAGGCTTATGAAAAAGCGGTAGAGATGAGGTACCGTTTCTACAGCTTCGGAGATGCCATGCTTATCATATAAGCAAAGGAAAATCTTTGGAAAACAGGTTGAGTTTGACAATGTTAATCAAATGGTATAAATTATACTGGAGAACGGAGTTATCATGGCCATTACTTTAACAGTTACTGCTAAATACGGCCGGGCACGTGCCGGTGAAATCAAAACACCGAGGGGATTAATCCGGACGCCGGCTTTTATGCCCGTAGGCACCCAGGCTACAGTGAAAGCTATGACCTCGGAAGAGCTGGAAGAAATTGGTGTAGATATTATCCTTAGCAATACCTACCACCTTTATCTCCGGCCGGGAACAGATATTATTGCCCAGGCAGGCGGACTGCACAGGTTTATGCACTGGCAGCGCCCTATTTTAACTGACAGCGGCGGTTTTCAGGTTTTTAGCCTGAGCGCTTTGCGGGAAGTTGGCGAAGAAGGGGTTACCTTTCGCTCTCATCTTGATGGCTCGACGCATTTTTTTTCCCCGGAAAAAGCCGTTGAAGTGCAGAATATCCTGGGGTCAGATATTATCATGCCCCTGGATCATGTCGTTCCCTACCCGGCTGCTTACGAGGAAACACGTCAAACCATGGAAAGGACCGTTCGCTGGGCGGGCCGCAGTAAGGATTGTCATAAAAATACGGATATTCAGGCTCTTTTTGCCATCGTGCAGGGCGGTACTTACGATGATTTAAGGGATAAATGCTGCCGGGAACTGGTAAGCATGGACTTTCCGGGTTATGCCCTGGGGGGGCTGAGCGTTGGCGAACCCAAGGAAACAATGTATCATCTCCTGGACGTATCCGTTCCCCTTCTTCCCGAGGATAAACCCCGTTACCTGATGGGGGTGGGTTCTGCCGATGCCTTACTGGAGGGCGTTAATAGGGGCGTGGATCTTTTTGATTGCGTCCTGCCAACGCGCATTGCCCGAAACGGGAGAGTTATGGTTTCTCAGGGATACCTGACCCTGCGCAACGCCGAATTTGCCCGTGATATGCGCCCAGTAGACCCGGAGTGTTCGTGCTATGTCTGCCGCAATTACAGCAGGGCGTATATAAGGCACCTGCTTAAAGCCAACGAGATCCTGGGCCTGCGCCTGACGACATACCATAACCTTTATTTCCTGAAGGATTTTATGACCAAAATCAGGCATGCTATTATGGAGAAGACGTTTGCGCAATTTTATGAGGAATTTTGGGCTCATTTCAGTGCAGCCCCTTAAAAAACTAAAGGAGTGAGGAGACAGTGCAACTTGAAGCGATTGCAGGTTTTTTACCGATTATTTTGTTGTTTGTTATTTTTTATTTTCTGTTGATCAGGCCTCAGCAGGCTCAACAAAAAAAGAGAAAAGAAATGCTCGCCAGCCTGCAGAAGGGTGATCGCGTCGTATCTATCGGGGGCATTTACGGCATGATCAAGGAGATTAAAGACGATTCCGTTGTTTTGCGTATTGCCGATAACGTAAATATTAAAATGGCACGCACGGGTATTGACCGTATTATCAAGGATGAGGAATAGGGATTATCACCCGGTAAAGCAAATGATTAAGATAAATAAGATCAAATAATAAACGTATATTTACAGGAGAAGAGACATATATAAGCAGTAAGATGGGCTGTGATATTTTCTTATAGCCGGCCCCTCTTTATAAACCCACTTTGGAGGTGCGGAATATGAACAACAAAGGACGCTCCTCAATTCAGGGCGGGTCACTGCTTGTTTCTTCTGTACCCATTCTAATTATCAGGGGCTTGCTGGTAGCGCTTTTACTTTCCTTCATTTTCCTGGCGTTATGTACTGTGGCTTTATATCTTTCCCCCCTTTCCGAGGTTTTTGTCCCTTATCTTATCTTTGGAGGGACTCTTCTCAGCATTTTACTCGGTTCTGTTTATGTCGGAAAGCGAACGGAAGAAAAAGGCTGGTTGCGAGGCGGCCTGACAGGTCTTTTTTATGTGCTGGCTCTGATCATTTTAAGTTACATATTCCGGGTAAGCTTTGAACCGGGCCTGAACATCGTTACCAAGTTTTTCCTTGGTTTTTCATTTGGAACACTGGGCGGTATCCTAGGAATTAATTCATAGTTAGAACTTACCCCAGAGGAGCAGGAGGCCAATGACAAGAAAGGCTACCCCTGCTCCTTTTTGAATATATATGGCCGGCAGGTAGCGGGACAGGGCCCCTCCGATGAGCACACCCAGAAAGGAAGTCATAATTAAGGCGGCGGCAGAACCCAGAAACACACCCCAGACAGGGCGGTCCTGGGCAGCCAGCAAAAGCACGGAAAGCTGTGTTTTATCCCCCAGTTCGGCCAGAAAAATGAGGAAAAAAGTACTAAAAAAAGTTTGCCAGAAGAGCACGAGAATGTCTCCTTTCTCAAACTGGTTTTATTATCTTATACTTCGCCAGGCGATCCCTTCATTCCTATTGAACACATTCGTATGCGTATAATAAATTATACGGGTGAAAGCAATGGATAATCAAATAGCTGCCCTAAGCAGGAGAATACAGGGTTTATAAAGAACACAGGGCCCCACCGGGCCTGCCTTTACCAACTTGACTCCGTAAAAGGTTAAGTATAAAATAATGGTAAAGGATACCTGAAAAAGGTTAGAAAAAATGCTAAGGAGGCCTGTTTTTAATGCAGCATATCAGGACAATTAAAAAGGGTAATTTGCAGGTACTGGAGCAAAGGGGTTGCCGGGAATGCCAGACTTCGTGCCAGTCAGCATGCAAGACATCCTGTACCGTCGGCAACCAGGTTTGCCGGCAGCAGGAAGGGAAATAAATTGTTTATGTGCCAAGGCAATGGGCGTAAGGATATACATATGTTTAAATACAGGGGCCTGCAACTGGTTTACGATGTAAACAGCGGTTCTCTTCACCAGGTGGACGATCTCGCCTGGGATGTGATCAATTTACTGCTGAATGGCGATGGCAGGAAACGGACAAGCAGCCTTTTAAGCCGCAAGTACCCTCCCGGGGAGGTGGAAGAGGCCTTGTGCCAGGTGGAGGAGCTGCAGAAAGAAAGGCTGCTTTTTAGCCCTGAACCTCAGCTACAGGATGAAAAACTATCCTCCAGGGGTGTAAAAGCCCTCTGCCTTTTTATCTCCCACAGCTGCAACCTGGATTGTCGCTATTGTTTTACCCGCCGCGATAGCCGGGGAGAAAAGGTCTCCCATATGACCTGGGATGTCGGGAAAAAGGCCGTAGATTTTCTCCTGCAGTACGAGGGGGGGTATTTCCGGGAAATAGACTTTTTTGGCGGCGAGCCCCTTTTGAATTTTCCCCTTATCAGGGATATTGTGAATTATGCCCGGGAAAAGGCCCGCTCCCGGGAAAAGGAATTTAGCTTTACCCTTACAACCAACGCCTCTCTCCTTGATGAGCAGGCCATAGACTTCCTGAACAGGGAAGGTATCAATGTAATTTTAAGCCTTGACGGCCGGCCTGCCGTCCACGATCTGATGAGAAGCTTTAAAAACGGCCGCGGCTCTTACAAAGCCACGGTGGAGAATATCGAAAAACTCCTGCAGGGCAGGGGAAATAATAATTATTATATTCGCGGGACATATACCACGAACAACTTGGATTTTACAAACGATATTAAACATATTTTAGGATTGGGTTTTTCTTCCCTCTCCCTGGAGCCCGTTGTCTCCGGTGAGGAGGGTCTGGGCCTCAGGGAAGATGATCTGCCGGTTCTGGAACGGGAGTACGACCTGCTGGTAGATCTTTACCTGGAGCACAAGGAAAAGGGGAGACCCTTTCAATTTTATCATTTTATCCTGGAACTGGAAAAAGGGCCCTGTCTTTACAAGCGTTTGAGCGGCTGCGGTGCAGGAATGGACTACCTTGCCGTGGCTGCCGACGGGTCGCTTTATCCCTGTCACCAGTTTGTGGGGATGGACGAGTTTTATATGGGGAATATTACTGCCGAACCTTTTGCCTTTAAACGGGAAATAGGAGAAAAGCTGTCAAGTACCGCCCGGGAAAAAGAGGCCTGCTGTGACTGCTGGGGCCGTTATCTCTGCGGGGGGGGATGTGCCGCCAGTTCCTATTTTTTCTCCGGGAATCTGAAAAAGACTTATAACCTGGGATGTGCCCTGCAGAAGATCAGGCTGGAACGTGCCCTTTACCTGCAGGCCTTAATATGAAAATGGGGTTGCATTTTGCTGAGGCTTAAGCTCCGGGTTCAACTCGTCAAGTTCTACTGCTCAGTTCGGGCTTGCGACGACCTACCCGGCCAATTCCCATCCATGGTCAGAGGCCGGCTGCCGGCGTCCTGCCGGCAGGGTCGTCTCCAGCCCTCACTTCGCAGTGAACTTGTTCCCTCGCTCCACAAGTCGCTTAAGCCAACAGCAAAATGCGCCTCTTGGGAAAGACAGCGGGATCTAAATAAGGTCATTCTCATCCCTTTTTGTGACCTTTAGGGTCATGGCGGTTAATATGAAAGCAAAATTAAACTGGGGAGGCTTTTACAGGATTGGATCTTTTCTCCTTTAACCAGGAAGAAAGCGTTAAAAAAGATTCCCCGCTGGCCAGGCGTATGACCCCCCGTTCCCTGGATGAATTTGTCGGGCAGGCGCACCTGGTCGGGGAAAACAAGCCCCTGCGCAGGATTATTGAGGAGGATCTTTTATCTTCCTTAATTTTTTATGGCCCCCCCGGTACGGGTAAAACAGCCCTGGCCAGGATTATTGCCGCTACCACCAGGGCGCAGTTTGTCCGGGTAAACGCAGTTACTGCCGGCGTTAAGGACTTAAGGTCGGTTATGGAGGATGCCGTGAAGCTCAAGGGCGGCTGGGGAAGAAGGACCATCCTCTTTATCGATGAAATCCATCGTTTTAACAAGGCCCAACAGGACGCCCTGCTCCCGGCTGTGGAAGAAGGCCTAGTTTACCTCATCGGTGCTACCACAGAAAACCCCTTCTTTTCCATCAATCCGCCCCTGCTGTCCCGTTCTTTGCTTTTTACTTTCGAAAGTTTGTCGCCGGAGGAGATAAAAGAGATCCTCTCCAGGGCGCTTAACGATGAGGAAAGAGGCCTGGGTAAATACAAGGTAAAGCTGGAAGAAGAGGCCCTGGAATACCTGGCGCAGATTTCCGAGGGTGATGCCAGAATTGCCTTAAACGCCTTGGATTTGACGGTAACAGGCCTTTCCGGAGCTGATGAGAGCAGTAGTTCCCTACCGGGTACAGTAACCCTTAAGCAAGTCAGGGAGACTATTTGTAGGAGAAGCCTTAAATACGACCCCGCCGGGGATTACCATTACGATATTATTTCGGCCTTTATTAAATCCGTAAGGGGATCCGACCCTGATGCCGCACTTTACTGGCTGGCCAGGATGCTGGAAGCAGGGGAAGATCCCCTTTTTATTGCCCGGCGGCTGGTTATCAGCGCCAGCGAGGATGTCGGCAATGCTGACCCGCAGGCCCTTTGCCTGGCTGTTGCTGCCGCCCAGGCTGTGCTGCAGATCGGCTTGCCCGAGGGGCGTATCCCCCTGGCTCAGGCTACTGCCTATTTAGCTTCGGCCCCGAAAAGCAACGCGGCTTACCTGGCCCTTGAGGAGGCCATATCAGAGGTGAGAAACGCTACCACGAAAAAGGTGCCGCCACACTTGCGGGATGCCAGCTACAAAGGGGCTTCCAAAATGGGTCATTGCAAGGGGTATCTTTACCCCCATGATTTCCCGGGGCATTTTGTCTCCCAGAACTATTTGCCCGGGGGTATGGAAGGGAAACATTTTTACCACCCCAGCGAGCAGGGCCTGGAAAAAGAGATTAAACAAAGGCTCTCCTTCTGGAGGTCTTTAAAAGGACAAGAGAGGGAATAATAATATGTACAGTTACAGAACCATTGCTGCCGGTGTGAGGACCAAAATAGCCGTGGGCGCCTGCCGGTTTTATGCTTCGCTCTCTTTTTGCCGGTCAGAAGAAGAAGCACGTTCTTTCCTTAACAAAGTAAAAGAGGAGCTTACCGCTGCCACGCACCACGCTTATGCCTACCGCCTGGGCGTGGGAGACGCACTTTTGGCCCGCTGTGATGACGACGGTGAACCAGCGGGAACGGCCGGCCCTCCAATGCTGGCGGTACTGGAAAAGGCAGATATAACCAACGTCATGGTAGTCGGCACGCGCTATTTCGGCGGAGTCAAGCTGGGAGTGGGGGGGCTGATTCGCGCCTATCGTTCCTGTGCCGGAGCCGGAGTGGAAGCAGCGCGTATTTGCAGCAGGGAGCTTAAAGCCAAAGTTCTGCTGCAGGTGCCTTACGACTGCCTAGGAGCCGTGGTCAGGGGAGTGGAGGCCAGTGCCGGGGAGACGCTGGGCTTTCATTACGGTAAGGATGTTTCCCTGGAGATATTACTGCCTCTTAAGGAGATGGATAAATTACCCGGCCGAATTGCTTCAGCCAGCCGGGGGCAGGCAGTGATAAAGCAGGTAATAAAAGAATCAGGCTTGACATTTTAACTTTAAAGAAGGGATACACACCTCTTTCACTGGAGAAATTGATCTTATTAACCGCCACGACCTTATAAGGTAAGGGGACACACCTCTTTCAGAGGAATGTCCCCATGGTATACATATTTACGTCCACGGCACTTCAGGTTACAATAATGGATGAAAATGCCGGGTTTGTTTCCATGGGTCGTTGGAAGCTCGAGGTGAGTAGTAGAACTTGGGCGAGAACCCGGAACTCCACCAACAGCAAACGCTCGCTTGTACTGGAGGCATATAAATTGGACCTGCAAAGACCCGGGTTACAGCCGGGAGAAAAAATAATGGTGGCCATGAGCGGGGGAGTGGACAGCTCCGTTGCGGCCCTTCTGCTAAGAGAAGCAGGTTTTCAACCTGTTGGGGTAACCCTGCGCTTTTGGGTTGATCCTGTTGCCGAAGAAAGGGCTTCCGAAGAAACCCGGGGGTGCTGTTCCCTGGAGGCTGTTTCTGATGCCAGGAACGTAGCCCATACCCTGGATATTCCCCATTACGTCTTAAATATGAAAGATGCTTTCCACGATAAGGTGGTTTCCTATTTTACGCGGGAGTATCTTGAGGGAAGAACACCCAATCCCTGTATTGCCTGCAACCGGCATATTAAATTTTCCCTGTTGTTGCAGAAAGCCAGGGCGCTGGGGATTAACTTCCTGGCTACAGGCCATTACGCCCGTATTACCTATGATTCCGAAAAGAACATGTACAGGCTTTTTCGCGGTGTAGACAGGAAAAAAGACCAGAGTTACATGCTCTATACCATGAACCAGGGGCAGCTTTCTGCTGTAATCTTTCCCCTGGGTAGCCACACCAAGCAGGAGGTGCGGGAGATTGCCCGGGAACGGGGACTTAATGTGGCGGAAAAAAAGGAAAGCCAGGAGATCTGTTTTATTCCCGATAATGATTACCGCAGCTTTCTGGAGAGGGAGCATGCAAAGTTTCCCCCCGGAGATATCCTTTCCACTTCCGGTAAAAAGCTGGGCAGGCACAAGGGTCTTGCCTTTTATACCATCGGCCAGCGCAAGGGGTTGGGCCTGGTTTCCCAGCGTCCCCTGTACGTAGTACACATAGATACACGTAATAATGTGCTCGTTGTGGGTGAAGAAGAGGAAACCTACAGCGGGGGGTTGGAAGCGGAAGACCTCAGTTTTGTTTCCGGTGATGCGCCTCTTAACCCTCATGAGGTGAAGATAAAGATTCGCTACCGCGCCCCTCTTGTTTCTGCCACCCTTTACCCCCCGGAAGGGGATCGCGCCAGGGTATTATTTGCCAGGAAACAAAAAGCGGTGACCCCCGGCCAGTCTGCAGTTTTTTACCAGGAGGATGAAGTGCTGGGCGGGGGAATAATTGTTTCTCATATTTTAAACTATTAATTAAGCCTGCCTTTCCTCCCCGGCAGGTTCATCTTTTCAGCCGATTTTATGTTAACCCCTTTTTTAAAGGGTATTTTTTTTGTTTGAAAGGGGAAATATATATTCTATTAAAATGTAATTATTATTATATTTAAGGAAGGAGTAAAGTTTTTCCATGGCCTGCCCGGTCTGCAAGAGTATCAATACAGGAAAAGTCGGGCATAATACTTACTATTGTGCCAACTGCCTCCTGGAGTTTACCGAAAGTGGCGGAGAAATAGAGATATTTTATATCGATGCCGAAGGATCTTCCTTCGCCCTTAGGGATAAGGAGGTAGCCTTAAAACTGGTGGAGTCTATCAGGGAAGACAATAACCTGCTGTTACAGGAAAAGTTGGAAGAGTTGATTATAAAAAGCTAGCACAGAGAGGTAGAGGAAATTGGATGGAGTCAAGGGGATTATCATTACCCCACTGCTTTTGGCCATAGTGGTCGCTTACCTTTTGTGTCCCGTAGTTGACTACTTGGAGAAACAGAAATTGTCCAGGCCTGCAGGCATAGCCATCATTTATCTTTTTTTTGCGGCACTCCTTCTGCTCCTTTGCCTCAATGGAATCCCTTCTTTAATAGAGGAACTCCAGCAATTGGTTTCAATGTTACCTGAATATACTGAAAAATTTATGTTGTTTGTAACTCAGCTGGAAAGTGATTTCCAGCGCTTTAATTTCCACGAGGGAATACATAATGCCTTTAATGAAAACATCCAGCAGCTGCAAAGTGCTTTAATCATAAACCTGGAAAAATTGTCACAGTATCTCATGGTTCTTTTTCGCCAGGCTTTTGCCCTTCTTCTCGTACCCCTGTTTGCTTTTTATATTCTCCGGGACAACACCCTGATCAAAAGGCGCTTTTTGCAGCTCGTTCCCACCTCATCCCGCCCTTTGATGGAGGACACCATCCACGAAATAGACCGGACCCTGGGTGCCTATCTTCGGGGGATCTTTATCATCAGCTTATCGGTGGGCGTTATGATGTACGTGGGGTTATTAATCCTAGGGGTGGAATTTGCTCTATTTTTTGGGATCATAAACGCCCTGACCAATGTTATTCCCTACTTTGGCCCCTTTATCGGTGCGGTGCCGGTTCTCCTGGTGGCCCTTTTGCAGTCTCCGGGGCTGTTCTGGAAGACACTGATTCTAATAGTTATTGTTCAACAGGTCGAAAGCCAGTTAATCACCCCCCAGGTTTTAGGACGCAGCCTTCACTTTCATCCCCTCACGGTAATCATTGCCCTGCTCCTGGGAGGGATCTACCTGGGCTTTTTCGGGTTAATAATAATTGTTCCCCTTGCGGCTATCCTGCGTATCGTTTTCCTCCATTTTTACCCGGTAATTGTCCGGGCCATCAAGAAAGAACGCCGGGAAAAAAATAACCCCCTATAATTTTCCTTTCAATTGACATCGTGAAAAATTGCCGATATAATTGTTTTGATTAAAAACAGGAGGACAGAGATGAAAAGCAGCGAAATACGGGATAAATTTTTGAAATTTTTCCAGGAGAAGGGTCACCTTGTTCTTCCCAGTTTTTCTCTTGTGCCCCAGAATGATCCCACCTTATTGCTAATCGGAGCGGGAATGGCCCCGCTTAAACCCTATTTTACCGGGGAGAAAACTCCTCCCCACCCCAGGGTATCAACCTGCCAGAAATGTGTTCGCACTCCTGATATTGAAAAAGTGGGTCTTACCGCCAGGCACGCTACTTTTTTCGAGATGCTGGGCAATTTTTCCTTCGGCGACTACTTCAAGGAGGAGGCCATTTCCTGGGCCTGGGAGCTGGTCACTCGGGGATACAAAATTCCCGAAGAACGCCTTTATGTAAGTATTTATGAAAATGACGACGAAGCTTTTGCTATCTGGAGGGACAAGGTCGGACTTCCGGAGTCAAAGATATACCGCCTGGGAAAGGAAGATAACTTCTGGGAAATTGGTCCGGGGCCCTGCGGCCCGTGTTCGGAGATATATTATGACCTGGGTCCCGAACACGGCTGTGGCCGCCCCGACTGTGAGGTGGGCTGCGACTGCGACCGCTTCCTGGAAGTATGGAACCTTGTTTTTACCCAGTATAATAAAGAGGCGGATGGCAGCTATACGCCCCTTGTGCAAAAAAATATCGATACCGGTGCCGGCCTGGAACGGCTGGCCCTGGTGCTGCAGGGAGTAAGTAACCTTTTTGAAATTGATATCGTCAGGCCTATACTGGAACATTTTGCCGCTAAAGCGGGGGTTGTTTATGGCCGTGACAAGGAAAAGGATGTGTCCCTTCGTGTCCTGACAGAGCACCTGCGCGGCGTTGCTTTTATGGTGGCCGACGGGGTTATGCCCTCTAACGAGGGAAGAGGTTACGTCCTGCGGCGTATTTTGCGCCGTGCCGTCAGGCACGGTCAGCTCCTGGAATTGGAGGCTCCCTTCCTCAGCGAAGCGATCCCGCTGTTGGTTGAGCTTATGGGTGATGCCTATCCTGAGCTCAGTAAAAGTAAGGAATATATTTTGCGCATTATAAGGCTGGAAGAGGAGCGCTTTAAAGAAACCCTGGACCAGGGAATGGAAATACTGGAAAATCACATTGCTGCTTTGAAAGCAGGGGGAGAATCGGTTTTGCCGGGGGAGGCGGCTTTCAAGCTTTACGATACCTATGGTTTTCCCCTCGATTTAACCAGGGAAATTCTCGGTGAAAGCGGCTTTTCCGTTGATGAAAAGGCCTTTAACAGTGCCCTGGAGCAGCAAAGGGAAAGGGCCAGGGCCGCCATGGGCACCCAGGAGGCAGGCCAGAAGAATGTCCTGTTGTCCTCCCTGGTAAAAGGGATGGCTACGCAATTTTTAGGTTATGATACGTTAAGCGCCGAAGGGGAAGTAATCGGCATAGTCGCTGCCGGAAGGGGAGAGCTTTTAGCGGAGGCAGATCTTAAGACCGGGGAAGAGGAGTTATACCTGATCCTGGACCAAAGCCCTTTTTATGCTGAACGAGGGGGACAGGTAGGAGATACGGGCCTTATCACTGCTGCGGAAGGCGTGGCCCTGGTGAAAAATACCCTGCCCGGCCCTGGCGAGCAGATCCTGCATCTTGTAGAAATTAAAGAAGGTCGTATTCACGCCGGGGAAAGGGTCAGGGCCCTTGTGGATCATAAGCGAAGGCAGGATATCGCCAGGCACCATACAGCTACGCACCTTCTCCACCGCGCCTTGAGGGACTCCCTGGGCGAACACG
The DNA here is from genome assembly GCA_020060185.1 of Desulfovibrio sp. Taxonomy (GTDB): domain Bacteria; phylum Bacillota; class Dethiobacteria; order DTU022; family UBA8154; genus UBA9862. The sequence goes on along the minus strand of JAGVAS010000043.1, from coordinate 6,941 downwards.
TGCACCAGGCCGGTTCTCTAGTGGCCCCCGAGCGCTTGCGGTTTGATTTTTCCCATTTTACCCCCCTTGAAGCGGAGGAAGTTAGGAGACTGGAGGAAACGATCCACGGCCTTCTCCAGAAAAATTTACCGGTGCGAACTTCTTATATGGATCTGGATCAGGCCCTGGAAAAAGGGGCAATGGCTCTTTTCGATGAAAAATACGGGGAGAAGGTAAGGCTGGTACAAATTGCTGATTATTCCCTGGAACTTTGCGGAGGCACTCATGTGCGTTCCACCGGGGAAATAGGGGTTTTTAAAATTCTCTCCGAAGGCGGTGTGGGTGCGGGTATACGCCGTATCGAAGCCCTCGCGGGAGATAGTGCTTACCACTACTTTGCCAACAGGGATGAAATCCTGAAAGAAGTATCCATGCTGGTAAAAGCGCCGGCAGAAAAAGTACCGGAAAAGCTCCAGGAGATACTGGAATCCCAAAAAGAACTGCAGCGCAGGATCAAACAGCTTTCCCAGAAATTATCCCAGCACCATATCGACAGTATCTTGGAGCAGGTGGATTACTCCCTGGGTGTACCTGTATTAAGCACCCAGGTGGAAGCGGAAAGCATGGAGAACCTGAGGGAATACCTGGATAAATTGCGGGATAAACTGGAAAGCGGTATTATTATGCTTGGCTCCGTTAACAACGGAAAAGTGTTCCTCGCTGCTGCTGTTACCCAGGATCTGGTGAAAAAGGGTTTTCATGCCGGCAGGCTAATTAGGGAAGTCGCCAGGATTACCGGGGGAGGAGGCGGGGGGCGCCCCGATATGGCCCAGGCTGGCGGCAAAGACCCGCAGAAACTCCCGCAGGCCCTTTCCGGGGTGCTGTCCCTGGTACAGGAGCAGCAAAAGCAATAGAAGAAATGAATAAATCTACCTAAACCAGGGGAGGGGGTTGGAAATGACCAGAGAAAATAATTTTGATCATACCATGAAGTTCAATGTCAAGGCGGAAGAAGAAGTCAACGAGGCCCGCACGGTACTGCAGGAAGTGTACGAGGCCCTTAAGGAAAAAGGATATAATCCTATCAACCAGCTTGTTGGCTATCTTTTATCCGGAGACCCCGCCTTTATAACCAGTTACAAAAATGCCCGCAGCACGATTCGTAAGCTGGAGAGAGATGAATTGCTGGAAGAACTGGTCCGGGTCTACCTGTACAGGGAACTGGAAAAAGAAAGGTGAGCTTTACTTGGAGTACCGCCTACTGGGGAAAACAGGCCTGAACGTTTCCCGGCTTTGTTTCGGCACTTTAACACTGGGGCCTCTCCAGGCCAACCTTCCCCTGGAGCAGGGGGCTGAGCTCCTGCAGAAAGCCTACAGCTGCGGCATAAACTTCTGGGATACGGCGGAGTTATATTTTAACTACAATTACCTGCGCTTGGCCCTTAAAAAAATTAAGGATTTACCTGTTATTACGACCAAATCATATGCCTATAACCGGGAGGGAGCCTTGGCCTCACTGGAAAAAGCGCGACGGGAGATGGATCTGGATGTTATTCCCGTTTTCCTGTTACACGAACAGGAGTCTGCGTTAACCCTACAGGGACATAAAGAAGCCCTGGATTTTTTTTTGGAATCCAAAGAAAGAGGATTGATTAACGCCGTGGGGATCTCCTGCCACACTGTAGCTGCCGTTGAAGCCGCCGTTGATTTTGGCTGCCTTGATGTTATTCATACTATCGTCAACTTTAAAGGAATAGGTATCAAGGATGGCACCATCGAGGAAATGCTGGAGGCCATAACCCGGGCCCATAAAAGCGGCCTGGGCATATACGCCATGAAGGTGCTGGGAGGGGGGCATCTCATCCCTGAAGCGGAAAAAGCGATCAATTTTGCCCTAAGCCTGGAGGAGCTGGACTCCCTGGCGGTGGGCATCGCCAGCCCTGCAGAATTAACGGTGAATCTGCAGTATTTTGAGGGGATAAAACCGCCGGAACATATTGTCCGGGAATTGGCTCGCAAAAAGCGGCGTTTAAAAGTGGAAGACTGGTGTACCGCCTGTGGTTCCTGTGTAGAAAATTGCCCCCAGCAGGCGTTGTTTTTAGAAAACGAAGGAGAGCATTTAAGGGCCGCCGTAGACCATTCCCGCTGTATTCTTTGCGGATACTGCGGCGCTTACTGCTCCGAATTTTGCCTGAAGATATTTTGACTTAATGTTTAAATTAAGTTATTATGGTTAGAAAAGAAGTGCTAGAGCCTGATGAGGATTTTATGCCTGGATGTTGGAGAAAAAAATATCGGTGTGGCGGTAAGCGATCCCCTGGGTATAACCGCCCAGGGCCTGGCAGTGATTAAAAGGCAGAGCCTATCAAAAGACCTCCAGAAAATTCGACAGTTATTAAAGGAGTACGAAGTCGGGGAAATAGTTCTGGGCTTTCCCCGCAACATGGATGGAACGATAGGAGACAAAGCCCGGGAAATCCTGCAGTTTAAAGAGAAGTTAGACGGGGCTGTTGGTATTACTGTGACAACCTGGGATGAGCGCTTAACCACGGTGGCAGCGCAGCGGGCCTTGCTGGAGGCCGATGTGAGCCGGAAAGGGAGGAAAAAGGTAGTTGATAAGCTGGCTGCGGTTTTTATCCTGGAGAGCTACCTGCGGTATAAGCACCGCGATAAAAGGATGGACGAGAGATAAGTGCTAAAAGACAAAAGGAAGGGTGTTTAAGATGGAAGAACGCGAAGAGATCATTACGCTCGTTGATGAAGAAGGAGAAAAATTTGACTTTCTGATCCTGGATTATTTTCAGGTAGACAACCTGGACTATGCTGTTCTGCTCCCTTATAGCAAAAACGGGTCTCCTGTATTTGAAGAGGAAGATTGGGCAGCCGAGGAGACGGATCTGACTGAAAATGAAGGGGATGCCGTAATCTTTCGCGTCATAAAGGGTAATAACGGTGAAACCGTCCTGCACATGATTGAAGACGAGGAAGAATGGGATAAAGTGGTAGAAATTGCCTATGAAAGGCTTCTTTCAGAAGAGGACGAGGACGAAAACAAAGATAAAGAGTAACTCTCGCAGGGGAGGTCATTCTTTTTATGTTCAGGGCAAAACCTTCCCATTTTTTTCTTGTTTTGATCATGGCCGCATTTATGATCCTGTCAATGCTGGCCTACTGGCGAATCACTTCCCTGCTGTTGCCGGTTAGCTCTTCAACTGATGACCGTCTAAAAGAGATTAATATTCCCTTTAATTCTTCCACAGCGCAGGTTGCGGCCATATTAGAGCAAGAAGGCATCATCAAAAGCGGCTTGATTTTTCGTTTCTATGCACAGTATAAAGGTTATGACCAGAAACTCCAGGCAGGTAGTTATCTCCTCTCCTCCGGAATGACCCTGGAGGAGATTCTGAACAAATTGCAGCAGGGGGTAGTATGGGAAAAAGGCATTAGGTTTACCATTCCCGAGGGCTTTACGGTGGAACAGATCGCTGCCAGGCTGGAAAAAGAGGGGCTGGTGGAGAAGGAGGCCTTTCTTAATATGTGCCTGGAATACCGCCAGGAGCCGCTCTTTGATTTTCTGGAGGCAGTGCCTGCCGGGGTGAAATATCTCTTGGAGGGCTATCTTTTTCCCGATACATACGAAATCCGCCAGGGCATTACTCCTGAAGAGATAACCGGGGTAATGCTGCGTCGTTTTGATGAGGTCTTCGATGAAACTTTTCGCCTGCGTGCCGCCGAACTTGGGCTTTCAGTCCACGAGGTTGTGACGATTGCTTCCCTGGTGGAAAAGGAGGCCAGGGTGCCCGAAGAGCGGCCCCTCATTTCTGCCGTTTTCCATAACCGCCTGAGGTCGGAAAGCATGCCCTTTTTACAATCTTGTGCCACTGTACAGTATGTCCTCGGTGAAACCAGGCCTGTCCTAACATACCAGGACCTGGAAATTGATTCCCCTTATAACACTTATCTTTATCCGAATCTTCCCCCTGGACCTATAGCTTCTCCGGGACGGGAGGCGCTGGAGGCGGCGCTTTATCCCGCTGCCGTAAACTACCTGTATTTTGTCTATAAAGAAGACGGCAGCGGTGAGCATTACTTCAGCACCACTTTACAGGAACATAATTTCTACAAGGGACTTGCCCAGAGAAACCGGCAGAGAAGATAAATCCCCGGTAATGGTGAATGACCCGGGTGTTATCCCGGGTATATTTATGCCAGTAATGGTAAAGAATAGTTGCAAAAAGGAGATCATTGTCCTTTATGCAGCGATTAAGACGGCAGCAGAGAGTGTTGTTTATGGCGCTCTTTTGTTCTTTTATTGTAGGACTGCTCCTCGTCAGGCTTGGCTACATCCAGGTTTTCAGGAGCAGCAGGCTGGCCGGGGAAGCGGTAAGACAACGGGCACAGGCCGTTATCCTTAACTATAACCGCGGCGATGTACTGGACCGCAATGGCATTTCCCTTCTCGGGGGGAAAGATGAGAAAGTCCTGGTAGTGTTCCCTAACCTGATGGATAAGGGCGATGAAGGGACTATTGAGATCGTATCCAACTTTATTCCCCAGGCAACAATGCCCGGAACCCCTTTTATAGCCCTGCACGGTGTGGAACCCCAGGAAGAGGAGATATTTAAAAACCTTGTTACCCCTGGCCTGGTGGTAACGAAGGCCCGGAGGCGGTACGGGCCCGAGGCCCTGGCCACCCATGTCACCGGCCACATCGGAGCCTCGGACGGGGAGGGAAAAGTAGGGCTGGAGCTTGTCTTTAACCGGGAGCTCAAAGGGCCCTCCCCGACGATCCTGGCCGCAATTATCGACGGCAAAAAAAACCTCATCGAAGGCCTGGGTTACAGGCTCTGGGAGAGCAAGGAACTGCACCAGCCCTATAATCTTGTCCTTACCATCGATTACAATATCCAGAAAAAAGTTGAAGAAATCATGGATTCACGGGTAGCCAGGGGGGCGGTGGTGGTAATGGATCCTCGCAGCGGGGATATCCTGGCCATGGCCAGCAGGCCCAACTACCTGCAGGCCCGGCTTCCCCTCTATTTAAGCGATGGAGAGGAGTACAAGGGTTTATTAAACGCCCAGCCCTTTATTAATCGCAGTATCCTGAGCTATTCTCCCGGTTCCGTATTCAAAATCGTTGTAGCCGCCGCTGCCCTGGACACGGGGAAAGCATGGCTGAGTAAAAAATTTTACTGCCCCGGTTTTATTCAGGTGGGGGAGAAAATCTTCAATTGCCAGCACGGCCCACACGGGGAAGTGACCCTAGCCCAGGCTTTCGCTTACTCCTGCAACTCTGTTTTTATTGAACTGGCCCTGACCCTGGGGAAGGAAACGATATACCACTATGCCACGGCGATGGGGCTGGGAAAGGAAACAGGCATACCCCTGGGCAGTGCGGGACAGGGAGGGGAGGTAAAAGGGATGGTGCCCCTGCCGGAAGAAATGCCCTTTCTGGGGGATCTGGCCCTGGCAGCAATCGGCCAGGGCAGGGTGGAAGCTACTCCCTTGCAGGTAGCACGCTTGACCTCGGTTGTAGCCAACGGAGGTTACCTGGTGGAGCCGCGACTGGTAAAAGCCCTGCAATCCAGGCAGGGACTGCTGGTAAGAAAGTTTCATTCCGGCCCTAAAAAGAAGATTTTAAACCCCGTTACCGTGAGCAAGCTGCGCTATATGATGCTTGGCGTAGTGGAATATGGAACGGGAAAAGCGGCTTCCAGTAATGTGCTTGTCCTGGGAGGAAAAACCGGGACCGCACAAACTAACAGGGTTATTAATGGCCAACACCTGACTTATTCCTGGTTTACAGGATGTGTTCCCCTGGAAGACAGCGGGGCGGTCATTACGGTATTTGTGGAAGAACCCCTGAAGGGAAACGCTGCCGAAACGTTTAAACATCTGGCCCAGGCTATTTATCCTTTTCTTATTTGATTTTGACGCGGGGAAATGGTAATATTAAAAGGACGATTTTAAAATAGGAGGCATATGTACAGGAGGAAGCCTATGACAAGCCCGGCGGTTATTGAGACTCATGAACTCAATGTTTTTTTGGAGGGGCATCATATCCTGGAGGATATAAATATCAGCGTAACCTCCGGCGAAATGGCCGGTATCATCGGCCCCAACGGAGCGGGCAAGACAACCCTACTGCGCCTTCTCCTGGGCCTTATCCGCCCATCTGCAGGACAGGTTAAGATTTTCGGCCGCCCTCCAGAAATGCTGGGCGGCATGCGGGATCAAATTGGCTATATACCCCAGCGGCCTGTTTTTGACTGGCATTTCCCTGTTTCGACGCTGGATGTTGTTTTAATGGGGATGGTTACTTCCACTTCCCTGGGGAGGCCTTTTTCCCGCCTGCAGAGGGAAAAAGCACTTCACAGCCTGGAAATGGTGGGGCTGTCGGATATACAGGATAAACCTTTTACCGGGCTTTCCGGGGGTCAGCAGCAGCGCGCTTTCCTGGCCAGGGCGATATGCAAGGAACCTCGCCTTTTGCTGCTGGACGAGCCTAATGCCGGCCTGGATCTTCCCGCCCAGAGCCGTTTTTTTACGCTGCTGGGAAAACTGCAACAAAGCCATAATCTTACAGTGGTAATGGTTTCCCATGACTTGACCTTAATTGCCCGTTATGCTCATAAGTTAATCTGCATTAACCGCACCATGCACGTACACGGAAGCCCTGCGGAGGTGCTTAACAGTCCTCACCTGGAAAAGGCCTATCGTTGTGAATATGAGGTTCTCTTTGGAAACAGGGACAGGGGGTAAACGTTAGTGGAGATGCTGGATTACGGCTTTATGCAGAGGGCTTTCCTGGCCGTGGTGATGGTAGGGCTGCTCTGTTCCGTCCTCTCTTTTTTTGTGGTCTTAAATAAGCTTTCCTTTATGGGAGCCGGTATCTCGCACGCTGTACTGGGAGGACTGGCCATTGGTGTTTTACTGGGTATCAACCCCCTTTATACCGGGGG
>JAGVAS010000047.1 GCA_020060185.1 Desulfovibrio sp. | reverse complement strand
TTGGGGTTGGGTTGCCACGTTGTTGGTTGTTCTGCGATAGCTGATATTCTCTGCCTGCTTTGAAGGAAAGGAGGGTTTATTTAAGCCTGCCGATTATTGTGTTTTCAAAGAGCAATATGCCATTTATTAGTAATTATGGTATAGTCTGTTAATTCTATTGAGGCTTGCCATTAACATCACCTGGAGACTTTCTGAATACACTCCAATTAGCTTTATCCATGATTGATCATGCTTTAGATCTAAAAATTCCTCGGGGGATAGTAGTAGCTGACGCTGGATATGGCAACATATCCAGGTTTCGGGAGGAACTTGAAAAGCGTTCTTTGTTCTATGTGGTTGGTATTGAATCAACTGCAGGGGTATAGGAAAGGCCGGTAGCTGGGGAAATTCCACCTTATCAGGGAAACGCGCGTCCCCGTAAGCGTCCAATTGATCTTCCTAAAACCAAGAAGATTATCGAAGTTATGCAAGAACTCCCGGAAAAGACATGGAAAGTTGTTAATTGGAGACAAGGAACGAAAGGGCAGCTTAAAAGCCAATTTGCTGCCATTAGGGTACAGCCTTCCTATAAATATGAAAACGGCAAGATTGATCAAAAACAGCTCTGGCTTTTGGCAGAATGGCCTGAAGGCGAGACTACCCCAACCAAATTTTGGTTTTCAAACCTTGAACAGGAGGCTTCCCTGCAGCAACTGGTTAGATTTGCGAAGATAAGGTGGTGGATAGAACAAAACTACTGGGAAATGAAAAAAGAGCTTGGCATGGATCATTTTGAGGGGCAGGAGCTGGCGTGGCTGGCATCACCATATTACCATGACAATGATAGCTTACGGGTTTTTGGTAACAGAAATGCTTCGTGGTAAAAAAAACTTTTGTGTGGACCATCCCACGAGTGAGACGGGAGATGCAGCTAATTCTTAATACATGGACAGGAAGATGTAGACTATGTGGAAGCAAAGTATATAAGACAATTAGACCAGGCGGATTGTAACTAACTTAACGTAGTAATACTATTTAAAACAACTCCAGCGGATGCTGAAGCTGTTTTAATTCCTTATGCGAGACCGTGATTTACATGTATACGACTGAGCCGTCTCCTAACCAGAGCCTGCCCAGCTCTTTGCCATCTTCATCCTGGCTGACAATGCTCCTTCACCGATAATGCTGTTTTTAGTTAGCAGACTGTATCAGCGGATTTACCTCGCTGATACTGGTATACGACCAGTATACAAAATCTGCTTATAAAGCTTACTGGTCAGTCTGATCGACGGCATTCATTTCCCGAACTATCCTGGTGCAGATGGCCCGGTTTCCCGCCACCAACGAAACCCCCCTTTTTTTCGAAAGAAATATTACTTTTCCTCCGGCTTCTTTTACCAGGAGAACGCCGGCTTCCACATCCCAGGGCCTTAAGTTTAACTCCCAGTATCCATCAAACCTCCCTGCAGCCACACAGGCCAGGTCGTATGCCGGCGAGTTCATCATCATCAACCATCTGGTCCTGGGGACAAAGTGAGTAAAATAATTTACATTGTTATCTCTGTGGGTAGATTTGTCGTAGGGGAAACCTGAACTCAGGACAGCGTCCTGAAGAGTTGTCTTCTCAGATACCTTTATCTGTTTACCGTTCAGGAAGGCCCCGCATCCTTTTACGCATTCAAAGAGTTCTTCCAGGACAGGTTGATAGACCGTTCCCATCACAGTTTCTCCCTTGTAACGTAATGCAACCGAAATAGCAAAGTTCGGAATGCCCCGGAAGTAATTGAGCGTCCCATCCAGAGAATCTATCACCCAGAGATAGTCCGATTCAATTCCCGATCTCCCGGATTCTTCCGAGAGTATAGCATGGCTAGGATAATGGTCACTGATAGCTTTTACCAAGAACGCTTCCGAAAGTTCGTCTACTTCGGTAACCAGTTCATCGCCCTTGGATTTGGAACTGACACGTAACCCTCTTCTTCCCAGCTTCTCCCTTTGTAGTGCCCCTGTTTCTCTGACCCATTTTTGAACTTTCCACAGCGTTTCCTGTAAATCGATCAATTCTTGCACACCTTTCACTTGTCATTCTTAAAGGGAATGTTGTTAATAAAGAAAACCCAGGACAACCCCGAAGATAAGAAGCAGCCCGAATTGCAGGTGAAGGCGGGCAGTAAGCACATCGATAAAAGGCAGCTGCGGGGAGTCTTTCCCCTGGGATGCCGCCTCCATCACCAGAACGGGTTTAAGCGCCACCGGTAGGGAAATTAAGGTCAAAAGAGCCCATTTACTCATCAGTCCGCCTAGAACCATAGCAATGACAAGAACATAAGCGCCTGTTATCATGAAGTAATAAATAAAACGGGCCTTTTTTCTTCCCAAAAAATAGCAGGACTGGCAATGCCATGCAGGCGATCATGATAAACATCGCGATACTCGTTGGCATACAGTATGGCTCCCACCAGGCAGCCCACCGGCAGGGAGGCTAAAAAAACCACAGGATTTAAGCCGGCTATCTGTACAAAATAAGAACCAATTACCATCAACGGGCCCATCACAAAAAAGACTACAGGGACTCCTATTCCACGATACTTTAAAGCAACCGGCCTTGCAGTGTAAAAGTATCCCGTAAAAAGACCGGCTATTCCCAGTATAAGCAGTACCGGGCCACTTACTACCATTAAGTAAAACCCGGATAGGAATTGCAAGGGTTAAGGCAACAATACCCCCTTTAAGAATCTGCGCCGGAGACATCAGCCCTTCCACCAGCACTCCGCTGGAACCATAAGAATCGGGGGTATCAACACCGTTGAGGTAATCAAAATAATCGTTTAAGAGGTTGGTTCCGGTGTGAATCAAGACCCCCCAATCAGGGTGAGAATTAAAAGAAAAGGATAAAAAAAACCGTCGGCGGCTGCCAGCATGGTCCCCAGGAAAACAGGTATCACTGATGTAGGATAGGCAAAAGGGTGTACCGCCCGGAACCAAAGCTTGAAAACATGCATATTTTAAACCACCTTTACAGGTTATTTATAGGTTATTATTTAGATTTTGCCATAAACATAGATTTTCATAATAAAAAATAACCCTAACCCGATAAAAAATATAAATGCCAGACATGTCATTTTATGCTACATTTTTTTGGTTCCGGCCCTGGTGCAGATTTCAATTAATTACAGGG
>JAGVAS010000180.1 GCA_020060185.1 Desulfovibrio sp. | reverse complement strand
TGTCCGGCAGTTGAACGGCTACCTCAAGGGCGACTTAAAAGCAACTATCTTGATCATGGAGGTACCGGCACAGGGCACCAAGTACCTGGCGCACTTTCAACCCGACCAGAAAGGAGCAAAAGCAGCAAGGCTATCCTGACTCACTATGGATAACTAACGGCAGGATACTTAAAGTAAAGAACAAACATGAAAACGTAGTTATAAAAGATGAGTATGCCTGGTGGGAGGTAGAAGATACTTCTACCGGTATATCCGGCTGGTCAGCTGCTGATTTTTTAGAAGTTGCAGAATAAAGTATCTCATAAGCTTTTCTAGTACTAAAGGTACTCTAAAGGTAAGGGGACAAACCTCTTTTATTTAAAGCAGTTAAAGATGCAAACAGGCAGGTGAAATTAACCTGCCTGTTTGAAATAGAGTAGAAAGGCAAATATCAGTACAACGAATGCATGGGATGTGGGATGATTGCAACCTGGCAGCAGGCAAAAAGGACCAGGACTTAGAGTCCTGCTAGGGCCAGGATTTCCGGAACCACTTCTTCTCTGTTTATAGCCATAATATGAACCCCGTCGCAAATTGAGTCCTTTTTCAAGGCGGCAACCATGCGGCCGGCGATCTCGATACCTTTTCTGATTGCACCGCCCTTGGGAGCGCCTGCCAGTTCATCGATGAGATCTTGCGGCACATTAATGCCGGGGACATTATCGGTCATATACTTTGCCATTCTGGCTGAGGAAAGGAGGACAATTCCTGCCAGGATTTTAACCGGAAACTGGCGGGCATATTGCATGAACTTCGCGAATTTGTCAAGGTCATAGATTGCCTGGGTTTGGAAAAACTCAGCTCCGGCTTCTACCTTTTTTTCGAACTTGATCAACTGCGGTTCAATTGGATTGGCTTCAGGGGTGACTATGGCCCCGGCACAGAACTCAACGGCTCCATTAAGGTCGTTGCCTCCGGAATCCTTACCTGTTTCCATCTGCCGAATTGTCCGGAGCAGCTGTACCGAATCGAGGTCAAAAATCCCTTTGGCTTCTTTGTGATCGCCAACCGGGACGGCATCACCCGTTAAACAAAGTACATTTCTTACGTTTCTGGTATGGGCCAGGAGCAACTCAGCCTGAAGGGCAAGCCGGTTGCGGTCACGACAGGTAACCTGCAAAATCGGTTCGCCTCCCTTTTCCTTTATGGCCAGGCATCCACCAATAGAAGGGAAACGCATTACCGAACTCTGATGGTCAGTAACATTTAAGGCGTCTACCCTGTTTTTAAGAAGATCAATGTGATGAAGCATTTGTTCAATGTTTGTTCCTTTTGGTGGACCGATCTCACTTGTAACCACAAATTTACCGGAATTTAGGGCCTGTTTGAAATTTGAGATCATCATTCTTCACCTTTTTCTATCCTAAATTAATAATCCTTGGCCTGGGTACTACCTGGTAATTCTTGGGGGGATGGTACTTCCTCATCAGGTCAAGCCTGCCCTGCTCTTTTAACCGCTGGTAAATGAGAGTGAAGGCGCAATCTTTTTCTTTATCAACTTCGCACTTGCCGTTATTGGTCCCGCCACAGGGACCATTTAGCAATCCTTTGTTGCATGCTGTTAAAGGGCAAATACCGGCCGTTTCCCCCAGGACGCACTGACCGCACTGGGCACAGGCTTCATAAAAGTTACCGGGACTGTCTTCCATACCTATAAACAAGGTATCCAGTGCGGGAATAACCGCTTTATTGTTAAGATATGAGTTTACACGGTGTACACCCAGGGCACATGCCATTACCAATGAACAATTGGCATTTTTAATGGCTCCTTCGTTTTCCCTGGCAGCCGCTTCGGTCATCTCATCACAGGCAGTGGGAATAACTGTCCATCCTGTTACTAACTTGCCTGTTTCCTGCAGGCGGTTTTTCATCTCCAGGACTTCATCTCTCCCCCCGGTCCTGGCCATGGTAGCACAGGTACCACAGCCAATAATATACACCCTGTCAAACCGATCCAGCAGCTGTACTACTTCGCTGAAAGGCTTTTGCCTTGTAATGGATTTCATAATAAACCTCCCTCATCTTTCCAGGTCACACCTCAAACATCGAGTGGGTTCCTGCCTGGCCTTTTCTTCTGAAAACCCCAATTCTGTTTCCTTAAAAGTGCCTTTTCTTTCTGCGAGAGGAAGCGCCGGCATTTCCGGCCTGAATTGGGGCTCCCAGGTCTCCTCTTCTCCTGTGGCTGCAACTTCCTCCATAACGCCTTCCTCGATAATGTCAGTCCTCAGGTCATACATCTTAACCCTGGAAGTATCTCCTTTAAGATATTTATCTATGGCCATGGCCCCTCTTCTTCCTGCCGCGATGGCATCGATAACCATGCCCGGTCCAAAGACAAAATCCCCTCCGGCAAATACCCCGGGGACATTGGCGGCCAGCCTGTTCTCATCGACAGCCAGCGTTTCCCACCTGGTGCGTTCCAGGGCGCTGTCCGGCGGTAAGAACGACAGATCCGGCGCCTGGCCTACGGCGGCAAAAACAGTATCGGCCTCCACGAAGAATTCAGAACCGGGGATGGGCACGGGACGCCGGCGCCCGTCGGCATCAGGCTCACCCAGCTTCATCTTAATGCACTGCAAACCGACGACTTTCCAATCCTTGCTTGCGATACGGGTAGGGCTTACCAGAAAGTTTATTTTTACACCTTCAGCCAGAGCCTCGTTGTATTCCGCTTCCGAAACGGGCATTTCCTCCATGGAGCGGCGGTAAAAAATATTTACTTCTTCGGCGCCGAGGCGAAAAGCAGTGCGGGCCGTATCCAGGGCAACGTTGCCGCCTCCGATTACCGCGATGCGGCGCCCGATCTTAACCGGCTTGCCGACTTTTACATCCCTTAAAAATCTCAAGCCGTAAAAGAAACCATCCAGGTCTTCCAGTTCGCCGGGAATGCCGATGCGCTGGCTTCTCTGGGCACCGGCGGCAATGAAAACAGCCTCATAACCGCTTTTTTTAAGATCTTCGATGGTAAGGTTGATATTAATGGGGGCATTGTATTTTATTTCTACACCGCGCTTAACAATATAGTCTATTTCCTTCTCAATAACATCCTGGGGCAGGCGGAAGCCGGGTATGGCTACCGAGAGCATTCCCCCCCCTACGGGAAGGGCTTCGAAAACCGTTACCGGGTATCCCATCTGGGCCAGAAAATAGGCGCAGGACAGGCCGCAGGGCCCAGCCCCAATTACAGCGATCCTCTGTTTATAGATTTGGGGGAAGGGTTCCGGCTGTGGCAATTCGTCAGCATGCTCAAAATACCAGTCCGCAACAAATCGCTTCAGTGCCCTGATGGCTACCGGATCATCGAGTTCCCCCCGGCGGCACCTGGCTTCGCAGGGATGATGGCAGATGCGGCCGCAGATAGCGGGAAAGGGGTTGCGCTCCCTGATCGTTTCGATAGACTTCAGGTATTCACCGGCGCCGATAAGACTTACATACCTGGGAATGTCAATTCCCACCGGGCAGGTATGCTGGCACGGTGAAACCATTAAGGCGTCACAGACTGCTGCCGGGCATTTCTTCTCCACTATATGCGCTTTATATTCATCCATAAAATAATTGAGGGTAGTAAGCACCGGATTGGGGCAGGTCTGCCCCAGCCCGCAGAGCGAGGTTTCCTTAACCGTCTTTGCAATTTTCAACAAGGTATCCAGATCATCGTCGCGCCCTTTACCCTGGGTGATTCTGGTCAGGATTTCCAGCATTTGTTTGGTGCCCAGGCGGCAGGGGACGCATTTTCCGCAGGACTCCGACTGGGTAAAACTAACAAAATACCTGGCAATTTCTACCATACAGGTGGTCTCATCCATGACAACCATGCCGCCGGAACCCATAATAGAGCCCAGCTGGGCCAGGTTTTCATATTCCACGGGGGTATCCATAAAGCGGGCCGGGATGCAGCCTCCCGACGGGCCGCCTGTTTGTACCGCCTTAAACCGTTTACCGCGGGGAATACCGCCTCCGATATCAAAGATAATAGTGGATAACGGGGTTCCCATGGGCACCTCTACCAAGCCGCTGTTGGTAATCTTACCGGTAAGGGCAAACACGGCCGTTCCCTTACTTTTTTCGGTACCGATACCAGCAAACCATTCCGCTCCGCGATCGATGATTACGGGAACGAAGGCCAGGCTCTTGACATTGTTGATAATGGTGGGTTTTCCATCCAGGCCCGATTGGGCGGGGAAAGGAGGGCGGGGGCGAGGCATACCCCTGCGGCTCTCAATGGAAGCGATTAAAGCTGTTTCCTCTCCACAGACAAAGGATCCGGCGCCCTCCTTGACATGTATTATAAAGTTAAAGCCCGAACCTAAAATATTTTCTCCCAGAAAACCTTTTTCGCGGGTTTGTTCCAGGGCCATGCGAATCCTCTTCACGGCCAGGGGGTATTCGGCGCGGACATAAATATAACCCTCACTGGCACCGATGGCATAGCCGGCAATAATTAACCCTTCAATAAGAGTGTGAGGGTCGGCCTCCAGTATGGAGCGGTCCATAAAAGCACCCGGGTCACCTTCGTCAGCGTTGCAGATGATGTACTTTTTTTCTCCAGGGGCGTTACGGCAGAACTGCCACTTTCGGGCGGTGGGAAACCCGGCACCGCCGCGGCCGCGCAGGCCGGACCTGTTGATCTCCTCGATAACTTCTTCAGGAGTCATTTCCAAAAGGGCCTTTTGCAGGGCCCGATATCCTCCTGCAGCAACAGAGTCCTCAATTTTTTCCGGGTTGATTCGCCCGCAATTGCGCAGGATGACCCGCTGTTGTTTTTGATAAAAGTTTACCCCGGCGTAACGAGGGATGGCCTTACCCGTTGCCGGATGGCGATAGAAAAGGCGCTCCACAGGAATACCGTCCCGGAGGTGCGAGCTTACAATACCGGGCACATCCTCAACCTGGACATTTGAATAAAAAATACCGTCCGGCTCAACAACTACACTGAGACCCTGCGAACAGAGGCCGTGACCGTGGCAGCCGCTAAATTCCACCGCTGCATGTTTTAAGCCTTGCCGGGCCACCTCCTTTTTGAACTCCTCGTAAATGATGTCAGATCCCATGGAAAGACACGGCGTTTCCTGACATACAAGGACTTTACGACCGTTCAACATGACTTTATCCCCCATTCCTCTTAAACAATTGCCCTAACTTTTTGGGGTTTACGTTACCATAAACCTGATTCCCAATGACTATATTGGGAGCCAGGGCACAAACACCGATGCAGGCCACTGTTTCCAGTGTGTACTCCATGTCAGCGGTGGTTTGATCTTCTTCGATTTGCAGATGCTGCTTCACCAGCTTTAAAATAGTCTTGCCTCCGCGAACATGGCAGGCGGTACCCTTGCATACCCGCACCACATTCCTGCCCCGGGGCGTGGTATAAAGCTGGGCATAGAAGGAAATAACTCCCTGAACCTCACTGGGGAAAAATCCCAGGGATCCGGCAATTAGCGGTATAGACGGGGGAGGAATATAGCCAAACTCGTTTTGGATTTTCTGCACCAGTGGAATCAAAGCCCACTTCTGCCCGCTGTACTCAACTATGATTTCCTTTATTCTGGCCAGCAGCTCATCTTCTGAGATAGTCTTGATGTCATTCATGATCGTCTATCCTTTCTATCCTTACATTACATGCTTTCAATGAAGGTGTTTTTGTCTCCGTATCCAGGTTGATATCAAACAGCCTGGTGGCGGGAGCTTCCGGGAATGAAGCCGGGAGGGAGGCTATTCCTTCCGGGAGTGCGCCAGTAATGCTGACTGCGGCAGTCAATTCGGCCACAGGTGAAATAATCCTGACCTTATCCAGGGGGCTGAGCCCAAGCTTTTTAGCATCAGCTTCATTAATCCTTATAAAAATGCGTGGAGAAAACTGTTGTAACCGCCAGGCCCTTGAGCTCCTGGTGCCGGTTCCAAAATGGTACAGTACGGCTTCTGTGAGTAAAGTAAGAGGATAATCTTCATTTATCTTTTTTTCGGGGGGGGTATACTCTGCCGTTGAAAAACGGGGAAACCCCTTTAAGGAATGCCACCTATGGCTGCGCCTTTTCCAGAAGCCCCATTCATTCTGATATTTTCCTTCTGAATCCAAATAGCCTTCATATAAAGGCACCAACTCTTCAATTTCCTCCATAACCTGTTGGATAGTTGAAAAGGGTAGCGGGCGCTCCATTTTATTTGCCAGCCGCAGGATTATTTCCCAGTCCGGCAGGCATTCACCGGCAGGTGCAACTGCTTTTCTGATCCTGCCTGTTTTTCCCTCGAAGTTGGTAAAAGTCCCCTCCTTTTCAGCAAAGCTTGCTGCAGGGAGAACTACACCGGCCAGCCTGGCTGTTTCCGTAAGGAATAAATCCTGTACGGCCAGGAAATCAAGGGAAGACAAAGCTTCTGTCACAAAATCTGACCGGGGGAAGCTTAAAACGGGATTTTCGCCGACAATATAGAGGCCTTTGATCTTTCCTGCTTTTATTTGTTCCATAATTTCCAGCGCCGTTAAGCCGGGGTTAGCCGGTAAGCTTACTCCCCAATGCTCTTCAAACTTTTTCTTTGCCTGTAAATCTTCCGTACTTTGATATCCGGGGAGGAAATCGGGTAACGCCCCCATATCACAGGCACCCTGGCCGTTGTTATCCCTTTGCAGGGCATAAATCCCGCCTCCGTTGCGCCAGATGTTTCCGGTTAATAAGGCCAGGTTGAAAAGGGCTTTGACACTGGCGGTTCCCCCTGGATGCTGGGTGATTCCGGTGCCGTAGATTATGGCAGCCTGGTCTGCCAGGGCATAGAGGCGGGCTGCGGAGTGAATTTCTTCCTTTTTTATGCCGGTAAGGGTTTCCGCATATTCCAGGGAGTATTTTTCCAGTGCCCCGGGCAGGGCATCAAAGTTATCTGTCTTGCGGGTAACAAATTCTTTGTCCAGTAAGCTTTCGTCGATAATTAACCGGGACATGCTGTTGAGCAGGACCAGATCGGTACCAACCTTGGGGCGCAACCAGAGATGGGCGAAAGAAGAAAGCTTTGTTCGCCGGGGATCGATCAAAATTAATTTTGCTCCCCGGAGTTTAACGGCACGTTTGATGGCATAGTTAACACGGGGGGCTGAGGCTGCAGGGTCAGTCCCGATAGCCACTATCACTTCTGACTGCTCCAGGGCCTCGAGGCAGTTTGTAGTCCCGGGAAAACCTATGGATGTCCCGAGACCCAGGCGAGTAGCAGGATTATACAGGCGGCTGCTGTTATCTATATTATTGGTGCCCAGCACTGTCCTGGCAAACTTCTGCAAGAGGTAGTTCTCTTCATTGGTACACTTCACGGCACCAAGGACAGCCAGGCTGTCGGGACCATATTGTTCTTTGATGAGGTTCAATGCCTCAGCGGTCTCTTCCAGGGCCTTTTCCCAGGATGTCTCCTGGAAAGCACCGTTAACTTTAACCAGCGGCTTTTTTAACCTATCCGGGCTGTGGATAAAATCAAAGCCATAACTTCCTTTGACACAAAGTGTACCCTCGTTTTCCGTATCTACTTTACCCGGCCTGGCAGCCACAATGTAATTATCCTTGACCTCCAGGGAAATACTGCAGCCGCAGCCGCAGTAGGGGCAGGTTGTATTAACAAGATTTTTTGTTGTCCCCTGATAAACTCTCTTTTTTTCCATTAATGAACCTGTAGGGCACAATGCCACACAAACCCCACAAAATGTGCACTCCGAATTTTCCAATGGGGAATTGTTTAACGTTGCCGGCCTGGCTATGAATCCCCGCTGGAAATAGTCTAGAGCACCTTCTACAACCAATTCCTGGCAGGCACGCACACATTTGGCACAGAGAATGCATTTGCTCATGTCCCTTTCAATGAATGGATTAACTTCTTCGATAGCTGCCGTTTGGGGGATTCTCTGCAGCTCCAGCAGGCCGATGCCCAGATCGGAAGCGATCTGGTGTAACTGGCAGCGGTTGCCCTTATCGCATACCAGGCATGAATCAGGATGGCTGGCAAGCATCAGCTTAACAATCATTCTGCGGTGCTCCATAACTCTGGGGGATTCAGTGTTTATAACCATTCCCGGAACTATGGGTGTAACACAAGATGCCAGCAAAGCACCATTTTGTTCGTTTTCTACCAGACAAAGACGACAGGAACCGATGGATGTCAGATGTGGTTCGTTACAGATTGTGGGAATAGTTATGCCTGATTCTCGTGCCAGTTCCAGGATGGTCATCTCTGGATGGCCGCTTACCTCCCGCCCGTTAAGGGTTATAGTTACCGGTTGCAATCGGCATCCTCCTTTCAAATAGCGGTAATATTTTCAGGTATTCAGAATTCAGTAGTCAGAATTCAGAATGCCCCGAGAATATGCTTCCAGCAATTTACTAACCTTTTGTAAAAGAAGTTTTGTTTCGGAAATATCACTGTATCCAAGATCCTTCACCAGTAAGTCTTCAAATATTTTCGCCGGTTCGCTC
>JAGVAS010000010.1 GCA_020060185.1 Desulfovibrio sp. | reverse complement strand
TCGGCAGCCAGCACCAGGAACTTCATCGATATGCCCTTAAACGGATTTTTAGCCCCGTTTTCGAAAACGCTTGTGCCAACTAGGATACTGCACCACCTACGTCCTGGTTAAATTATAACATATCATAATCCTTAACTCAATATCTCCACCAGAGCCGTATTATGTTCCGCAAGGGTGGCGCAAGGTTGTGGCGAGCGACATGTGCAGCGCAGTGAACAGGTTCAGAGAAGCGACGGCCTTAAGATGGCCCGGCGGACATGGAGGTCCGCCTCCGGACAGCGCGAACATGGAGGTGAGCTCTGCCGGGGAGGCCAATCGAAGGCCTGAGCTGAGCTGGCAAACCTGCCTGCGCGAACCTTAGAGCGAGCACCAACCTTCGCCACCCCATTTTCATATTAATAGTCCCTGTATAAAATAAAGCGTGTCATTTCTTGCAGGGGGGCTGCTTTATTACCAAAGTAATCCAGTTCTTTTAAAGCCTGGCTATACAGCTGATCCCTCCTGACCTTTGCTTCAGCGATGCCACGAAGAGAGATAAAGGTTGCTTTCTCTTTTTTAGCATCCATTCCCCTGGCCTTTCCCATTTTCTCTTCATTGCCTTCTACATCCAGGAGATCGTCCACAATTTGAAAGGCTCTTCCCAACAAACGTCCATAAAGGGTTAATCTATGTAAATCTTTTTCACCGGCTTGGGCAAGCAAAGCCCCGATGCGGATCGAAGCCATCACCAGTTCTCCTGTTTTATGGGAATCTATGTATTCCAGGGTTTCAACGTCTATACATTTACCCTCAGATTCCAGATCAACTACCTGGCCGCCGACCATACCTTTTACACCTGCAGATACGGCTATTTCAAAAATAACATTAAGCTTCGTCCCGGGGTCCACATATTGCCAGTACGAACTGTCAAATTCACTAAATTTATTGCTCTTATCCGTTAAAAGCTCAAAAGCCAGGGTTAAAAGCGCGTCCCCGGCCAGTATTGCCATTCCCTCACCAAATACTTTATGGGAGGTCAGGCGGCCTCTCCTGTAGTCATCATCGTCCATGGCAGGCAAGTCGTCATGAATAAGAGAATATGTATGGATTAGCTCCAGTGCGCAGGCAGCAGGCAGGGCTCTTTTCCAGTCGGGAGTAAAAAGCTCTGCAGTTAATAAAGTTAAAAGAGGTCTTATACGTTTCCCCCCGGCAAAAACGCTATAACGCATCGCCCTGTGAATGTTCCGGGGATATTCTTCTTCACCGGGAAGGTAATAATTCAGGGCACTGTCTATAAGCGTTCTCCTGTCATCCAATAAATTGCTGAGGTTCATACAAAACTCCTTGGATCCGTTGTCTTTTAAAAAGTCAGGCCTCTTCTACTTCTTTAAATTCTACAAGCTCCCCGTTCTGGAGAATCATTTCCACTTTATGTTCCGCTTCCGTTAAAAGCTTGCGGCAATGACGCGTAAGCTCCATTCCCTCTTCAAAGTGATGCAATGATTCTTCCAGGGAAGGCTCTTCCCTCTCCATTTTTTCAATTATTGTTGCCAATTTCTTTAAAGCTTCTTCGAAAGTCATTCTTGAAATTTCTTTCCTGGACACGTGAAACCCTCTTTTCAGTTATCACCAAGTATTTTTTTCCTGATTTCCCTGACCTGGCAACCAGCCTCTCCATTATGAAAAACCACATTAATTTCCTGTTCTTCCTTTAAAGAATCAATACTGCTGATTATTTCATTGTTTTCATCCATAACAAAAGCATATCCCCGGCTCATAATTTTTAAAGGATTTAGCGCCTGTAATTTTTCTTCAAAATTGCTAAGCTGACTGCCTTTCAGCTTTAAATTATAGAGCAGGTTCCTGACAAGGCGCTGCCATATTTCATCAGCTTGCTGGTACCCCTGGTTTATTTTTTCCCGGGGATGGTAAATAAAAGCGGACCTTGAAAGGTTCTCCAAGATGATCTTATTTTGCTTCAACCGGCTTTTCAACATGCTTTTTAAACGGTGTTCCTGCACTTCCAGGTATCGTAATAACTCCTTCATTTCCGGAGCGATCATCTCTGCCGCAGCAGTGGGAGTGGAAGCCCTCTTGTCAGCAACAAAATCAGCAATGGTAAAGTCTGTTTCGTGCCCTACCGCGCTTACTACAGGAGTTTTCATCTCAAAAATAACCCTGGCCACACCCTCATCGTTAAATGGCCATAATTCTTCCAGGGAGCCTCCCCCCCTGGTAATTACTACCACATCTATGAAACCAAGTTTGTCCAGCTTTTTAAGAGCGTCAATAATCTGAGCAGGCGCTTCTTTACCCTGTACGGCTACGGGGTAAAGAAGAACACGGACACCTGGAAATCTTCTTTTTAAAGTCGTCAAAAAATCTCTTATTGCCGCTCCTGATGGAGAAGTAACCAGACCTATACACCTGGGAATACCGGGCAAGGGCTTTTTGTGTTCTGCAGCAAAAAGCCCTTGCATTTTCAGTTTTTCCTTTAATTGTTCAAAGGCAAAATATAGATCCCCTATGCCCTCGGGCCTTATTTCTTCAACATAAAGCTGGTAATAACCGCTGCGCTCATAAAGTGATATACTTCCCCTGGCCACGACTCTCATTCCTTCAGCAGGAACAAATTTTAATTCCTTGTTCCTGCTGAGAAAAAAAACACAACGTATGATGCTACCGTCGTCTTTCAGTGTAAAGTACATATGACCGGAGGGTTTGTGAAGTTTAAAGTTTGATATTTCCCCCAGTATATGAATATCTTGAAGCACCCTGTCATTTAACAACAGGTTTTTTAAATAATGGTTTGCCTGAGATACGGTATAAATACTAATTTCTTTCATATGTATAAATACTAATTTCTTTCATATAGTTCTGGCAGCCTTGACTAAATTATCAAGCAACATCGCTATAGTGACAGGACCAACACCCCCGGGGACAGGGGTTATCCAGCCGGCAACTTTTTCCACATCTTCGAAATCCACATCACCGATTAAATGTGTGCCGACCTGGTTTACACCAACATCAATAACCATAGCACCTTCTTTAACCATCTCTTTATTGATAGTATGGGGATGTCCGGCAGCTACGACCAGGACGTCTGCTTTTTTTGTAAATTGTGCCAGGTCGGGAGTTTGGGAATGGCAAATGCTGGCTGTAGCATTTTTCTGCAAAAGCAGGAAAGCTATAGGTTTCCCTACCAGCTGGCTGCGGCCAACAACTACGGCCCTTTTACCTTCCAGGCTTTCTCCAGTTGATTCAATTACTTTCATTATACCCCCGGCCACAAAGGGAACCATGTTAAAGTCGCCCATCAAGAAATTTCCCATATTTAAAAAATGCAGACCTTCCACGTCCTTACACGGATCAACCAACTGGGAGATAAGTGTATGGTTTAAATGCGGAGTAAGAGGGTGTATGTTTATACCGTGAATTTCCCTCGAAGCATTCAATCTTTCAATGAGAAAAATAATTTCTTCATCAGTCGTAGTTTCCGGAAGATAAAATATCTTACAATTTATACCAAGCTGGTGGCAGGTTCTTTCCTTTAAGCGGGCAACATGGACCCGGGCAAAAGGGCTTTTTACAACAATAATTGCCAGGCCGGGTGTTTTCTTTTTCTCTTTTTTCAGGGATGCTACTTCTTCTTTAAGTTTTTCACGTACTTCCCTGGCAACCTGTTCTCCGTTAATAACATTTGCAGCCAATCTGTAACCCTCCCCTAACCCGTATCTGAAAATAGATTTCGTGGAGGAGGCAAAGGATCGCCACCGCCCTAGTAACAAACGGCTGAAGGCGATCCTGGCTCCATCCTCCTACCTCCCTATTTTTTTCTTAAAAGCTTCTAACGTATTCTTCATGAGCATGGTAATGGTTATGGGACCTACCCCTCCAGGTACAGGAGAGATCCACTCCGCTATTTCTTTAGCTTCTTCAAAGGCAACATCTCCTGTTAACTTATCACCGACCTGTGTTACACCTACATCGATCACAATAGCTCCTGGTTTAACCCAATCTCCTCTAACCAGTTCGGGCTTCCCCGTTGCCGATACCAGAATATCTGCCTCACGGCAAATATCAGGTAAATCACTGGTGTAGGAGTGACAGATACTAATGGAAGCGTTCCGCCGGAGCAACAAAAGAGAAAGAGGTTTGCCGACAATATTGCTGCGACCGATTACCACTGCAGTTTTACCGTAAACCGGCTGTCTGGTAAATTCAATCATCTGCATGATACTGTAAGCTGTACAGGGCGGGTAACCTTTTTCGTCGCTAAAAAGCTTCCCCATGTTAATGGGGTGGGTGCCTTCCACGTCCTTTTCGGGGTCAATAGCATCAATAATAACCTTTTTGTTAACATGCTCGGGTAAAGGCAACTGCACCATGAAACCATGGATCTTATCGTCTTCGTTCAGCTTCTGGATAACTGTCAAAATTTTTTCTTCGGAAGCATCGGCAGGCAGGCGGTGCACCTCAGAGTAAAAACCAAGCTTTTTACTCTGCTTTTCTTTGTTGATCACATAAGAGAGAGAAGCAGGATTCTCGCCTACAATAACTACTGCCAAACCGGGGACTTGATCTGTTTTTTCATAAAGGTCCTTCAATTCGGCGGATATCTCCATG
>JAGVAS010000013.1 GCA_020060185.1 Desulfovibrio sp. | reverse complement strand
TGTCCGGCGGCGGACCTCCATGTCCGCCGGGCCATCTTAAGGCCGTCGCTTCGCTGAACCTGTTTGGCTCCTGCTGCACATGTCGCTCGCCACAACCTTGCGCCACCTTTGCGGGACATAATGCGGTTTCTAAAAAAGATTATTTTCATCCATTGTTGGACCCGCAGGGTCGTGGAGGTTAACCAGATTGGGGAATATCCCCTTGAAAGATAAATCATACCTTTCCCAGCTGCAGCATGATTAAACCTGTAACGAGCTTGGGAAAGAAATAGGTGGATTTTTGCGGCATGCGGATACCCTTTTCCGCTAAACTGATTATTTCTTCCAGGGGGGGCTTGTTTACGAAAAAGGCAAAACGAACCTGACCCCGGTCAACCTGCAGCTTTGCTTCCCATTCGTCTCTTAAGTAAACCAGCCGGGACTCTTTTCTTCTTTCTGTTTCCCCCAGGCCGAAAATACCTGACAGTATTAGTTCCTGCAGGACAACTGTATCAAGCTGGGGGAAGGGTTTTTCCCCTTCAGTTATCTCTTTTAAAGTAAGAATAAATAGCTTTTGTTCCGGAGTATAAAGTCCGAAGGACAGTTTTGCTTTTGTGGCTCCCGTTAGAGACTTGTCCAAAAAGGTCAGTAACTCTTCACGGTTTTTGGCCCCGGGTAATTCTTTTATAAAAAAATGTTTTGCCAGTTTCTCAAGCAGCTCCGAACTGTTAATTTCGCTTTGTGTAATAATGCGGTGCGTTGGAAAAGCAAGCAGCCCCTCATCGTAAATATTGACAAGAGCCATAAGCGTGTGGCCATATTTTTCTTTGCTCTGGTCTAATTCTTTTTTCTCCAGGTAAAACTGCAGAGCTGTTTCATAACGGTGATGGCCGTCAGCGATATAAATATTTTTATCTTTAAAAAAATCTTCTATAATTTCGATAAACTTATGATCAGTAATGACCCAAACCTTGTGCAGCTGCCCGTCGTCGTCTTCAAAAGTTATAACCGGCTCCTGTTTTTCTTTATAAGAATCGGTATAACTATCTAAAATTTTGTTTTTGTCCTTAAAGAGGCCGAAAATGGGGCTGAAATTGGCTTCGCAATGTCTTAAAAGCTCTAACCGGTCGGCCTTCGGATTATTCATGGTTTCTTCATGGGGAATGATCTTTCCTTCTTCAAAAGGGGACAAGCCTACGCCGCAGAAAAACCCTTTTCTTATGTATTTTTTTTTGCTATAAAAAAAATGCTGTTCATATAAATAAAAAGCAGGTTTTTCCTCCTTTATAAGAATTCCTTTTTTTAGCCATTCCCTGAAAACCGCTGCTGCCCGCGTGTATTTATTTTCATGGTGGTTGTCTCCGGAAAGGGATTTTGAGTACTCAAGGCGTATAACATTATAAGGGCTTTTTTCATAGTAATCGTTTTGCAGTTCGCTGGTAATAACATCATAAGGCGGTGTTATGATCTTAGAAAAATCCAGCCCGGCTGCATGGTTAAAACGCAGGCCTTTTACCGGTAGTACAGTCGTCATTTTAAAACCTCCGTCTTGTTTTACAACTCCTGTTTAGCCATTGATCAAATTAAATTTTATTATAACTGGCCGGAAAAAACAAGTAGAGAGGAAGGGGGGAGGAGAGAGAATCATGGTTATAAAAGATGTTAATTTACAGAACAAAGTAGAGATATTAAAGAAATTTAACCCTTTTAATCTTTTGGGAGAAAATCTATTATATAAAGTTGCCGCCTCCCTGGGAGAAGAGTTTTATCCGGCGGGTACCTATGTTGGCAGGCAGGGAGAAACCTCGAGGCACGTTTTGTTTCTGGTTGTTGAGGGGAAGGCGGAGATAACGGTGAGCGATAAAAACGGCCATGAGTTTGTAACCGGTTACCGCGGTCCTTATGAATTCATGGGTGAGACCGTTTTTTTCTCCGGTGAAGAATACCCTGCTTCAGCCAGGGCTGTTACTGATACTCGCTGTTTCGTCCTGCCCCAGGAAATCTTTGAGGAAATTATTATTGAAAACCCCGATTTTGCCGCTTTTTTTACCAGGTTATTAACTGAGCGTTTGCGCATTCTGTACCAAAAATTTTTTAATGAGGACGACCTGTCGCAGGACCAGGGGTTCGGAAAGCGTATCTCTGATATTATGGTCAGCAATGTGGTTACCTGCTTGCCCGGTGATGATGTCCGGCAAATAGCGTCTATTATGTCCGGGAAAAATGTCAGCTCAGTTATTGTTGCTGATAAAGATAAACCCCTGGGAATTATTACCGAAGGGGATCTTGTCTCTAAAATTCTGCTGGAGGCTGACCTGCAGAAGAGCGCCGGCCGTACGGCCAGGGAATTAATGAGCACGGGGTTAATTACCGTTAAACCGCAGGACTTTTCCTACCAGGCCTTTTTGCTTATGGTCAAATACCGTAT
Source organism: Desulfovibrio sp. (assembly GCA_020060185.1). Classification (GTDB taxonomy): domain Bacteria; phylum Bacillota; class Dethiobacteria; order DTU022; family UBA8154; genus UBA9862. Next base: position 14,025 of record JAGVAS010000013.1, on the reverse strand, counting down.
CAAGCATGTAATTGTAGTGGATGGAGAGGGCAGTCTGGTCGGTATTGTGGCTATGCGTGACGTGATAAAATCGAGAAAAACCGGATCGCTGGCCGTCGTTAACAGTATTGAATCCAGCAGCACCATCGAAGAGCTGTGCAAGCTGAGCTCTGAGGTTGATCAGGTATTACAGGCACTCCTGGTGGAAAGAGCGACGGTTATAGAAATAACTTCCCTGATTACGGAATTTTACGACCGCATTACCCGCAAGGTTATTCAGATTTCCGAGAGGGCCATGATTGAAGAAGGCTACGGCCCTCCGCCGGTAAGTTACTGCTGGATAACTATGGGAAGCAGCGGCAGGAAGGAGCAGTATGCCCGGACTGACCAGGACAACGGCATTATCTATGAGGATGTTACCGAAGATAAGGAGGAAAAGGTTAAAAACTATTTCCTTATGCTTGGAGAAAAAGTGGTTGCCGGGCTGGAACAGTACGGTTTTAGGCGCTGCAAGGGAATGGTTATGGCCAATAATGAGGAATGGTGCCGTTCCTTTCGCAGCTGGCGCGATACCATTAAAGATTGGATTAATAGCCTCCTTCCTCAAAATGTTCGCTTGATGACCATCTTTCTTGATTTTAGATATCTCTACGGTAAAAAAAGCCTTTATGATCTTTTACGTAACTTTGTAGTACGAAACTTCCGCAATTCTTTTGTGGTCCTGAATTTTCTGGTGCAGGATAACCTGGGCAAAAAAGTACCCATCAACATCTTCCGGCAGGTTCAAACGGAGCGTTCCGGAGAGCATCGCAATGAGTTAAACCTTAAAACCTCCGCCTGTGTCCATGTTGTGGACTGCGCCAGGGTTTTTGCCCTGAGAGAGGGCCTGCTTGTTACCAATACTTTTGAAAGGCTTGAGGAAATTGGCAAGCGCAATATTCTCAAAGAAAAGGATATTGAATATATAACCTCGGCCTACGAAACCCTGATGATGTTAAGGATCAGGGATGCCATGGCCAAAATGAGAAAAAGCATTGAACCGGATAATTACATTAACCCGCGGGAGCTAACCAATCGCGAGTATTCCCTGCTCAGGGAGGCGCTTGTTATGGTCAGCCGACTGCAGGGTATTACGGATAATCATTTCCGGATTATGCCTTAATGTTGTTCCGGCAATGTCAGCGAGTGGGCCCTGTCTCTTTGCCGTACAAGAAAATGACAGAGCTGGTTAAGAGTAAAGATTTCTTTTTCTGCAAGTTTATTCAAAAACTTTAAAAACAACTGGGCGGTCATCAGCGAGTCACCCAGTGCCGTATGTCTTTCCTTTATTTCTATACCGAATCTTTTAAGCAGACTTTCCAGGGAATATTCGATCATATCGGGCAAAATACTCTGAGCCAGCAAGTATGTATCAATAACCGGGTTCAGGATGCGCACAGGTGCATACCGGCCTAACTCGATATTTAAAAAAGCCAGATCGAAGGGTGCGTAGTGAGCAACCAGGATCCTGTTTCCAATAAAGTCTAGAAACTCGGGGAGTACCTGAAAAAGAGTTGGCATTCCGGAAACCATGGAATTGGTTATACCTGAAATATCAGTGGATCTGGGAGGGATGGAACGCAGGGGGTTGACAAGCTTATTAAAAGTTTTTTCCGTTTTGATAACACCTTCCTCGATGATAACTCCTGCCAGGGAAATAACCCTGTCTCCTTTAAATGGAAGTAAACCTGTAGTCTCGCTATCAAAAATTACAAAGGAAGTATTTAAAAGATTTTGCTCCCAATCGGTTTCTTCTTTGACAGCATTTATTTTAGCCAGTATTTTCTCGATAATTTCCTTATTTTCTTTATACTTCTCTGCTTTACTGTTTAGGTTTACAGAAAAAACCTTTTGTACAAAATCCGCCAGGCGATGTTGAAAAGGGTAATAAAGACGTGCATTTCGATTTAAATTAAAGCAGTCAATTTCATAAAAATAGCGTACTTGCATGATAAAAGCTCTTCCTCCCGTTTACTTGCCATTGCTGGGCATCATTTATGCAAGTCCTCTCCTCACCTCTCCATAATTCTATACCCATTTTAAAAGTTACCTTATTTTGAAATCCTTAAAATAAAAATATTTTTCAATTTATTCACAAGAATATTTTACTAGAAACGGCCTTAAAAAACAAGAAATTTTACAAAACTTGTGTTAGATGAAAAGATTATTACCGTGGCACCATAAATTTCCAGGAGCAAAATAAAAAAGAAAAGCACCTGGACAACATATTTTTCTATAATATATATTCATAAAAGAAGGAAAATGAAGGGGAGATAAAAAATAATTAGGTAACACTTGTTTGAAAGCTACATAGAAAAAGAGAGGGTAAAGGGGTGAATTAATTTGTTAAACAAAAAGATTCGAACCAACCTGGACGGCCGTACCTGGGCAAGATACAGTATAAGCATCTGGAACGATATTCAAAAAAACCCCGTTGAAAAACGTTTAAAGCATCCGGCCCTTTTCCCTGTGGCCCTGGTAGAAAGGCTGCTGGAAATTTACGCGCATAGAGGAGAAATGATTCTGGATCCCTTTTTGGGCAGCGGCAGTACCTTAATAGGAGCACAGCGAATGGGGATGAAAGGACTGGGCCTGGATATTTCAAAGGATTATATCAAGCTTTTTCAGAAGCGCTTGCTGGATGAAAAGGTAGATTCTTCTGCAGTACAGGCTATTAACGACGATGCCCGTCATCTACTTAAATATGTATCCCCCTTCACGTTGGATCTTTGTTTAACTTCACCTCCTTACTGGAACGTTTTAAGAGAAAAGCGTAGTGCGGATTACAAGCCCGGGAGGCATTACGGTGACGACCTGGATGATCTGGGCAATATCGGAAATTACGATCTTTTTTTAGATGAACTTAAGGTTGTTTTTTCCGAGGTTTATACCGCATTGAAAAAAGGCAGGTACTGTATTGTAGTAGTTATGGATATAAGGAAGAAAAACAAGTTCTATCCCCTGCACATGGATCTCAGCCAGCGCCTGATTTCTCTGGGTTTTATCCTGGACGATATTATAATCTGGGACCGCCGTTCGGAGTATAATAACCTGCGCCCTTTGGGCTTTCCTTATGTTTTTCGCGTAAATAAAATTCATGAATTTATCCTGATTTTTCAGAAGCCCAACTAGGAGGTACAGCATGACTGATAAAATAGATTATGATTTTTCTTCTTTGCAGGGTATTTTTCAAAGGCCGGAGCCTCTAAATACTTTTGCCCTGGAGAGGATGGAGCGTGTCAGGCACCTTCTTAGCGATTATGAGGTCTACAATTGCCCTCCTTATTGCAAGCAATGCTGCTACGGTTCCATTTTGATGTCATATAGTGAATTCACCTATATCATGCTCTATATCCAGAAGAACTGGTCCCCGGAGAAAATTAAGAAGTTTTTTCAGTATAACGTTGGCATCTTACAAGACAATGGTGCGCTTCTCTGCCCTTTCCTGCGGGAAGAGGTCGGTGTCGAACACTGCAGTATATATGCAGCCCGGCCCCTTATTTGCCGTGTTTTTGGAACGAAGGCGGCGCCCTGCCAGGAACCCGTGGAACCGGGTGAATTGCAGGAGAACCTTTTTTACCATGCCTATAACCTTCTTTATTATGGTAACGATAATTTTATAGCTCTTGACCTGGACGGGGAGTGGGCCGTTTTCGAAGCGCCTTTTGCCCTGTGGTGCCTTGCCGATAATAGCGGGGTAACAAGGAGCTATTTACGAACTTTGCTGGAAGAGAGGAAAGATTCTTTTAACGCTGTCCTTTACGACTGCGGACAAAATAACTTTTTTGTGTACCGCGGGGGAACGAAGGTTATCATTTCCAAATAACCGCTAGAAGAGAAACTTTAGGCCACTTCCAATGCCGACGCCAGTACCAGGGCAATACTTACAAAGGAAAAACCCGGGTAAATCGGCCCGGGTTTTAGTGTCCTTATGGAAATTGGCTATATCCATCTTATAATTTTTATTTAATTTTATTAAGGATGTTTTTTAACAGCCCTTTTGCCAAGGTTTTTATTGCCCGGTGAGATAACCTTGATCTGGCCGGTACCTCCAAATGTATCATTTCCACTTGTTATGGCAAGTACCGTTATTTCAACATTATCTCCCTGCTGGAGAATCTCTGCCACTTCATCTGCCACTTCACTCCACTTAAATTTAGCGTGAACACCGTTTTTTAATACCTTGAAACTCTCGGCTTCTATGTCTTCGCTTGTGCCAGGTATATAAACCTTATTAATATTTAAACCTTTATATTCTTCGGGTATTTGAACTATAATGTTTATCCAGCGTCTTTTCGACTTCATGTTGATTGTCCTGGGGGAAATTTTTACTGTTTCCCCCCCGCTCTCTGGGATTTCAAATTCGTAACGGTTTAAGACATATTTTGCCGTAGCCAGTACTTTTCCCTCCAGTGTACGCAGGGTAACAGTCGCTTCGTAGCGGCTATTTCTGTCCGGTGTAAAGCGAAAAGCTGTAGTTACGTCATAATCGGGGGTCAGTTCAAAACCCCCTGCCGGTCCGAATGTCCCTGTAAGCGGAAGGGGTTTCCAGGATGTATCGTAATATTCAAGGCTGCCTGTTCCTCCGGTAATGCTGTAGTCGTAAATGGCGGTATAACTGGTGTTGCCGGTCCCATTGCCCCGTGCCCTGATACTGAACTCTACGGCTTGACCCGGTGCAGCGCTCAGGGGGCCGGTTATGCTTAGGGTGTAATTGGAAAAAGAAACGCTCCGGGTAAGCCAGGGGTCGAAGCAAACATTTGCCGAAATTTGGTCACCAATTCCACCGGCTGTTATACCGGTTATAGGATCGCTGGCGCCTCCTCTTGGTCCGCTGGCATCTCCCCACCAGTTACTAAGGGCATCGATGATTACCCCCGTGTAGTTGGCGATTGCCGTACCGTTACCGACAAAGTTGTTATAATTTGCTTTAAGGTTTGTAACAGCCCGACTTTCACCGTTGGAGAAACCCCAGCCTTCGAGGGAATTTGCCGCGAAATTATTCCTGATAATACTGACATCGCTTATGCCATCCGAACTTATCCCTACATAGTTTTGGTGGATGTTATTGCCTTCAAAGGTAAGGCTGGTGGAGGGGTTAATGTAAATACCACTGTGCCAACTGCTGATATCGTTGTTCCTTACCTTGATGTTGCTTGTATTGTAGCCGAAGAGAACGCCGCGGGCTGCGATGCTTGTTCCCGGCCCGGTTAGAATGTTATTGGTAATGGAGTGACCGGAAGTGCCGGCTAAAATGTAAATGGCGAATTGATCTACTCCCGCAGGGGCCGGGACCCAGCCGCCTATAATTTTGAAACCGTCCACGGTGGCATTGTCAGCATTGATCTGTATACCACCATTAATAATCGTTTTATGTTTTTCTGCAGCTTTAAGGGTAAGATTGGTCTTATTCAAATTTATATGTTCATTGTAGTTTCCTTTGCAAACAAGAATTGTGTCTCCTGAAGAGGCGCTGTTTATGGCCGCCTGGATAGTAGGGTAAGCTTTACCCGTCCCTACTTCCAGGGCAGTTGAAGTCCCTGAAGCAGCCAGTGGAAAAATTCCCAGCATCAAAACTATTACCAGCAGTAAAGACAGGGATTTTACCCTGTTTCCCTTAATTCCCATCATCTTATCCATTCCTCCCATTTTTATCTTAAAAGACATCTCTAAATATATATACGGAAACCAAAGATGATATTGATGGGTTTTACCAATTATTTTTTTACTGGATCCAAATTAACCCTTCTATAAATATGGACGTAACTAGTAGGCCTTTTGTTCTTGGTGGAAAACTTTTTTACTAACTTCCATTTAACCTGCGGGTCACAACAATGGATGAAAATGATCTTTGTTAGAACCCGTTTGATGTTCCGCCATCTCCCGAAAGCATCCGCTTAATTTTTCTTGACAGGATTGAGCTGGAGTATATAATATAATTAATATACCCCCATGGGGTATGTAAAGAAATAAGGGTTTGAAATAAAAAGGGGGAAGGTTTTTTGAGCTCAACAGTAAAAGGGCGGGAATTAAAAAAAGTAGTAATAAATATCTCCGGCATGACCTGTACCAGTTGTTCCCAGAGAGTTGAAAAAGTACTGCAGAAAGACAGGGGTGTAAGTTCAGCACGGGTCAACTTTGCCGTAGAAAAGGCCTACGTGGAATATGATCCGGCCGAAACCGGGGAGGAAGCGCTGATCAGGGCAGTTAAAGAAGCCGGTTATGAAGGGAAAGTAGCTGATGGCGATCTAAAAACTGCTGCTTTAACAATTTCCGGCATGAACTGTGCCTCCTGTGCCCACCCAAAGGATGCCGAAGAGGAAAAGATGGAGAAAGCGGCCCGGCGTCTCTGGTTTTCCGTTTCCTTTGCTGCTCCCATTATGATTCTCATGATGATTCAAATGTTCATAATCCCCATTCCCGGTTATTTTGCCGTTACGGCCCTGTTAGCTTTTCCTGTTATTTTTATTGCCGGCTGGGAAACCCACAGGGCTTCCTGGAATGCCCTGAAACATGGCAGTGCCAACATGGATACCCTCGTTACCCTGGGTTCGCTGGTGCCTTACCTGCTCAGCCTTTTGGGGTTCTGGTTTCCGATTACAACTTTCATAGAAATGGCTTCCTCTATCCTGGCCCTGCACCTGGTGGGGAGATTTTTAGAAGCCAGGGCTAAAGGGAGAGCCTCCCAGGCTATCAAGAAGCTCCTGGCCATGGAGGCCAGGAAGGCCCGTATTATAGTAGATGGAGAAGAAAAGGAAATTCCCGTTGAAGAGCTAAAGGTGGGCGATATCATGGTTGTCCGCCCCGGTGAAAAAATTCCTACGGACGGTGTTGTGATGGGCGGTGAAAGCACTGTTGATGAATCCATGGCTACGGGAGAGTCCCTGCCTGTTCCCAGAAAAGCAGGGGACAGGGTAATCGGAGCCACCATAAATAAACAGGGCCTGTTAAAAGTAAGGGCGGCCAAAATCGGAAAAGATACTTTCCTCTCCCAGGTCATTAAGATGGTAGAGGAGTGCCAGGGCTCCAAGGTGCCTATCCAGGAATTTGCTGACAGGGTGACAGGTTTTTTCGTTCCCTTTGTTGTCCTGACTGCCAGTGCAGCGTTTCTTTCCTGGATATTTTTCCCGGGATTTCACATGCGCGTGGTTGAATATTTCAATTTTCCCTGGAGCAACCCTGCAGCGCCGGTATTTACCCTGGCTTTTCTGGCTGGCACGGCTGTTCTGGTGATATCCTGCCCCTGCGCCCTGGGCCTGGCTACTCCCACGGCCCTGATGGTGGGCAGCGGTCTGGGAGCGGAAAACGGCATTTTAATCAGAAGCGGCGAGGCCATCCAAACGATGAAGGATGTAAAAGTTATTGCCTTCGATAAAACGGGCACTATTACCAGGGGCAAACCGGAGGTTACGGATATTATACCTTTAAACGGCTGCAGTAAAGAAGATGTATTGTTATATGCCGGCAGTATCGAAGCAGCGTCAGAACACCCCGTGGGGGCTGCCATCGCGGAACTGGCCAGGGACCAGGGCATCGCTCTCCAGGACGTAAGGGAATTTTATGCTGTAAGCGGGAAGGGAGTCAAAGGCCTGGTTAAAGGTATGCAGGTAATGGCCGGAAATCGTATTTTAATGGCTGAAAACAGTGTGGAACATGAGCACCTTCATGATGAAATGGCCAGGCTGGAAGGTGAAGCCAAAACAGCCATGTTGCTGGCCGTTAACGGTAAAATCGCCGGTATTGTGGCTGTAGCCGATACTCTTAAGGACGATTCTGCCCTGGCCATTGCCGAGATTGAGAAAATGGGGATAAAAACAGCAATGATTACGGGGGATAACCGCAGGACGGCTGAGGCTATTGCCAGGAAAGCAGGCATAAGCAGGGTCCTGGCAGAGGTTCTCCCCGAGGGAAAAGTAGACGAGATCAAGAAGTTGCAGGAGCAATATGGCACAGTTGCTATGGTCGGTGACGGTATAAACGATGCCCCGGCTTTAAAGCAGGCCAATGTCGGCATTGCTATCGGTAGCGGCACCGACATCGCCATCGAAGCGGCTGATATAACTCTCGTCCGGGGAGAGCTCAGCGCCGTAATATCGGCAATTAAATTATCCCATGCAACTTTTCGCAAGATAAAACAAAACTATTTCTGGGCGTGGTTTTACAATGCCGTCGCCATTCCGGCAGCTTTCCTGGGGCTTTTGCATCCCATCATCGGCGCCACAGCCATGGCCCTAAGCTCATTAAATGTGGTCTTAAATTCCCTTCGCCTTAAAAAAGCAAATATCCGCCCTGCATATTCCTATGAAAAAAGTGTAGATGCCAGAGACGACAGCCTGCCGATCCCGGCGGGCTCCTAAGCCTTAAAAAGTGGGAACTGATATTGTTGGTTCCCCGTATTCACTTATCTTTGGATAGTTCCAGAGGTGCAATTTATTGCCTGGAAGGAGGAATTTACTTGCCGGAAGAAAAAAATGCCGACAAATTAAATAACGATGCAGGCCCTGAAGAAAAAACCGAATGTCAATGCCATCACCAGCAAAAACTTTTGGGGAGTTACCAGCAGAACAAAAAGAAAATCCTGCACGGTTTAAGGCGGGTAGAGGGACAGGTGCGGGGCATTGAGCGCATGGTGGGGGAAGAACGCTATTGTGTAGATGTCCTCAACCAGATTGCTGCCGCCAGGATGGCCCTGTCCCGGCTGGCTTTAATCATTTTAAAAGATCATACCAGGGGATGTGTCAGCCGGGCCCTTTTGGAGAAGGATAGGGAAGAGGAAATAATGGAGGAACTTATAGAAGTCGTTAAAAAGTTAATGTAAAGATAATTTTTCCGGTGAAAGAGGGGGCAAAGGAATTTTTCCTTTCCCCCTCTTTTTACTTTAAATGGTTATACAACGCGTTGCGGAATTAATATAATCCACGATATCATACATGTTGGTAATCTTACCTACTTCCAATTTGTCTTTTAACTGGTAATAATCCAGGCAGGTACCGCAGGAAAAAATCTCTACACCTTTTTCCTGTAACTGCTTTAGATCCTCTAAAACGGGACTTCCCTTTGCAGTGAGAAAAACACCGCTATTTAGAAAAAGTAATTTGGAAGGCAATGAAGCAGCCTCTTTCAGGGCATAGATAAAGCTGCGCATAAGAATTTTGCCCAGTTCCTCTTCTCCCTGGCCCAGGGTCGCGGAGGAGACCAAAAAGACAGTTTCTTCTGTATTCAGATCGTCCCGGCAAAAATATTGTTTCTCAGCTTCAAGCAGGCTTTCTTTGTCCAGGACGACTGTTCCCGGATGTTTGTTGATCATCACGTAAATACCGTCTTCTTTTTTTTCGGCCTCAACATGGTAACCGGCTTTCCTGGCAAAACGGGTTACGTTTTCTGCCGCGCTGTCGTTGTCGACAATAGAGACGAGGGTAAATTCAGCAATTGAATTTTTTAAAAGCTCCTCCAGGGCTTTTTTTGTATTGATAACCGGTTGTGGACAAGATAAACCCCTGTTGTCCACTTCCCCGTAGTATGACGACATGCCTGACCCTCCTTGCTAAAATTTCAAGAGACACATTTTATTATACCACTTAAAAAGGGATTGACAACGGGTTTCTGCTTCCAGTAAAATTATACTAATATAACTAAACCTATTATATATATAGAATTTATATCAATGCTTGGCTTATTTCCAAATAAGTAACAAAACTTGAAAGGGAGGCTCTCGGTAAGATGAAAATTGCTAAAAACGTAGCGGAACTGATCGGTAAAACACCCCTGGTTTATTTAAACAGGGTTGCGGAGGGAAGCAAGGCTTTTGTAGCGGCAAAGCTGGAGTTTTTTAACCCGGGAGGCAGTGTCAAGGATCGCATCGGCTTGAGTATGATTGAAGCTGCTGAACGGGAAGGGTTAATTAACAAGGATACTGTTATCCTGGAGCCTACCAGCGGCAATACCGGCATTGCCCTGGCCATGGTCAGCGCTGCTAAAGGCTACTCCTGCGTTGTGACCATGCCGGAAACGATGAGCCTGGAAAGAAGAAGCCTGCTTAAAGCTCTGGGGGCGGAACTAATTTTAACTCCCGGCAGCGAGGGAATGAAGGGGGCGGTCAGAAAAGCAGAGGAACTGGCCCGATCCGACCAGCGTTATTTTATTCCCCAGCAATTTTCCAATCCTGCCAACCCAGCTGTCCACCGCCAGACCACGGCGGAAGAAATCTGGAAAGATACAGATGGTAAAGCTGATATTCTTGTAGCCGGGGTTGGCACAGGGGGAACTATTACCGGTGTAGCACAGGTTATGAAAGAGAGAAAGCCCGAATTTCAAGCTATTGCTGTCGAGCCGGCAGAGTCCCCGGTGCTTTCAGGCGGTATTCCGGGCCCTCACCGCATCCAGGGCATTGGAGCAGGCTTTGTTCCTGATGTTCTGGAAGTGCCGCTCATCGACGAAATAATTAAGGTCCCTGATGCTCTGGCCCTGGAGACATCCAACCGGCTCATTAAAGAAGAAGGCCTGATGGTGGGAATTTCATCCGGAGCAGCCTGCGCCGCGGCCCTGCAGGTGGCCAGGCGCCCTGAAAATGCCGGCAAGCTCATTATTGTTATCTTCCCTGACCTGGCGGAACGCTATATCTCTACAGCTTTATTTGCCGTGGATTGAACTTTTTAAAAGGGTTAATTTAAGTGTTTTTATCTAAGGGGATGATTAAAATGTCCGGTGTTGCCAGTAAAGTATGGGAAAGGTATTCACGGCAAGTACTCTTTGCTCCTATCGGCAGGGTAGGGCAGGAAAGACTTTTGAGAAGCAGGGTGGCCGTGATCGGGCTTGGCGCCCTGGGGACTGTATCCGCCAATAGTCTCGCGCGGGCGGGAGTAGGCTATTTAAAGCTTGTAGACAGGGACTATGTGGAAGAATCAAATTTGCAAAGGCAGATCTTATTTGACGAAGAAGATGCGAAAAGAGTCATACCAAAAGCCCTGGCGGCGGCAGAAAAATTAAAAAGAATCAATTCCAGCCTGCAATATGAAGCATTAATTGAAGATGTTAATTATACCAATGTCCTGGACATTATCGGTGATGTTGATCTTGTCCTGGATGCTACTGACAACTTTGAGACCAGGTTTCTGGTCAATGAAGCCTGTGTCAAGAAAAGTGTTCCCTGGATTTACGGGGCCTGTGTGGCCAGCAGCGGCCTTACTTTTACAATCATACCGGGGGAGACACCCTGCCTGGCATGTTTCCTGGGAGGGCTTCCTTCAGCCGGCATAGGGGAAACCTGTGATACAGCCGGGGTAATTAGCCCTGTAGTCAATGTTATCGCTTCGGTGCAGGTGGCTGAAGCGCTGAAGCTTTTAACAGGAGCCAAACCGGCTCTGAACAGAAAAGCTCTTTTTTTCGATCTCTGGGAAAACCAGTTTTCTGAAGTAGAGGTTATGCAGAATGACAATTGTCCTGTCTGTGGCCAAAGAACCTTTGACCTCCTGGCGGGAAAGATGCAGCAGCGCAGTACTTACCTCTGCGGGCGTGATGCCGTGCAGGTATTGCCCCCGTTAAAATTAAATCTTTCCCTGGAAAAACTGCGTGATAAACTGCTCCCGCTGGGGGATGTTTCCACCAATGACTTTTTATTGAAGTTTACAACAGGGAAACATGAGCTGGTTGTTTTCCCCGATGGCAGGGCTTTAATAAAAGGCACCTCTGATGAAAAAATGGCCCGGGCTCTCTATGCCAGGTATATAGGGGCTTAAAAGGAGGAAAGTTATGATCTATCTTGATAATGCCGCGACTTCCTGGCCCAAGCCGGAAGAGGTTTACCGGGCCATGGATACTTTTTTACGTGAACTGGGAGCCAATCCCGGGCGGGCTGGTTTCAGGATGGCTGCTGAAGCAGAGAGGGTTATAATGGAAACCAGAGTTCTTTTGAAAGATTTTTTTCATACTTCTTCACCCCATGGTATAATATTTACGTTAAACTGTAGCGACGCCCTTAATATTGCCCTGAAAGGGCTCCTTTCCCCTGGGGATCACGTCATCACAAGCTGTCTGGAACACAATTCTGTTAGCAGGCCCTTAAACAGGCTTACCGAAAGGGGAGTGGAATATTCTATGGTTTCGCACCACCCCGATGGCTCTATTGATCCAGGGGAAATTAAAAAATTAATACGCCCGGCCACGAAGCTTATTGTTCTAACACACTCCTCCAACGTCCTCGGGACTTTAGAGCCTGTAGAAGAGATCGGTCGGATTGCCAGGGAACACGGGGCGCTTTTCCTTCTTGACGCCGCACAGACCGCAGGTGCAGTTCCCATTGATATGCAGGAAATGAACGTGGACATACTGGCCTGCCCGGGTCATAAAGGCCTTTTAGGCCCTCCGGGCACCGGTGTTTTGGTTATTAATAATGATGTAGACATTTCCTCCTTCAGGGAGGGGGGAACGGGGAGCCTTTCAGAAGAACCGTTTCATCCTTCTCACTATCCGGACCGCCTTGAAGCGGGGACACCAAATACGGCAGGCATAGCCGGGTTAAAGGCGGGGGTAGAATTTATCATGAAGGAAGGCATTGAAAGGATACGCAGCCATGAAATAAAACTTTTAGACAGGCTTTTAACAGGGCTGTTAAGCATCCCTGGTGTTACCGTGTACGGTACACAGGAAGCCGGCAGCAGGACGGGGCTGGTTTCTTTTAATATTGAGGGATGGGAGCCGCAGGATGTGGCAGCAGTGCTGGAATCCAGGTTTGATATTGCCTGCCGTGCCGGGCTGCACTGCGCTCCATGGGCACACCGCTTCCTGCATACCTATCCCTACGGGGCGGTAAGGTTCGGGATCAGCTATTTCAATAACGAAAAGGAAATAGAGGCGGCGCTGGAGGCGGTTGCCGCCCTTGGCGGGTTTTCCTGAATCCTGACAGGGAGGTGAAATTAAGATGCAACTCTCCACCAAAGCGCGTTATGCTACACGGGCTATGCTCGAGCTTGCCATTAATTATGGAGAAGGAACGCTGCAGCTGAAGGAAATAGCCCGCAGGCAGGACATTTCTGAAAAATACCTGGAACAGGTGCTGTTCCCCTTGCGAGCCAAAGGCTATATTTATACCCAAAAAGGCAGCCGGGGAGGCTACTCCCTTTCCATGGGACCTGAGGAAATTACTCTTTATGACATTGTCCAGACTGTGGAAGGTTCACTTGCGCCGGTGGCCTGTGTAGACAATGCCGGGGTCTGTGACCGGGTAGATATATGTGTGACGCGTGATGTCTGGTCCAGGTTGAAAAACATTGTCATCCAGGAGCTAAAATCTATCAACCTGGCTGATCTTGTTGTAGAGCAGGAACGAAAAATTAAAGAGGCTGGCAGCTGCATAACCTACCAGATTTAATCGAGTATGGGGTTTAATGCTGTTCAGTGAGAAAAGTTGAAAGAAGATTGTAATCTTGTCTAAGACTGGGAGTGAATAAAGTGCGTACTGATACCAGGGCAGTACATTTAGGTGTAGGTTATGATCATAAAGGGGCCATTTCTGTTCCGGTTTACCAGACAGCTACTTTTCAACACCCCGCTCTGGGCCGGAGCACCGGCTTTGACTATTCCCGGAGCGGGAATCCTACCCGCCGGGTGCTGGAGGATGGGATAGCAGCTTTAGAAGGCGGCTGCAGGGGGTTTGCCTATGCTTCTGGGATGGCCGCCATTGCTAATTTGCTCATGCTGTTCAGCAGCGGGGATCATTTGATCTTTACCGAAGATTTATACGGGGGCACTTACCGCCTGCTGGAACAGGTCTTCAACCAGTATGGCCTTCAGGTTACCTACGTTGATACCTCCGACCTGGAGGCAGTAGCGGCAGCTCTCCGGGAAAATACCAGAGCCATTTTTATCGAAACCCCTACAAACCCCCTGTTAAAAGTGGCCGATATTGGTGCGACAGCGCAGCTGGCCGGGGACAGGGGGCTTTTGTTTATTGTTGACAATACTTTTTTGTCGCCGTACCTGCAAAAACCGCTGGAACTGGGGGCAGACGTG
>JAGVAS010000124.1 GCA_020060185.1 Desulfovibrio sp. | reverse complement strand
GTGCAGCAGGAGCCAAACAGGTTCAGCGAAGCGACGGCCTGAGATGGCCCGGCGGACAGGAAGTCCGCCGCCGGACAGCGCGAACATGGAGGTGAGCTCCGCCGGGAAGGCCAATCGAAGGCCTTAAGCTGAGCTGTAAAACCTGTCTCAAGCGAACCCTTAAGCGAGCACCAACCTTCGCCACCTCATTTCTCATATTAATTATCACCGCTCATGCCAAAGTTTTGGGTTAACATGGTTAAATCAAAAATATCAATTACACTGTCCCCGTTTAGGTCGGCAAGGGGGTTCCAGTATTTATCTCCCGGCTTGCTGCGGTAGGCCAGTGCTAAAATAGTTAGATCGGTAATATCGATACGGTTATCGTTGTTTAGATCCCCTGCCCAGAGCTTTAAAATCACTTCCTGAAGCTCTTTTTTTGTTTTTAATTCGACTGTTGTCGCTTTAGTCAGGTATTGTTCCCTCTTTGCTATCAGCTTATAGCTGCCAAGAGGCAATTCAATAGAAAACTTTCCTTCCTGGGAGAGGTTAGGAATAGTATAAGTCTGATTCCCTTCTTCACTTATAAAAAATACGCTTGTTTTGGAATCGGTAAGGGGGCGCCCCTGCAGGGTTATTGAACCTGATACTGTGGCCCCTTCTTTAATCGTGTAGGAGAATTCCCTTAAAGGACCCGGGATCCCTGCAAAATATTCCCTGGCTTTTACTACTTTGTTTTCTGTAATAGTTACCGGCTTTTCATACAGCATACTCTTTTCGTGAGGTTCACTTCCATCAAGGGTATAGTAAACCCTTGCTCCCGGTGTTGTGGGTACTAATTCAAAAGTTAAGGAATTAATATAAGCTCCCGGAACTGGTTGCACATCAGGTGCTTTAACTTCGATTACCTCTATTTTGATTTCCGCGGTATGACCGGCGAATTGTCCACTGATAATAGCTTCACCGGGAGAAATCCCGTTAACTCTGCCGTTTTGTACGGTGGCTACAGAGGGATCGGAAGAGTTCCACTCCAGTAGTTCTGCAGGAAGCTCCCTGGAGAGCCTGGAGCAAAAAATAGCGGCGGCGTTAATTTCCGTACTTTCTTCTACGCCGATTTTTGTCTTTAATGAATTCAGTATAAGCCTCTCGAGGTCAGTAAGGGAAAGAGGTACGGCTGATATAGAAATATTGTCCAGATACCATCCCCTGCCCGGTCCGTTATTGTTACTTTCCAGGCGGAAACGTATATAAAATGTATTTATCCCTTTAGGCAGGTTTAAAGGAAGGGAAAAGTAACGGAATTGTTCGTTAGTTCCTGAAAAGCGATAAAGGTATGCCCAGTTTTTACCATCAATTGAAATTTCCACGTACCCATAGTCGTCCTCTTTATTTTTTCCTGTTGCCAGGTCATAAAAGTGCCAGAACGAAAGGACAGGACTATGGTATCCACACAGCGAAAGCGGTTTTGTAATGGATAGCCAGGACTGTGAGTTGTTCTTATATTGTTCCCACGGTGAGTCTGCAAAGGCAAAGTTTCCCTGGTAAACTTTTTCCCGGGTTATCTTCCAGGGGTTCCCCGGCGATGTGCTCCAGTTAATTATACCCTCTTCCGCCCCGTCGTCTAAAAGTATTTCTCTTGAAGGAAGAGCACTTTTTTTAACGGCTTCGTAGGCATCGAGGATACCAAAACCATAAGCATTATTAGGACGTTCCCCAAGTGCATTCCAGGAAGGATCCCAGTAGGCTGCGTGTTCCAAGATGTACTTGATTTCATAGGGGGAAAGATCCGGTTTGGATTCTAAAAGCAGTGCCGCGGCGCCTGAAACATGGGCAGCAGCCAGGGACGTTCCATCCAGCACAGTATAACCATTATTTAACCATGAAGACCTTATATTAATCCCCGGGGCACTTATTTCCGGTTTTGTATACGTTATTCCCTGCCAGTTAACCGGGCCTCTGCTGCTGAAATCGGCAATTTTTACCGCTTCTCCTTCTTTTTTTACAGCGCCGACAGAAAAAGCATGCGGGTAACTGGCGGGGCTTCCGGGACCTGAAGTTCCGTTATTGCCGGCGGCGAAAACAACAAAAATCCCTGCCCTTTCTAAGTTATGTAATATTTCCCATTGCAAGTAATCCCGTACATATTCAGGTCTGGATGCCCAGGAGCAATTGATAATCCGGGGAGCGTTTCGAGGGTCGCCTCCTGGAGCCATCAACCATTGAAAAGCCTGAATAATATGAGAATCCCAGGCATAGCCCTTGGTAAAAATATTTACGGCAATCCAGCGGGCGCCCGGAGCAACTCCGAGAGGCTCCTGCGGGGAACCTCCCAGGATAACCCCGGCAATGTGTGTCCCATGTCCATTAACATCACGGGGACCGCTATTTACCTGGCTGCTATTTGCTGCGGCGTCAAACCAGCTCGTCTCGTGGCTGTGGCCCTGCAGGTTGCCCCTGTAGTGTTCTTTAAGAGCAGGATGGTTCAGATCGACACCTGTATCCATAATAGCGACGACAACATCTTTTCCATAGATTCCCTGCTGCCAGACAAGAGGAGCTTTGATAAGTTCAAGGTTCCAGGGGTGCTCTCCGGTTCCTCCCTGGAATGTTGCCGGGGTATATGGATTATCGTTTCTACTTTCCACGGGGATATAGTTAAAAGGGGTAGACAGGGTATACTGGCGTTCCAGCCTTATATGTATAACCTGCGGAAGGGTTGACAACGTAACCAGCGCCTCGGCATTGATCTGTGCCGTGAAAGCGTTTACGATCCAGAATGGACGGTAGTCTTTAATGTTACCCTTATCTATCTCTTCTTTTAATACCGGCCAGATTTCTTTTTCAGAAGCCTGGGCCGTTTTCTGGAGTTTGTTAATGATCGCTTCTGCAGGAATGTTTTCATCTTTTTCGTTAAAAATATTCTCCTGCAGGTTTGCCCTGTCTTTAAGGACGACAATTACCGGGACGAAGTCTTCTTCTTCCAGTGCGGAAAAAATGCTCTGACAGATTTCTGTTCCCGTGTTGGTTTTCGGGAAAGAAAAAGGTTTAAAAATAAATATAGAACACAGGAAAAAAGCGAGCAGGACAAAAACCCAACTTTTTTTCTTGTTCATCAACAGCACCCTTTCTTCTTGAGCCGCCTCCTAAAATTATATCATTGAAAGTTTAACAATTAAAAGACCATGATTTGTTAATATTGGAAAAATTCTCAGGGAGAAAGACATAAATAAAAAAACTTCCCCCGCCATAGTGATGACGCATAATAATGCTTAAAAGTTTTCGATCTGGTGAAACTAATAGCATGGTTAATAAGTTTAAAATGTTTCTGCAGGAGGTGAAAAAAATGCCGGGAAGAGTAAACCGTGTCAAAGATCCGATCAGCAGGGTTAAATGTGTTGTAGACAGCTGTACCTACTGGGATAGCGGGGATCGCTGTAAAGCCGAGTCCATTGAGATCCAGCCCCCGGATGCCCTGGATACGGAAACAACAGATTGTGCTACTTTTATTCCACGGAATGAATCATAAACTTAAAGGGGGCTTAGCCCGGGCTTAGCCCCCTTGTTTTTTATATCTCACTCATAGTTTATCTCTTCAATTTCTTTTTTAAAGAGTCAGTTTATGATAATAGTAGCGGGAATACAAAGCCCCAACGGGGTTGTGAGCAAGGAGACGATCTTTTACAATCAGTGTAGTTACTGGAGCTTGTGAATATTTGCTGAATAATATGTCATGTCCGAGGCAGAGCCCGACAATAATGTTTAGCTCTGTATTTTTTTCCTCCAGAACTTTAGCCTGCATAACAGGGTTGCACATCGCTTCGTATCTGTTTTTTTCTATCTTCTTCAGCCCGAAATCTTCTTTGGCGACTCCGCAAACCTTACAGCAGATGCTGTAAACGGTAAAATGCTTTCTAAGGAAGGAACAAAGGACCTGAGCTTCCTTTTCGAGTCCAATACAAAAGGCTACCCCCAGCCGTTTATAGCCCATCTCCCTGCAAAAGATGTTTAATTCCTCGATTCTCGTCTTTTGCATATAGTAATTTCCTTCAATAGCTGTTGAAACCTGTAGAATTTTCTGATCCTCGGGAGAACTGTACATCTTTTGCACATCGCCTTTAACTTCCCAGCAGTCTTCTCCCTCGTTACATCGTTTATCAAAGCAGAGATCACATTTCATTTACTACGGTCCTCCTCTTGTATTTATCCTAAATTATAATTTCTCCACAATTTTTTTAAAGCCTTTATTTACAGAAGTAAAAAGTGTATTTATCCCTTCGACAAAAAGTTTCTAGAAAATAGGTCGTTCACAGAAGGAATTTAAGAGGTAATCACGAATAAGGTATTGGTTAGCCATGGGCGTTTAACTATTTAAAAAAATCAAAAAAGAGGTGAATGAGTGCATGAGTGAACGGACTTTTGTAGGCGGTATACATCCCAGCTATTTCAAGGAATCTACAGCAGGGATGCCCATTGCTCCCGCTCGCTCGCCGTCACAGGTGATTATTCCTTTACACCAGAATATTGGAGCGCCTTGTGAAGCCACTGTAAAAGTGGGAGATGAAGTAAAAATAGGGCAGAAAATCGGTGAGCCGAAAGGTTTTGTTTCTGCTCCTATCCATGCCAGTGTTTCCGGTAAAGTCATCAAGATAGAACCTTATAACCATCCACTGGGCAATCCTGTAAATGCCGTTTTTATTGAAAATGACGGCCAGGATACACCGTATGAGGTAATGAAGCCCAATAAACCCCTGGAAGAGTTAACACCGGAAGAAATAATTAAAATCTCTAAAGAGGCCGGATTGGTGGGCCTTGGTGGTGCTACCTTCCCGACACATGTAAAGCTTTCTCCTCCTTCGGATATTGTCATTGATACCGTCATTATAAATGGGGCAGAATGTGAACCTTTTCTCACTGCCGACCATGCCCTTATGCTGGAGAGAGCGGACGATATAGTTTATGGTTTAAAAGCTTTTATGAAGGCTCTCCGTGCCACAAAAGGAATTATCGGTATCGAAGATAATAAACCCGATGCTGTTGAAAGCATGAAAAGGGCCATAGCTGAAGGCGGCGGTGGGTACGATATCGAGGTTCATACGCTGCATACGAAATATCCCCAGGGAGCAGAGAAAATGCTCATTAAGGCCACCACTGGAAGAGAAGTGCCTCCCGGTGCCCTACCCATGGCTGTAAGTGTGGTTAACCAAAATACCGGGACAGCTGTTGCCATGGCTGAAGCCATAAAACTGGGGAAGCCTCTTTACGAAAGAGTTGTTACCATAACAGGCCCGGGGGTCAAAGAGCCTGCCAACCTCATTGTCAGAAACGGTACCCTGGTTAAAGATATTATTGAACAATGCGGCGGTATGACGGACGATGCCCGCAAGTTGATTTTGGGCGGTCCCATGATGGGCCTGGCCCAACCCACAGACGATGTTCCCGCTATCAAGGGCACCTCGGGAATATTGATTTTAACAGCGGAGTATGTGAAAGATTACTCCATTGCTCCCTGTATCAAGTGCGGTAAATGTGTGGAAGTCTGCCCGATGAACCTGCTTCCCAATTTTATAGGTTCTGCTTCCGAAAAAGAAAACATGGATTTGGCAGAAAAGTATGGTGCTATGGATTGCTTTGAGTGCGGGTGCTGTACTTATACCTGTCCTGCCAGGAGGCCCCTTGTACAGTGGATTCGCATTGCCAAGGGAGAGATCACGGCTCGCAGGAGAAAGTAGTAAGAATTGGAGGAGGGATTAAAAATGGAAAGAAAACTGGTAGTGTCTTCATCCCCGCACCTTAAGTCCCCGGATGATATTCAGAGCATTATGGTGGATGTACTGGTCGCTCTCTTTCCCGTAGCTTTGATGGCTGTTTTTCTCTTTGGTTACCGTGCTCTGATTACGATGATCATAGCCATGGTTGTTGCTATGGCTACCGAGGCCATTATTCTACGTAAAGGGAATTTTTTCGGGGATGGTAGTGCGGCAGTAACAGGGTTGCTTTTAGCCATGACCCTTCCCCCGGCACCACCGTGGTGGGTAGTGGCTATAGGCTCAATAGTTGCCATCGCCATTGGTAAACAAATTTACGGAGGTCTAGGTAATAATATTTTCAACCCCGCCCTGGTAGGGCGGGCAGTGCTGGTAGTTTCCTGGGGAACGCATATCGCCGGCAATGTCTGGTTAAAACCGGTACCTTTTGGTTTTACGGCGGATATGGTAACGCAGGCTTCTCCGCTGACAACTTTTAATGCTTCTCTCGGGGATCTTTTTCTGGGAACGGTTTCCGGCTCTCTTGGAGAGACCTCTGCTCTGGCCTTAATTATCGGCGCCGTCTGGCTTTTTTACAGGGGTCATATAGACTGGCGTATTCCGGGTGGATTTATTGGTGTTGTTTTTCTTCTGGGCTTAATCAGCGGAGGTTTTTCTATGGGTCTGTACCATGTTTTAGCAGGGGGCGTCCTGCTGGGAGCGCTTTTTATGGCTACCGACATGGTTACCTCACCGGTGACTCCGGCGGGCAAGTTAATTTTCGGAGTGGGCTGTGGTGTGGTAACAATGGCTATACGCCTGTTCGGGAGTTTGCCTGAAGGAGTAACATTCGGTATTCTGTTGATGAACGGGCTTGCTCCTCTCATTGACAACTTGACTTTACCGAAGAAATTCGGGGAGGTGAAGAAGATAAATGCGTGATGCGCTGAGAATGGCTTTAACGCTGTTGATAATCGGGGCGATTTGTGGAGGGCTTCTTTCCGTAGTAAATGGAATAACAGCGCCGATGATAGCAGACAGGGAGAATCAGCAGTTTTTACAGGCCCTGGAAGGGTTTTTCCCCGATGTGGTCAAATTTGAGGTACAGGAAATTAATGGAGAAGAATTTTACAGCTGCTATGATGCTGCCGGAAAGTTTATCGGTGTAGTGGGCAAGGTCAAGGCCAGCGGCTACGGTGGAGAAATTTCCTATGACCTGGCGGTAAGCGATGCCGGGGATATTATCGGGATACGCATCAGTTCCCATGGTGAAACACCCGGGATCGGGGATGTTATAACCAAGCCGGCCTTTCAGGACAGGGTTATCGGGCTTAATTTTGCCGATCCGATCTCGGCGGGTGTTGATGTGGATACCGTCTCCGGAGCTACTGTTTCCTCTAGCGGGATGATTAACTCCATTCGCCGCGTAATGAACGTGGTGGGTGAGAATTTCCTGGGTATGGAAGTAGAGAAGGCGGCAATCGACCTTACGAAAATCGCTGACGGAACTTATACCGGTACAGCCCGCGGTTTCAAGAGCGATGTAACGGTAGAAGTGGTGGTAAGCGGCGGTAAAATCACATCTCTAGAGATAGTATCCCATGATGATACCCCTGGAATTTCTGACAATGCTGTTAAGGGTATGCCCCAGAGAATTATAGATGCCCAGAGCCTGGAAGTTGACGTTGTTTCCGGGGCATCAATGACCAGCCAGGGTATAATTAATGCTGTCTTTAATGCTTTAAAATAGGCCTGATTTTTTGAACACGGAGGTGAAAAATAGTGAGTACAATAGCTCAGGAGTTTTCAAAGGGGTTATTAAAGGAGAATCCCACTTTCCGCCTTTTACTGGGGATGTGTCCGACTCTTGCGGTTTCCATATCGGCCATTAACGGGCTTGGGATGGGCGTTTCCGCCCTCTTTGTCCTGTTGTGTTCCAATATTGTGATTGCCGCTTTACGGAATTTGATTCCTTCCAAAGTGAGAATCCCCGCTTATATTCTCATTATCGCTACCTTTGTAACCATAGTTGATATGGTTCTTAACGCTTTTACCCCCGATCTGCACAAGGCCCTGGGGATCTTTATCCCCCTTATCGTGGTTAACTGCATTATCCTGGGAAGAGCCGAAGCTTTTGCCCGTAAAAACAATATCGTCCGCTCGATCATCGATGCGCTGGGCATGGGTATAGGTTTTACCCTTGCACTTACGATCCTGGGTATAATCAGGGAGCTTTTTGGCAAGGGAAGCATTTTTGGTTTCGGTGTCATGGGTACTGCTTTTGAGCCCATGGGTATTCTGGCTACTGCTCCGGGGGCTTTCATCACCCTGGGTATTATGCTGGGTTTTGTTAACTTCATGTTCAAGCGCCTGCGCATTGAGTAGAAATACAGCAAAAGGAGGCTAGAAAATGAACCTGTTGGCCATTATTTTCGTAGCGATCCTGGCTAATAATATCGTTTTGAACCAGTTCCTGGGTATCTGTCCTTACCTGGGAGTTTCCAAGCGTATTGAAACTTCCGTGGGAATGGGTATGGCTGTTATTTTTGTCATGACCATGTCCGCCATTGTTACCTGGATCGTCTATAACTTCCTGTTGGAACCGTTTGGCCTTGTTTATCTTAGAACGATCACTTTTATCCTGGTAATAGCCGGGCTGGTACAGCTGGTAGAGACTATTTTAAAGAAAACCAACCCCACGCTTTTCCGTGCTTTAGGGATCTACCTGCCGCTCATTACCACCAACTGTACTATTCTGGGTGTGGCCCTTCTTAACGTTCAAGCCGGTCACAATATCATCCAGACCATAGTATATGCCATTTCCGTTGCGATCGGTTTTACTATTGCCCTGGTAATCATGGCCGGAATCAGGGAGAGGCTGGAGCTTGCCAATGTATCCAGTTTTCTCCGGGGTGCTGCCGTAAGCCTGGTTACTGCCGGAATTCTTTCCCTGGCTTTTATGGGCTTTAAGGGAATGATGACTCTATAGGAGGTGAACTAATTCATGGATTTTGTTGCAGCCTTCGTGATAATTGGGGGGTTGGGCCTCATCTTCGGCGGTCTTTTGGCTTATACAGCCCAGCGCTTTGCTGTGGAAGAAGATGCCAGGGTGGAGACTATCTGTGATCTTCTTCCCGGTGCCAACTGCGGTGCGTGTGGATTTCCCGGCTGTATAAACTTTGCTGAAAAAGTGGTAAAAGGTGAAGCTGCTGTTGATTGCTGTGTCCCGGGTGGAAAGGGAGTTTGTGATAATATCTGCGAGGTGCTGGGGGTAGAATCAGTGGCCTCCGAAATCAAAAAGATGGCCGAGGTATACTGTATCGGCACCAAGGATGTCGCTTACGATAAATTTGTATACCATGGTGTCCCGGATTGTAAGGCTGCCATGATGTACGGCGGCGGCTTTAAGGCCTGTAAATATGGCTGCCTGGGACTGGGAACCTGTGTGGGAATATGCCCCTTTGATGCCATGCACATGGGAGCGAACGGGTTGCCGCAGGTGGACGTGGAACGCTGTACAGGCTGTGGAGTATGCGCTAAAGCATGCCCCCGCGGTGTTATCCGCATTGTTAACGCTGATCGTACCGGAAAGGTAGTGCTCTGCAATTCCAAGGATCGCGGCAAGGCTACGCGCCAGGCCTGTGAAGTGGGCTGTATCGGCTGTAAAGCCTGCGTAAAAGCCTGCCCCAATGAGGCTGTTGTAGTGGAGGATAACCTTGCTTACATCGACAGTACAAAATGTGATGACTGCGGAAAATGTGTAGAGGCATGCACACGGGATATTATTAAAAACGCGGTCAAAATTGCTCTTTCGTAATTTTATCCATAAGTAAAAAATCGGCAGGAATTTTCTTGCCGATTTTTAATTTATTTAAGAAGGATTTTGCTTTTTGAACGAGAATATAATCACCCATATTATTTTTTAAGCAACAGGGGTTATGGAAAGGTGGTTTGTTTTGACAGGGGGAAATTTTACTCATTTAAATGAACAGGGCCGGGGGCGCATGGTTGATGTTACAGAGAAAAAAATCACTCATCGCCTCGCCAGGGCGCAAGCCAAAATATTTATGAAAGAAGAAACCCTGAAAAAGATTAAAGAGGGAAGCATGGCCAAGGGCGATGTTCTCGGGGTAGCCCAGGTGGCAGGTATTCTGGGGGCTAAACATACGCCGGACCTTATCCCCATGTGCCATCCTCTCCTTATTACCGGGGTTGACCTTGAATTTAGGTTTGTGGAAGAGGAAAACTGTCTTGTAGTTGAGGCTACGGTTAAGGTTAACGGTCGAACCGGGGTGGAGATGGAAGCTCTTATTGCTGTGAGTGTTGCCGCTTTAACAGTATACGATATGTGCAAGGCTGTTGATAGGGAGATGGAGATCCGGCAGATCCGTTTACTGGAAAAAAAGGGAGGAAAAAGCGGCCACTTTTACCGGGGTGATAATGTCTCATGAAAGACGTTAAGCTAGATTTGACATTCTGGTTTATGGCCCTGGCTTTTTGGCTTTTTTGGATTATTATAACCGGTTCCCTGCGCTTTCAGGAGCTGCTGGTAGGAGCGCTCGTTGCCTTTTTGTTGACCTGGTTTAATCATGATCTTTTTTTTCGCCAAGATGAAAGGTCGGTCCTGGATCTAAGAACGTTGATCCTTTACCTGCGTTATACCTTTCATTTAATTATAGCTATTGTTCTGGCCAACTTTCAGGTTGCTTTCATCGTACTAAACCCCAGGATGCCTATTTCACCGGGCATAATTCGCTTTTCCAGGCCCTATAAAAAAAGCCTGAATAAAGTTATACTGGCTAATTCCATAACTTTAACTCCTGGTACACTTACTGTTTTGGTTGAAGGAGAAGATTTTGTCGTTCACGCTTTAACCAGAAAAAATGCCGGGGAAGTCGTGGAGTGGGAACTGGCGAAGGAACTGGCTGAGATCGAAGAGAAGCAAGAAAAACAGGTGAAATGGTAATTATTCAGGCATGAGTCGAAGGTTAAAAGTCAAATGTCAAAAGAGAACGGGGAACCTTAGACCTTGGACTTTAGACTGAACAGTTACGCGAAATGTTACGATTCAACAGGTTAAGGAAGGTGTCTCGTTTGACAGCAGTTTACTCGGTAGCCGTAATCATGCTGATGGTTTTAACCTTTTTATGCCTGACCAGGGCAGCGCTGGGTCCCACAGCTGCCGACAGGGTCGTTGCGATCAATGTTATCGGCACTAAAACGATGGTTATTATTGCTCTTGTTTCTTTTCTTTCCGGCCAGCAATTTTTCCTTGACGTAGCCCTGGTTTATGCCCTGATTGCTTTTGTCATGACCATAGGTGTGGCCAAGTATATGGAAAAAGGCGCCCTGGACTAAAGGAGTTACTGAGATGCTTTTAAATATTATTTCTTCCGTGTTAATTTTTTTTGGAGTATTCTTTTTTGCCGTAGGAGTAATCGGCCTGCTGCGCCTGCCTGATGTTTATACCCGCCTGCATGCTACTACTAAATGCGATACCCTGGGTGCGGGGTTAATACTATTGGGCTTGTTTTTACAGGGAAACATATTTATTGCCATCAAGCTTCTGTTAATAATTATTCTTTTGTGGATTGCCAACCCCACTGCCGCCCATGTAATTGCCAAGGCATCTTACTACAGCGGTATTCCCATGACTGAAAACAGCTTCGACCTAAATGTTTCCTCCAGGAAAGGAGGGGCTTAAAGGGGTACATGTTTGTTGTTACACTGGATTTTTTATTGCTTTCTTTCCTTATTGTCTGTGCTATTGCTGTGGCACGGATCAGGGATCTTATCAGTGCCGTAGTAATTTTTGCCGCCTACAGCCTGGTTATGGCCATAATTTGGCAGATGCTGGGGGCGCCTGATGTTGCTATTACGGAGGCTGCCCTCGGTGCGGGGGTTACAACATTTTTATTTATTGCTACTATCAGTAAAACGAAACGTACTGAGTAGCCTTATTAATAAAATCACATGCAGAACAGCGCTGGCTGTGTGATTTTCATGCGGTCACAACTATGACGCAGCATTTTGCTGTTGGCGGAGCGACTTGTGCAGCGAAGATAAAAGCTCACGTTAAAACGAGGGCTGGAGATGACTCTGCTGACAGGATGTCAGCAGCCAGAAGGCGAACATGGAGGTGAGCTCTGGCGGGAAGGTCATCGGAGGCCTGAGATGAAACGTAGAGCTTTCAGAGCGGAACTCGGAGATCCGCCTCAGCAAAAGCTGCACTATTTTCATATTGAAGGGGGTCTAAAAACCGGTGGAAATAAACCCCTTAATCGGAGTAGGGATTTTGCTGGTGATAGCTTATGTGTTTTTTTATTTACCCCAGAGCCAGATCAGGCAGATCCTGGTGTTTATTATTCTTTTTATGATAGGATATGCCCTGGTTATAACTGTGGCGGAGATGCCGGCGTTTGGAGCTCTGGATACACCTGCCTATAATCTTGTTGCCGCACGTTACATTGAAGGAACAGTAGGGGAAACAGGGGCGCTTAACGTTATTGCCGCCATTATCACAGACTATCGTGCTTTTGATACCCTGGGGGAAGCCACGGTTCTTTTTGTAGCTATTGCCGCGGCTGTATCCAATCTTAAAACCCATTAAGCTCGAGCAACTTAAGGAGAGGATGTTATGGAGGATATTGTTGTCAGATCGATCAGCAGGTTGATTGTTCCTTTTATTCAACTTTACGGGCTGTATGTTATTTTCCATGGCCACCTTTCACCGGGGGGAGGCTTTGCCGGGGGAGCTATTGTAGCTTCCAGCATGATCCTTTACGGAATTTCTTTTAACCTGGAAGCAGGTTCTCGAAAGCTCAGCCATGACGTTTCTTCTCTGCTGGAAAGCGGAGGAGCGTTGTGGTATTTGCTTGTGGGTCTTATCGGGATATTACTGGGAAGCAATTTTCTGGCCAATAAAATTGCCGGTGTTAATCTAGGAACACCGGGCCAGCTCCTCAGCAGCGGGATTATATTTTTACTGGCTTTAGGGATTGGTGCCAAGGTCGCTTCTACGATGATCACTCTTTTTTACAGCTTAAGTGGAGGAGAAAGTAGCGATGGAAATCGTACTTAAGCTTTTAAATAATTATTACTATTTTGTAGCCATGGTCTTGTTTGTAATTGGGTTTCATACTATGCTTACCCATTCCAACCTGATTAAGAAAATTATCGGTATGAATATTATGGATACTTCTATATTTCTTTTTTTTGTAGCCATAGGTTACGTCAGGGGGGGGAGAGCCCCCATTATTCAGCAGGGAGCCGGTCATTTATATATTAACCCTCTTCCTTCGGCGCTTATCCTTACGGGAATTGTTGTAGCCGTTAGCGTTACAGCTTATGCCCTCAGCCTGATTTTGAAGTTATATGCCCATTATGGCACTGTAAATGCTGATGAAATAGCTCTTATTCGAACCAGGGAGGAAAGATAAATTGTCGCTTCATTTACCTGTTCTGCTTATAGTTCTCTTACTGGGGGCTTCTTATGGTGTTCCCTTGCTGGATCGTTATAGAAAAAACCTGGCCTTTCCCCTGACGATCACATCTCTTGCGGCAGTTTTTGTTTTTTCCCTTTACCTCATTTTCCTGGTGGGGCGGAAGGGCCCCTTTTTCTATCATCTGGGAGGGTGGCCTCCTCCCTGGGGAATTGAGTTATATGTAGACTTCCTGGCAGTTTATATGTTAATGGTTTTAAGTACTATCGGGTTGCTGGTAATGATCTATGGAGCAACAGATCTCTACCACGAACTAAAAGAGGAAGTTTTAAGCTGGTATTATACTCTTTATTTACTGCTGATCGGTTCGATGATCGGTATCGCCCTTACCAACGATCTTTTTAACATGTTTGTATTTATAGAAATATCCACTATTGCCTCCTGTGGCATTATTTCTATAAAAGCAGACAGGAGATGCCTGGAGGCCAGTATAAAATACCTGATTTTAAGTGCTCTGGGCTCAGGGTGTATACTCTTAGCCGTAGCGATGATTTATATGATTACGGGAAATCTTAATTTTGATTATATCGCTGCAGAGCTGCCGGGAGCCCTTGCCCTCTATCCCTATAATATTTTAATTGCACTAAGTCTTTTCATTGTGGGATTCGGGGTCAAGTCGGCTTTGTTCCCTTTGCATGTATGGCTGCCCGATGCCCATTCCTCGGCACCCTCGCCATCAAGCGCCGTCCTCTCGGGCCTCGTAATTAAAATATACGCCATTGCCCTGGTAAAGTTGTTATGGCGCGTTTTTCCACCGCAAATATATGCAGCTGTTCCGGTCCTGGATATAATTCTTTTTCTTTCTGTCCTGGCGGTACTGGTCGGCTCGATCTTTGCCATGGTCCAGGACGATATTAAAAGAATGCTGGCCTATTCCAGTATCGCCCAGATAGGTTATGTTTTTATGGGTATTGGGTTATTTGGAAGCAGGGCTCTTTCGGGGGGGCTTCTGCATATCTTTAACCATGCCATGATGAAGTCCATGCTTTTCATGGCCGCGGGGTTGATTATTTATGCTACGGGAATTCGCAATATAAGGGATTTAAAAGGGATTGGCGTCCGCATGCCCTGGACCATGGGCGCTTTTACAGTGGGCGCCTTTTCTATGGTAGGCATCCCCGGTACCAGTGGGTTTATCAGCAAATGGTACCTGGCCTTAGGCGCTTTGGACCTGGGTAGGCCTTTTTATGTAGCGGTTATCCTGTTGAGCAGTTTATTGAACGGTATTTACTATTTTCCCATTGTTATTGATGCCTTTTTTGGGACGAAGGTCGAACCCCGTTCTGAACATAGGGATGTGCCGGCTTTGATGCTGGTGCCGGTTCTTATTTTAGCCGCAGGAGTAATATTTTTCGGCTTTTTCCCTGGGCCGCTTTTAAACCTCATTGAAAAAGCCCTGGCATTCTAGTGGAAGAATAAAAATTTTCGGCCACGTCCGATTAATTATGTTATAATTAAAAGAATAAAGGGGTGAGTTATTTTGGAAACGGTCATTTACAACTTTTTGCCTATCTGGGCGGTAATGTTTCCCGTTTTTATGTCTGTAATTATTTTTATTACCGGCAACCGCTCAGAAAAATTGCGTAACGGGTTATCTGTCGCTACGGCAGTTGTAACTTTTCTTTCCGTAGCGGCCATGTATCCTGTTATAATTTCAGGAGAAATTATAGTTTTTACGCTCTTTGACATTCTTCCGGGACTGGGGATAACGGTAAGGGTTGATATTTTAAGCTTCTGCCTGGCAGCAATCTCCTCTTTTGTCTGGATGCTGGTTTCTGTCTATTCTATCGATTATATGTCTCATGAACACGGCGGGAACCGCTACTTCCCCATTTTCATATTTACCCTGGGGAGTACATTGGGAATTTTTATGGCCGGCGATTTCTTTACCCTCTTTATTTTCTTTGAATTAATGTCTCTAATTTCTTACGTCCTGGTAATTCATGAAGAAACCAGGGAAGCGTTGAGAGCAGGATATAAGTACCTGATTATGACTATCATCGGAGGTCTGGCCTTATTCTTTGCTATTATTCTTACCTTCGAACTGGCAGGGACAGTAAGCCTGAACGAGGGAACTTTAATTACGGTGCCGAGCACGCTGGCTTTTCTGGCCTTTTTAACTTTTTTAATTGGGTTCGGTATGAAGGCGGGTATGTTTCCCCTGCATGTTTGGCTTCCTGATGCACACCCGGTAGCACCTTCTCCCGCCAGCGCGTTACTTTCCGGTATCATGTTAAAGACCGGGGCCTATGGTCTATTAAGGGTTATCTTTCACGTTTTTAACGTTTCTGTAATCAAGGAAGCACGCTGGGATCTTATCCTTGGAGTAATAGCAGTTATAACCATTTTACTCGGCTCTGCCGTAGCCATAACCCAGTTTGATCTTAAAAGGCGGCTGGCTTATTCCAGTATCGGGCAGATGGGCTATATTATCCTGGGAATGGCTCTGTTAAATGAAAAGGCCCTGGTTGGCGATGTATTTCACATCTTCAGCCATGCTATTATGAAAAGCACCCTCTTCCTTGCGGCGGGGGCAATTATCTGGAAAACGGGTTTGCGTAATATCAATGACTTACACGGAATCGGAAAGAAAATGCCTGTGACGATGGGTGCTTTTACCCTGGCAGCCCTGGCCATGATCGGTATACCGCCTTTAAATGGTTTCTTAAGCAAGTGGACTTTAAGCCTCGGGGCACTGGATGCAGGAGCGCCGTATTATGTCGTAGTTTTGCTAGTCAGCAGTTTGCTTAACGGCCTCTATTATCTTCCTATAATTATTGCGGCCTTTTTCGGCGGAGAGGAGCATGATGAGGAAGCGAAGATTAAAGTTAATGAGGCCAGTTACCGGATGATTATTCCCGTGGCCATTCTGGGCATCGGTTGCCTAGCGTTCGGGCTTATGCCCAACAATATCGCTTTTGAGCTGTCCTTAAAAGCAGCCAGTTTTTTATTTGGCCGGGTGATTCCTTAAGAGAGCTAATGGGACAGTTTCCTTACCAGCTCAGTTTATGACAGTATGTCCTGGAACATCATGAGGAGGAAGTCAGATGTTTTTTGCAGCCCATGAGGTAAGCGAGGTAAGCAAAGAGCTACCCAGCCTGATTATTTCCTGGCGGCCTGTGGCCGTTGTTCTTTTTCCCATGGTCGCTTCCTTGCTTGTCCTTTTGGCAGCTTCAAAAATCAAGAGGTTTGCAGGGTTTATGGCAGCCCTCGTAGGGATAGTGACTTTTCTGCTTGTCCTTTCCCTCTATCCCCTGGTGCGGCATGGCATCATAGAGTTTCACTACAGCAACCTGATGAGCATGGGCCTGCTTTTCAGGGTAGACCTTTTAAGCTTTATTTTTGCTTTTCTGGTCTCCCTGTGCTGGATGCTGGTATTGATTTATGCTTCTGCCTATATGAGCATTGAAGAGCAGCCGGTTTTATATTTTTGCTTTTCCCTGTTGACACTGGGGAGCTGCCTTGGTGTTGTCCTTACCGGTGATCTGGTAAGCCTCTTTCTTTTCTTTGAATTGTTGACCTTTAGCTCTTATGTGCTAGTCATCAACCGGTTGAACAGGGAGGCCTTGGCTGCCGGACTTTTTACCCTTTACATGGGTGTCGCCGGCGGGTTGGTTCTGCTTTTTGGGATCTTCTATCTTTACAGCGCTGTGGGAACGGTGGAACTTGCGCCCTTGATGGAAAAGCTGGCCGCAACCCCCGGGATTAGCCCGGCGGTTATTTTTACCTGTTTTTTTATCGGTTTCGGCATTAAAGCCGGAGTTATCCCTTTGCATCTCTGGATGCCAAAAGCGTATGCCGCTTCACCCGCTGTCGTTAATGCGCTTTCCTCCGGGGCTATGATCAAGGCCGGCATTTACGGCGTCTTACGAATTCTTATGCTGGTGCTTACCCCCTCTTCTCTGGAAATGAAGGAACTTTTCTCCTTTTCTATATCTACCGGTTATCTGGTAATGTGGCTTGGATTGTTGACAATGGTGGCAGGAGCAGTTATGGCCCTTATGCAGGGTAATATCTTTAAATTATTGGCCTATAGCTCTATTAGCCAGATGGGATATGTAATTACCGGACTGGGGGCCGGTGCCTATCTTTTTGGTGCAGAGGAAGCCATGGGCTTTAGCGGGGCGGTTTTACATTCTTTTAACCATACCCTTTTTAAGACGGCATTCTTTTTAATAGCAGGTATTATCTTTTACAGGACCGGTGAAGTGGAGTTAAAAAAATTGGGCGGGCTTTGGAAAAAAATGCCCCTCGTAACAGTATTTTTTATCCTTTCCGTTCTGGCTATTGCTGGTATTCCAGGCTTTAATGGCTATATCAGCAAGACATTGATTCATGATGCTTTGTTGGAAGCACAACATCATTTTGGCGGCCTTGACCTTTATATAGCCGAGAAGTTTTTCCTGATTGGCAGCGCCCTGACTTTTTGCTATTATCTTAAATTTTTCCAGGGCGTCTTTCTGGGACCAGGACCGGAGAAAGAATACTTTAAAAGGAAAGTGCCCTGGCTGCTCTATATACCGTTATTTGTATTGCTTCTTTTCGTCCTGGCGATAGGCCTTTACCCCAATTTCTTTGTGGAAAAATTTGTCCTGGCCTCCACGAATGTATTCACTTTTGATCATCATTCGATTGAGCATATCGCCGGTTTTCATTTTTTTGATCCTCATCCCGTGGAAGCGGCACTTCAGGTTCTGATACTGGCCCTGGCAATTTACCTGCCTTTAAACAAGTGGAAACTTTTTGAGCGCAGCGCTCCGCGTTGGATGAGTGTTGAAAATTTAGTTTTTGCTCCTGTGGCACGTGTAACGTTTAAGTTTCTGTGCCGTTTTGGAGTATCTATGGACGGGTCTGTCAACAACTTTTATTTTAGCCTGGGTGACAACTTTTTGCGCTTCTGCCGTTATGTAGGCTCATTTGACAGGGGGCTGGACAAATTTTACATGACCTCCAGCCATACAGCCCTGCAATTTTTAGAGAAAAGCAGGCAGTTTGACGACGCTTTAAATGAGGCCTATGAAAGAACAGGTTTTACAGCACGAGATTTGGCTGATCGTACCACCCGTTTTGACGGGGCCTTGAATAGAGCTTATGAGATAACAAGTGAAGCTGCCAGGCGTATGGCAGACCGGACCATGCAGCTTGACGAAGCCCTGGATAGGACTTACGAGCGTACCGGAGAAGCCGCTATGCGGATGGCTGACAGGGCCATGCAGCTTGATCAAGTCCTGGATAAAACTTACGAACGTACCGGAGAAGCGGCCAAGCGGATTGCTGACAGGACAGGCCAGTTGGATAGCGCTCTGGACAGGGGTTATGAAAAGGCAGGAGCTTCTACAAAGCATTTGCTACAAAAGGGTGCGGCACTGGATGAAGGAGCGGGGAAACCTGACCGGGAAGAATATGCTGTTTCCGGTAGTAAAGCGAAACGTCCCAGTTATAATCCCCTGGAGTGGAATATTCGAAATATAAACTTTGATTCACTACTGCTGGCTTTGATGCTCGGCCTGGTAATATTTATTCTCTTTTATTTTACCAGGGGATTAACAGGGCTGTGAGTGCAGAACTCGGGTTATAAGGTGGAAAACAATTTGAAAACATTTGCCAGATGGTATTTCAATGAATTACAACAAGTTGGCGTTGATTATGCTGATATTAAAGAAGTTCAAGCTTATGATTTGCGAATGCAGAAAATAAGAGATGTGAATAAAGAAATTCAAGATATAATGTCTGCGATAAATTTAAAAGAAGAACATGTGATTCTTGAAATTGGA
This sequence comes from Desulfovibrio sp., assembly GCA_020060185.1. Taxonomy (GTDB): domain Bacteria; phylum Bacillota; class Dethiobacteria; order DTU022; family UBA8154; genus UBA9862. Next base: position 10,999 of record JAGVAS010000124.1, on the reverse strand, counting down.
ACAGGAACTGGAGAGTTAGCTGTAGAAGTTTCGAAATATTGTAAAAAAGTTATCGCTTTAGATATATCTAATACAATGCTAGAGTTTGCCCGGCAAAAAGCCGTATTTCGAGGGAGAAATAATATAGAATTTATCCGTGGCGGATTTTTAACCTATGAGCATCAGGAAGGGCTGCTAGATACTGTAGTGTCACAATTGGCCTTGCATCATCTTCCTGATTTTTGGAAAATGATTGCATTAAGGCGGGTTTTTGAAATGTTAAAAGATGGGGGTAAATTATTTTTACGAGATGTAGTTTTTCCTTCTGATGTTGAAGACTATGAGAAGTTTTTTAATGAGTTGATTATTGAAATTAGAGAGAATGCTGGCGATGAGATTGCAGAAGAGACAGAAATACATATTAAAGAAGAGTTTTCCACTTTGGATTGGATAGCTGAGGAGTTGTTGAAAAGAGCAGGATTTAGGATAGATAAAGCAGATTACTATAATGGTTTTTTGGCCACATACGTTTGCACTAAGATACATTTTTGAAGGCAATAACTTCTGGGCATAGTATGAAAAATGGGTAGCACGAGTGCATAACAACGGGTTCTTGGCTCCGCGGGTTCCTTCCCACTCCGCCCAAACCCAAGTCGTGTTTTGGATAGTGGTGCGCCTCCGGTGCATAATATTACTAGCCAGGAGGTTCAATCTGGGCCTTTGCGGACATCCCTTCGCCGGGTGCAAGCACCAGCGTCTCAGGGATGTCGCAAATCCTGCGCCCCGTTATCCGAAATGCTTAGTATAAAAAAACACAACATAAAATCAAGCGCATTTAGGTACAAAACAAACAGGCGGTCAACAACTCACTACAGGTGAATTTTTGACCGTTTTCTACCTTTGTTGCCCAAATCCAAGGATGTGGTAAAGGCACCTGTTTTTCCCCGTGATTTCCCCGCCTAAATACCTTGCTTAACGGGAACAAAAATGCTACTATAGTACAATGACTGAATCAAGGTTCTTTAGAAAGGGTAAAGAAAGTAATGAAAACTAATTTATATAAAATTGTCGTAATCTTAATGTTAATAGTTTTTTTAAGCATAAATATCCTCGGGTGTTCTAACGAGGAATATTACAAAAAAACGGCATTTTTTATGGATACCAAGATTGATATTGCCGTTTACGGTACAAATAAAAAGCAGGCTGACGCTGTCATTAAAGCGATTTTTGCCGAAATGCAGCAATTGGAAAATACATTTAGCAGGCATATTTCCGGGAGCGATGTTAATCGTATCAATGAGGCTGCCGGCCGTGCTCCTGTAAAAGTTAAACCGGAGACAATTTTGGTAACACGCAAAGCCCTGGAAATCGCTGCATTGTCAGGTGGAGCCTTTGACCCCACGGTAGGACCGCTTTTGGAGCTGTGGGGTTGGGGCACCGAAAAACTCAGGGTGCCTTCTGCTGAAGAAATTAACAACGTGCTCCCCCTGGTCGATTACAAAGCGGTGGAGATCGATGAGGAAAATTCCACGATCTTTCTGACCAAACCCGGAATGAAGATGGATCTGGGCGGCATTGCCAAGGGTTTTATCGTGGACCGGGGTCAGGAAATAGCAAAGCGATTTCCTGTAAAGGCGTTGTTTATAAATGCCGGCGGGGATATTAGTATCACCGGAAATAAGCCTTCAGGGGAAAAATGGAGGGTTGCTATCCAGGCACCTCGTGACCCTCAAAAATGGGCTGCTATCCTTGAGGTTGAGGAAGGAAGCGTAGCTACTTCCGGTGACTATGAGCGTTTTTTTGAAGAAGGTGGAGAGGTTTATCATCATATCCTTGATCCCAAGAAAGGGGTTCCGGGAGGAGATGTCTCCAGCGTAACCATCGTAGCACCCGATACGGTCATCTCTGATGCCTTGTCCACGGCGGTATTTGTCCTGGGTAAGGAGAAAGGTATGCAGTTATTGGAAAGCCTTAACGGGATAGAAGGCGTTATTATTGATAAACAGGGAGAAATATACGTAAGTTCCGGCCTGGGGGATAAGATCGAAATACCTGAAGACGAATAACGTAACTACTCAGGAATCAGGAGACAGAAGTCAGGAGTCAGAATGAGAGAACCGGCGAAAATATTTGAAGACTTACTGGTGAAGGCTCTTGGATACGGTGACATTTCCGAAATAAAACTTCTTTTGCAAAAGTTAATAAATTGCTGGAAGCATATTCTTAGAGCATTCTAAATTCTGACTACTGAATTCTGAATACCCGAATAGGAAGGAAATCCAAATGTCAAGCCTGACCTCAACTTTTAAAATGGTATATTTGGCGCTGCTGGTTGCTTTTGCCGTAGCAGTGCATACGATGGAGGCCGCTATCCCTGTCCCTATCCCCGTTCCGGGAGCAAAACTGGGCCTGGCCAATATCATAACACTGTTTGCTATCGTTTTATACGGTTATCGCAGCGGCCTGGTTGTTGCTTCCTTGCGCAGCATCATCGGAAGCCTTTTAACTGGTACTTTTATGGGGTTTGGTTTTTACCTCAGTTTTAGCGGCGCTGTCTTGAGCTGCTTAGTAATGGCTCTGTTTATAAATTTATACAAGCGGCATAAAATAACGTTAATTTCCGTAAGCCTGGCAGGAGCTGTAACTTTTAATATCGTTCAACTGGCGCTGGCTTCCATCCTGGTACAGAACTTTATCCTGTTCAGAGGGTACCTGCCCTTTTTGCTCTTTTTGGCAGTTCCCACGGGTTTTTTTACGGGCCTGGCAACAATTTACCTTGAAGAAGTTGCTATTCGTGCCGGCTTGCAGCTAAAACAATCATATTAACCTCCACGAATCAAGGTAAGGGGACACACCTCTTGCAGAGGAATGTCCCCATGGGTCACAAAAGCGGATGAAAATGATCTTTTTTAGAAACCGTATTATCTCCCGCAAAGGTAGCGCAAGGTTGTGGCGAGCGATATGTGCAGCAGGAGCCAAACAGGTTCAGCGAAGCGAGGGCTGAAGACGACCCTGCCGGCTGGATGCCGGCAGCCGGCCTATGACCATGGACGGGAATTTGGCCGGGTAGGTCATTGTTAGCGGTTTGGGGACACACCTCTTTCAGAGGAATGTCCCCTTGCCCGAGCTGAGCTGCAAAACCTGTCTCAAGCGAACCTTGGAGCGAGCACCAACCTTCGCCACCTCATATTGAACTACTGGAGGTTGTTACCTTGGCTCAGTTAATCCTGGCTTCAGCTTCACCGCGGCGTGCCGATTTACTAAAACAGATCGGTATTGAATTCCGGGTAGTAAAAAGCTGCTATCATGAACCGGCTATACATGATGAGAGCCAGGCGGAGAGCATTGCCCTGGCCAAGGCTAGGAGCGTTCGTTCAAAGTACCCAGATGATTTGATTTTGGGAGCGGATACAGTTGTAATCTGCGCTGGTAAAGCTCTGGGCAAGCCCCGGGATGAGCAGGAAGCGCGGGAGATGTTGATGCTCCTAAGCGGGCAGGCTCACAAGGTTGTTACAGGTGTTGCCCTGGTACAGGGAGCCCGGGAAATTTCCGCCAGGGAGGAAACCCTTGTATGGATGCGGCAAATTGAAAAGGAAGAAATCGATGCCTATGTGGCCTCGGGAGAACCGTTTGATAAGGCCGGTTCATACGCTGCTCAGGGTAAAGGCGCCGTTTTTGTGCAAAAAGTGGAAGGGTGCTTTTTTAACGTAGTCGGCCTACCACTGGCCAGGACTGTGGCCCTGCTTAAGGAATGGGACTTTTCAATCTGGTAGATTATTGGTAGAGTATATTATGTAGATTATATTATATAAAAAGGAGGAGGTTAAGGCGGGAAAAAAGCTGACAATCAAAGATTTGCCCTCTGAAGAGCGTCCCCGGGAAAGAATGAAAGAGCTGGGGGCAGAAAAACTCTCCAATGCAGAGCTTCTGGCCATTATTTTAAGGACAGGCTATCATGAAGAAACAGCGGTGCACCTTGCTGAAAGGATCATTTACCAGGCAGGAGGTTTACGCTTTTTACCCGATTTTACCCTGGAGGAATTGCAGGAGATCAAGGGGATCGGCCTGGCCAAAGCCGTTCAGATTAAAGCGGCTCTGGAACTGGGCAGGCGTATGGCCTCCACCTTGCGCCCCGAGAGTCTTTCGTTAAGCTCTCCCCGTGAGGTTGCCGATTTTTTAATGGAGGAGATGCGCTATTACCGTAAAGAATATTTCAAGGTTATCCTTTTAAATACGAAAAATCAGATTATATCCGTGGAGGATATTTCCATAGGAAGCTTAAACTCATCGATCGTACATCCCCGTGAAATCTTTAACCTTCCTGTAAAGAAAAGTGCTGCTGCCGTGATTTTGATACATAACCACCCCAGTGGTGACCCTACTCCAAGCCGGGAAGATCTTGAGGTTACAGGAAGACTGGTGGAAGCCGGAAAGATCCTTGGTATAAATGTGCTGGACCATATTATCGTTGGGGAGGGGAAGTATTTAAGCTTTAAAGAGAAAGGACTTATGGATTGAAAAATTTATGGTATAATATGCTAATAGAGGAAAATAACACATGTTGTGACAACTTTCGATGGTTGATATAATTCAACAGGGCAAAATATGGGGAACAGAAAGGAGAAAGCCGTAAATGGCATTCTTTACCAGGTTTTTTTCCAGGAATATCGGCATAGATTTGGGCACCGCCAACACGCTGGTGTATGTAAAAGGGAAGGGGATCGTCCTGCGGGAACCTTCCGTAGTCGCTATTCGCAGGGATACCGGTTCTATACTGGCCGTGGGGGAAGAGGCCAAGAAGATGATTGGACGTACCCCGGGAAATATTGTGGCGATCAGGCCGATGAAAGATGGCGTTATTGCCGACTTTGATGTAACGCAAATTATGTTACGTCATTTTATTGCCAAATCCTACCGTCGCCGTGCTATTTTCCTGCCTCAGGTTGTAGTTTGTGTTCCTTCCGGTGTTACGGAGGTGGAAAAAAGAGCTGTATTGGATGCAACAAAGCAGGCTGGAGCAAAGGAAGCTTTTCTTATCGAAGAGCCTATGGCAGCAGCCATAGGTGCCGGCTTGCCGGTAGAAGAACCCACGGGAAGCATGATTGTGGATGTGGGTGGCGGTACTTCCGAAGTTGCTGTTATATCCTTAGGAGGCATTGTAACCAGTAAATCGATCCGTGTTGGTGGCGATGAAATGGATGAAGCCATTATTAATTACATTAAAAAAACTTATAATTTAACGATTGGGGAACGCACTGCTGAAGAAGTTAAAATTAAAATAGGTTCAGCTTACCGTATTACAGAGGAAGAACATATGGAAATCAGGGGAAGAGACCTCGTTACAGGACTGCCAAAGGTATTAACCATAAGTTCCTGGGAGATAGAAACCGCCCTGTCGGAACCTGTTACCGCCATTTTGGAAACTATAAAGATCACGTTGGAAAGAACTCCGCCAGAACTGGCTGCGGATATAATGGAAAAGGGTATCGTAATGACCGGAGGAGGCGCCCTTTTAAAAGGCCTGGATAAACTGATCGCTGAAGAAACAGGTATGCCCGTATACTTGGCGGAAAATCCTCTTGATTGTGTTGTCCTTGGAGCAGGAAAGGCACTTTCAGCCATAGATCTTTTAAAAAGGGTGGCCATTACACCTTACAGGTCCTTTTAAGCCTAAAAAAAGTTGGAGTGTTGAGATTGAACCAAACGACCCGGAAAGTTATGGGGATTTTAGGTTTAATTATCTTACTGCTTTCCCTGATTTTTTTTACTGGAAAATTTCGTTCCCGTTATACCTTTGCAGAGGATCTGATTATGACAGGTCTTTCCCCGGTGCAAGGGTTTTTTTCTCAGCTGGGCCTGAAAACTTTTACCTTTTTTCAGGGGATTGTTGATTACGAAAGGGTACTGGAGGAGAATAAGACACTTAAAACTCAGCTTGCTGCCAGGGAAAATCTTTATTACCAGCTGCTTGAATTGCAAAAGGAAAATTACCGGTTGAGGGAAATGTTGGCTTTTAAAGAACGTACAGAATATTCTTTATTGCCTGCAGAAGTTATTGCCAGGGATCCCAGTCACTGGTTTGAAACAATCACCATTAATAAAGGCTACGCTGATGGCGTAGAGAAAGACATGGCCGTAGTCACATCTTCTGGCCTTGTCGGCAATGTTATGTTTGTTTCCAGGAACTCTTCCCAGGTATTGATGCTTACGGATTCACGCCGGGCGGTAAGCGCCCTGGTCCAGCGTTCCCGTGAACCCGGGTTTATAGGCATAGTGGAAGGATATCCCGAAAAAAAGGGACACCTGAGAATAATTAACTTACCTCCCGAAGCCAATATACAACCCGGTGATACTGTTATTTCCTCGGGTCTAGGGGGAGTTTTCCCCAAGGGATTGGTTATCGGGCATGTATTAGAAGTAGGGAAAGATCAGTATGGATTGCTGCAGCAGGCAATTATTATCCCTGCTGTTAACTTCAACCGCCTGGAAGAAGTATTTATTGTAGTTGAAATTCCACCTGAAAAAGAAGGTCAAGAGGTGGTTCCTTCTGGGGAATAAAATTCATTTTACCCTTTACCTTATTATCATTTTTATTACTATTATAATTCTGGTTATCCAGGGCTCCCTGCTGACATTTTTTATTGTTAGCGGGATTATACCTGATTTACTCCTGATAATGGTAGTTTGCCTGGCTTTCCTTTGGAGTGAAAAGAGAGCTATTATGGTTGGTATAATTGCCGGTTTTATTCAGGATGTTCTTTTTGGTCCGGCTATCGGCTTTTTTTGCCTTGCCAAAATGATTGCGGCCTTACTTGCCGGTTTAGCTTCGCACGAAATTTACCGGGATCAGATTATCGGCCCCATGTTAACGGTATTCTTTGTTACATTTGTCCATGAGATTATCATTTTTTATCTCACAGGCTTTTTCTGGGGAAATACATTTACTTTTTATGTTGCCTTGGAAAAGCTTTTTTTACCCAAAGCCATTTACCACTTTGTATTAACAATGTTATTCTATCCATTGTTTTACCGGGCTGAACAAAAAAAGTTTTTTTATCCCTCTTTCAAATAATCAGCAAAGTAGTTGAATGATAAATATGGACAAAAAAATGCTAAAGAGAACAAGACTCTTTATTTCCGTCGTAGTGTTTATATTTATTGTTCTTTCCGCCCGCCTGGCTTACCTGCAAATTTTCCAGTATGAGCATTACTGGGGCAGGGCTGAAAAAAACCGCCTGCGTATTTTACCCATTACCGCACCCCGGGGAGAAATATTTGATAAAAACGGCCGGCAACTGGTTACGAACAGGCCGGGCTTTACTGTTTCCCTGGTGGATCTGGGCAGGGGATACGATCAAGAAACTATTTCTTACCTGAGCCAATTGCTGGAGATGGAGGAAGAGGAAATAACGGACAAAATTCACTCTCAATTTTACCGCCGTTATTTACCCATACGTTTGAAAACGGATGTAAGCATGGAAACGGTATCAAAAATTGCCGAAAGGCGTATGGAGTTGCCCGGTGTTCTGATCGAAGTTCAGCCTATCAGGAATTATGTTTTTGGTAATTTTGCCTCACATATACTTGGTTATATGGGAGAGGGTACTGTGCCCGACTGGGTAAAGGGACAATGGAAAAAAGCAGGATATGAATACCAGCTCGGGGACCTGGTGGGACAGGCAGGGATAGAAATAGCCTGGGAACCATTTTTAAGAGGAGAAGACGGAGGTATCCAGGTAGAAGTAAATTCTACGGGGCAGGCTATAAGAGAATTTGAAAGAGTCGAGCCGAAGCCGGGGGATGCCTTATATTTAACCATAGACGCCCGGTTACAGCAGGTGGCAGAGCAGGCTTTAAATGAAGTTGTGCAAGGGTTATTAAATGAAGACAACAAATATGCCGGGGAGGCTGCTGCAGTAGTACTTGATCCCCGTAGCGGCGGCATTCTGGCGATGGCGAGTATTCCCTCGTATGATCCCAATACTTTTCGCCTTGACTTCCCCGTTTTAGTAAAAGATTCAAGGCGTCCCCTGGTGAATAAGTCTATCGAGGAACGTTATTCTGTAGGTTCAACTTTTAAAATGGTTACAGCGATGGCAGCACTCCAGGAAGGGGTGGTTTCAAAGGGAGAGAGGGTATACTGCAGCGGAACCGTAACACGTTACGGGGCAACCAAGTCCTGTTTCCGGGGAACAGCCCATGGGGCTTTAAATATTTTTGAAGCGCTGCAAAAATCCTGCAACATTTTTTTCTATGAAATGGGGTTACGGGTAGGTATTGATACCCTGGCGCATTATTCCCGGGAGTTCGGCTTTGGCAAACCCGTGGGGTTAACGGACATTTTCGGTGAGAAAAAGGGGATTGTGGCCAGCCGGGAATTTAAAAGCACTCTGTACAGAGATCCCTGGTACCCGGCAGAAACCATGGATGCGGCTATCGGCCAGAGTTTTCATAGTATTACACCCTTGCAGCTTGCTAACTATGTGGCCATGATCGCTAACGGTGGTATTCAATATCGTCCTTACCTGGTGCAAAAGATTGTCGATAGTGAAGGTTCCACGAAAATGATTGCCGAACCGGAGGTCCTTCATTTCATGGAAGTAGAGGAATCCAACTGGGAAATTATCCGGCAGGCCATGTCTCTGGTTACCCTACCGGGGGGGACAGGGGCACGCCTGGCTGACTTTCCCATAAGAGTAGCGGGAAAGACCGGTACCGCCCAGGTTGTGGGCAGAGATGGCAACATTCCTTCTCATAGCCTTTTTGTCGCTTTCGCTCCACTGGAAGAACCGGAGATAGCCCTTGCTGTTTTTATAAAACACGGGGAATCACGCGGGAGTACATCTATTCCGGTAGCGCGTAAAATTTTGGAGGAATATTTTCGTGTCTCAGAGGGGTAGTGAAGAAAAATATGTTTGACCGCCGGCTTCTTAAAAATTTTGATTACCAGCTTCTATTAATTATGTTAATTCTCTGTTGTTACGGCCTGCTTGTTATCGGCAGTGCCACACAGGGGGCGAATATCAGCGATCCTTATTTATTTTTAAGAAAGCAGGCTGTTTGGATTGCTATGGGGATGGTTGCCATTTTTGTGATAATCAGTATAGACTATGTCAATTTTTATCACTGGTGCTGGTATATATATACCTGTAACCTCGTTTTTTTAAATGCAGTTCTTTTTGTCGGAAGGGAAGGTGGAGGCGCTTACCGCTGGATAGATTTGAAAGTATTTGACTTTCAACCCTCTGAACTGGCGAAAATAATTATGATTATTACTCTTGCCCGCCTACTGGTGGACTATGAGGATAAGCTTAAAAATTTTTTTACCTCTCTCTCCTTTCTCCTTTATGTTTCTGTTCCCATGTTGTTGATTTTTTTGCAGCCCGATCTGGGAACATCCCTGGTCTTTATTATTATTTTCTTTAGCATGTTGTTCATGGCGGGGGTGCCATGGAAAAACCTCTTGATTTTCTTATGCTCCGGCCTGGCACTTTTTCCACTTTTATGGACCCGCCTGCTTCCTTACCAAAAAATGCGCCTTATTGTTTTTTTAAACCCCGAGTTAGATCCTCTCAAATTCGGCTACCAGTTAAAGCAATCGATGATTGCTATCGGTTCGGGGGGAGTGACCGGTAAGGGCCTTTTTGAAGGCACCCAGGCTCGTTTACAATTTTTACCTGCCCAGCATACAGATTTTATTTTTTCCGTGCTGGGAGAGGAACTGGGATTTTTAGGAGCGGCGGTATTGTTTCTCCTGTACTTTTTTCTCATATATCGTATTTTAAAAATCGGTTCCTTTTCCAAGGATAGCTTTGGCGCTTTTATATGTACAGGTATTGCCGCCATGATTATTTTTCAAATCCTTGTTAACGTCGGAATGACTCTCAGTATAATGCCTGTTACCGGGTTGCCCTTGCCTTTTATGAGTTACGGAGGAAATTCCATGCTGGTGAATATGCTCTCCGTGGGGATTGTAATTAACGTGGGTATGCGACGTCACAAGATTCAATTCTAGCATAAAAATATAACACTGGAATATATATGTACAGGCAACGCAAATCCCGGGAGGGTATAAGAATGTACTTTGAAAAGAAGAGAAGGGCTGTACCCTATTCGAATTTAAGGAGCAGGTTGGAAGAATACTCCTCTTTAAAGGAAAAAACCAGGTGGCACGGAGATGAGGATCTAGACAGTGAATCAGATTCTGCCTTTAATTTTTTTCCCCTATCGATTTTAAGGGATATGCATAACTTTTTACTTTTCAAGATTACCCTTGTTTTACTGGCAATATTAGTCGTTTTTCTTTGTTCCTTTGTTAAAATACCGCTCACCACTTCCATCTTACAAAAAATTCAATATGTAACAACCTGGAAAATGGATTTTATGGAAGTTGGCCGTGAGGTAGCACCTGTAATCAGGAAATTATGGGAAGGCAACCTGGAATCCAATTTGGAAAAAGTTGTAATGGCGCCCGGAGGCAATATTTTGCCAGATAAAGAGCTTAAATTTATTGCTCCTCTGGAGGGAGAACTGGAAAAAACCTTTGGGCTAAAATTTAACGCTCTCCTTCAAAAAGAAGAAATGTTTTACGGCCTGGTGTTTAACGCTCCGCGGGGAACTTATGTCCGGGCTTCTGCCAGCGGCCGGGTATTAGAGATTAAAGAACATCCTTCTTACGGGCTTCACTTATTGCTGGAACATCCTGTGGGAATGGAGACTTTTTATGGGTACTTATGGGAAGTGCTGGTTGAGGAAGGAGAAGAAGTAAAACAGGGCCAAAAAATAGCACGAGTAGGGTTAGATCCCCTGGAAAACAAACCTGCCCTGTATTTCGAAATACGAGAAAAGGGTGAGCCTATAGACCCCTTACCTTTGCTGGTTGGGGGGGCAGTTAATATGAAAATGAGGTGGTGAAGGTTGATGCTCGCTTAAGGGTTCGCACAGACAGGTTTTACAGCTCAGCTTAAGGCCTTCGATTGGCCTACCCGGCAGAGCTCACCTCCATGTTCGCGCTGTCCGG
>JAGVAS010000042.1 GCA_020060185.1 Desulfovibrio sp. | reverse complement strand
GCTCACGTTGAAGCGAAGGTTGGAGATGGCCCTGCCGGCATGGAAGCCGGCAGCCGGGAGGTGAGTAGGATGCGAACTCTCCCGGGAAGGTCATCGGAAGCCTGAGCTGAAACGTAGAGCTTTCAGAGCAGAACTCGGAGCTCCACCTCAGCAAAAGCTGCTCCATTTTCATATTAACTCGGAGCTTAAGCCTCAGCAAAACGCTGCGCTATTTTCATATCGACATCCCCCCTTTTAATGGTTTAATTATTCATTCTCCCGGCTGGCCTGCATCTCTTCCGTTTCAACAAGATCGGCCAGAGTTACCCTGTTTAATTCAGACAGCATGGCTTCCTGGGCGCGCTGGAAAACCCGGTGAACCTTGCAGGTGGTCATATTGGGGCAGGAGTAGTTCTCTGCCAGGCAGACATTTAGGGCCAGCGTCCCTTCAATGGCCCTGATTATATCGGCAATTGTTATCTGGTCCCCTGAAACAGCCAGCTTAACTCCTCCCTGGGTTCCTCTCTGGGTTTGGACCAAACCAGCCAAGGCCAGGAGCTGAATTGTTTTTGTCAGAAAGACTTCCGGGATTCCCTGGCGCTCAGAGATAACCCTGGTTGGGAGCAGCTGCCCGAAAGGGATCCTGGAAAGTTCCATTAATGTGCGGATAGCATATTCGGTCTGACGGGTAATTTGCATCTTTTAAACCTCCGGTCTTTAGAAAGCTCGTTTATGGAGGCCTCTCCGGACTGCCGTTGGTTTGTAGCCTTTGCCTGTGCAGGTGTTATGGCGTTTTTTCATAAGTTAAGCTTCCTTAAATCTAAACGATCAAGTAACACCTTTTGCCTTAAATGTGTACTAATAATATCCTATTTATCTTATTCAATTTATTCTATATCGCCCTCTTTTTTTCCTGCTTTCCAAAAAAAATTTTTTTATTTTTTCTTAAAAAACTCATACTAAATCTATAAAACAGCAGGAGGTTTGACCCGTGGTAAAAAAAGAGGATTTTAAAGACAGGGACGCAGAGCTTAAACAAACAGTGGAAGAATTTCTTAAAAAGGACAAAAACCTGTCAGGGTACGATATTAACGTGAGAGTTGTTAAGGGTAAAACAACCTTACAGGGGGTTGTTGATACGCTCTCCGAAAAAAACCATGCCCGGAAGGTTGTGGAATCGATCGAAGGCGTTGGTGAGATCGAAAACTACCTTACCGTTTCCACCGACGGAGCCGTGGATGACAGGCATGTTTATATGGAGGTCCGCCAGGAACTGGAAGGCGACCCGCTCCTCACAGATACCCGGATAAAAGTGCTGGTCAATAAAGGCGAAGTTTCGCTAACCGGTAAAGCCGAAAGCCTGGATATGAAGCAGGCCGCCGGAGAGGACGCCGCCAAAGCCATGGGAGTAAAACGGGTAATTAACAACATTGCCGTTCCGGAATTAACAGAGACCGATGATACCGGTCTCATCATAACTATTGATGACAACGATATTGTTAATGAAATTCGCAGAATATTTGCTGCCGAAGGAATTGAGAACGGCAGGTTAAAAGTTTCGGCTGAAGACGGAGTAGTGTCCCTGGAAGGCGACCTGAGTATCGAGGAAAGAAACCGTGCCATGGCAGCTGCAGGCAAAATACCGGGTGTGAAAAATGTGCACGCTTACCTCGTTAATACGGAAAAAGGGGAACTTTCCAGGGCAGCCCGGGCTGCAGAGGAAATAAAAAGATCCTTTGAGGAAGATTTAAGGTTAACCAAGATTCCGTTAAATATCTATGAAAAAGAAGGACACCTCGTCCTGGAAGGCACGGTATCAAATACCGAAGAAAAAAGGTTGTTCGATGAAAAACTTCATTCCCTGCTGGAGGAGTTCGGGAAAGAACTTGTTGTTGTAGAGAATAAAATCCGCCTGGTGGAGGAATGATAGCCCGGCACCGTACCTACACCTCAGGATATGCTCCCGGAACCGACCGCCTCTATGGTGAACTACCCCTACCTTTGCTCCGTTCATGAAGGGACTTCCTGTTTCATCGAGTAGATCTTTCCGGCAGGCGTAACTTCAGGCAGTCCCTGCCCTAGCTGCCTCTCATCCCCGCCCTTCGTTCTCGCTTCGCGAGCAAAGAAGGCCCAGGACGGGACTTCTCGGCGGGAAAGTTAAAGCGCAAGCGGAGGTTGTTCATGGGTTTACTTCCGTTCTACGGGTTGACCAACCCAGCAGGTCGTAGACAATTCAATAGCCCAGTGATGCTTCAATAAACTGGGAAAAGGCGAGTATTAAAACTATGAAAGCCAGGGTACCCGTTACAAGACCGGAAATGGACAGTACCAGTAAAAATGATCCGATAATCACTCTTATAATCCTGTCAATTTTTCCCAGATTCTTACTGAAATCCAGTTCCATCTTTAAACTCCCTTAATTGTTCTTTTTAAAGAATTCCCGGTCAGAAATATAATTATTCCTTCAGAATGTTGCTTTCCAGTTAATAAAGAGTATAATAATCGTACCTGAACAGGTAAGGAGTGAGCAAAATTGTCAAAACGTTTTATCATGCTGCTCTTCACGTTTTTAATTGCAGTTATGCCTGCAGGATGTGCACTGCGGCAGCCGCAGGAAGAAATAACCGAAAAAAACGTGGAGCCTTCCGAGGTAACGGCGGAAGTTACCCTGTATTTCAGTAAAAAGGATGCTACTGCCGTTGTCGGAGAAACCAGGGCGATAACAATATCCCCCGACACCAACCGGGAAAAATTCGTTAAGATAGTGCTGGAGGAATTAATCAAAGGTCCGGAACGTGCGGACCTCAGCCCTACCATCCCCAGGGAAGTAAGGGTCCTCTCGGTAGAGATCGGGGACGGAATAGCCTATGTTGATTTTTCCCGGGAAATGCATACCAAACACCCCGGGGGGGCTGCAGGAGAGGCAATGACCATAAATTCCATTGTAAATACCCTGACGGAATTCGTTTATATCGAGCGTGTCAAAATGACTGTAGAGGGAGAACCCATGCTTATTGAACATGCTTTCCTGGAGGAACCTGTGGGGCGCAACGAGGGAATGATTGAGCGGTAGTTTATCACCAGTAGCAAAAACGTGTTCCAGGCCAATGGAAAGATAAAAAACAGGCAGACTAGATGCCCAGGATTTTTTCCACCTGGGCTTTTATTTCATTTCTCTCACAAACGGTATGGTGCAGAACAGGTTTGCTCTCCAGGTTCCGAAGCCCGGAGTGAACAGGAATTCCGCTGAGCCTGCTTAGTTCCTGCAGTACGGCAAACTCATCCTTATCCTCCAGGTAATCCTTTCCCTTGATGGCCTGGAGGACACTGCTGCTGAACTTAAAAGGGCTGGCGGTGGCACAAATTACTGTTTTTGCCCCGTCCCCTGTTGCGGACAGGTACTTCCGGTAAACCTTAAACCCGACGGCGGTATGGGTATCCAGGAGATAACCTCCGGTTTCAAAAACTTCCCTTATCGCCGACAGGGTTTCTTCTTCCAAAGCAAAACCGGCCGCTATGATTTGCTCCATGGCCTGCCTGGTTCCGGTATCGACCTCAAAACGTCCCGTTTCTTTTAAAGCTGTCATCCAGCGGTTGATCTTCCCCGCGCCGTGGTTGCTAATTTCGAAAAGAAATCTTTCCAGGTTGCTGGAAACCAGGATATCCATGGAGGGGCTGCTGGTCTGCTTGAATTCCCTGTTGCGATCGTAGATTCCGGTCTGGAAAAAATCCGCCAGCACTTTATTCTCGTTGGAGGCACAGATCAGCTTATTAACAGGGAGCCCCATCCTGCCGGCATACCATCCCGCCAGGATGTTGCCGAAATTTCCCGTGGGAACCACAAAATTGATACGTTCGCCGGGGAGGATATCCTTTTTCTCCAGGAGGTTAAGGTAAGCCCGGAAGTAATAGACAACCTGCGGCAGAAGACGGCCCCAGTTAATGGAATTGGCTGACGAGAGCTCGTACCCCTTCCCAGCCAGGATTTTTTTAAATTCCTCGTCAGCAAAAATTTCCTTAACGGAGTTCTGGCAGTCGTCAAAGTTTCCCCTAACCGCCACCGCGTAAGTATTAAAGCCATCAGTGGTAGTCATCTGCAGTTCCTGCACCCTGCTGACTCCACCGTGGGGGTAAAAGACGATTATTTTGATACCGGGAACATTTTTAAAGCCTTCCAGGGCTGCCTTTCCCGTATCTCCTGAAGTGGCCACCAGAATGGCTGTCTCCCTTTTAACCCCGGCTTTCCTGAGGGCCAGAGATAAAAAATAGGGCATTACCTGTAGGGCTATATCCTTGAAGGCTGCCGTGGGTCCGTGCCACAGTTCCAGGAAATGCATATTACTGTCCAGCCTGAAGAGGGGAGTTATGGAATTGTGAGCAAAATTTCTTTCGCTGTAGGCCTTCTCCACGCACTCCTTGATCTCTCCCGGCAAAAAGTCATGCAGGAAAAGAGACATAATCCGGCAGGCAGTGTCCTGGTAAGGTTTCTCCTGCATCTCCAGGATTTCTTCCATGGAAAGAGAGGGCAGCTCCGCGGGTACAAATAAACCTCCCGCCGGTACCATGCCCAGCCTGATTGCTTCTGAAGCAGCAACTTCTTCAAAATTTCCCCGGGTACTGATATACATCGTCCTGGCCCCTCATTCCCTTTGACTATTTTTAAAAACAATTAACTATTCTCTCCCCAAGAGGCTGCTTCCTGCTTCCAGGGGCAAAAAAATCTGTGGAAGGCCTCTGCGAAAAAAACCGGAATAACTGAAAAACAAAATAAAATAACTGAATAAAAGAATTGACACTTTGAAAAAATAATCATAAAATAACTGTACAGAATATTGTACTTATGGAGGTGTTTTATAATGCTGGCAGTTAATTATACTAATGCAAGGCAAAATTTTAAAGAATATTGTGATCTAGCCAATAACGACTTTGAAACAATCATAATCACTCGTAAGCAAGGCGGAAATGTTGTAATGATGTCGGAGGCTGAATATAACAATCTGATGGAAAATCTTTTTGTAAGAAGTAATCCTGAATACTATAAGGAATTACTGGAATCTATCGCCCAAATCAAAAGAGGACAATCTAAAATAAGAGAGCTTATTGAGAATGAATAAGATATTTTCAGATATTTCATGGGAACACTATTTATATTGGCAAGCTAATGATAAAAAGGTTTTAAAGAAAATTAATGAACTCATAAAAGATGTTGAGCGAAATGGCAACGAGGGGTTGGGGAAACCTGAGCCCCTTAAACATGAACTAAGCGGTTTATGGAGTAGACGTATTACAGACGAACATAGATTAATATATAGTTTAGATACTGAAAATATCTATATTTATAGTTGTAGAGGACATTATTAACCCGGGTGCAACAGGGGACGTCTGCGACAGATGCGACAGGGGACGGTTCTACTCTTGTCGCATTTGCATTTTAAATGGTATATTTTGGTTAATAAGTAACAAAAGATGGTTATCATGCCCGGATATGCAAGAAACGGAAGCTTTAAAAGCAAGACTAAAAGGGACGAAGTCTTAAGGAAGAACAAGGAGAAATCAGGAGTGCCGGTCAGAGAACTATCGCTGGAAAAAACTTTATTGACATAAGTATTTTATTGTATTATCATTTATTATAAAATAATACTTTAAAAGGTGGCGTAAAATCATGGTAACAAAATCAATAAAGCTCGATGAAAACATTGTTGAAGATTTGGAATTAGTTGCAAAGGGTTTAAATGAAAAAGCCGGCGCTGACGTTTATGATTTTTCTAACGTTGTCAGAGTTGCAATAAACCAGTATCTTAACAGTGAAAATATCAAAGAAATAATTGAGTCAATCAGACAAAAAGAACCCGGTATTAAAAAAGAATTGCTCCTTGCAAGTGAAAGCAGTTTAGGTAAAGATTGGCTAAGACCGGAGGAAGATGAAGCATGGGCAAATTTGTAAAAGGCGATGTAGTCATAATTCCGTTTCCGTTTTCCGATTTATCCAGCAGTAAACGCAGGCCGGCTTTAGTTTTAGCTGGATTAAAGGGTAATGATATTATTCTTTGTCAAATAACAAGTAAGGAAGTACAGGAATTCCGCAAATGTTTTCTTAAAATAGAGCTCCTATTTGGATAAGGTTTTTCAGGAGCCCTAAAAAATGTTAAGCGATAAAAGGGTAAAGCACTC
>JAGVAS010000004.1 GCA_020060185.1 Desulfovibrio sp. | reverse complement strand
CAGTAGTTAGACTGGCTTTTTCACAAGAAATAATTTGTTTGTCATCGTTAGCTGCTGGCCTGAGTTAAAGTCTTGTTTTTTTGAAATCACGCTGTAGTGGTAGGTTAATGTTTTCTTTTAACCATGAGGTAAACTCTGACGCATCCCTTAACCTAGGGTCAACTTCTCCAAGTTCTCCTCATGTTTTCATCTAGCTACCTCTCTCTATATAGAAGATGGTTGAACACCTTCATAAAAATAAAAGTCTCTCTTTTTATCTGTCTGCAGATTCCCAGAAAATACATACATAAAACCTATTGTCACAGAATAAAAATCTATCTATAATAGTACAGAACAACTGTTCGTAATAGGATGTAATTTGAATGCGTAGAATAATTATGCTCGCTGACATGGAGTCGTTCTATGCCAGTGTAGAAGTTGTCAAAAACCCTTCTCTACGTGGCAAACCTGTTGCTGTCTGCGGAGATCCTGAACGCAGACATGGAGTAGTTCTAGCTGCAACTAAAGAAGCCAAGGCTTTTGGTATTAAAACAGGCATGGTAGCAGGAGAATGCACCAGGTTGTGTCCGAATATAGTTTTCGTCAGACCTCACATGAAAGACTACATAGACGTATCTTTGAGGATCACAGAAATCTTTGAAAAGTTTACTGATAGAGTCTCCCCCTACTCTATTGACGAACAATTCCTCGATATGACCGGGTGTGAAAAGCTTTTTGGAACTCCTGAAGAAATGGCCAGGCTCATGATTAAAAAGGTCTGGGAAGAAACCGGCATTAAGTGCCGGGTTGGTATCGGAGAAAACCCTTTGCAGGCTAAAATGGCCTGTGACCGTTTTGCCAAAAAAAAAAAAACGAAGATGGCTTTTTCAGATTATCCCATGAGAATTATGCTGAGTATACCTGGCCCCTTCCGATCAGGGATCTGTTCGGTGTAGGTTCTCGTATGGAGCGTAACTTTTTTAATATGGGAATCAGAACCATAGGCCATCTGGCTGCACTTCCCAAAGAAGATTTAAAACGCAGATGGGGCGTTAACGGAGAGGTGCTGTGGCTGAACGCTCATGGAATTGACTATTCCACTATAGAACCTTCTGAAAGTGCAAAAGACAGCCGCAAAGGTGTAGGGCATTCTATCACCTTGCCCAGGGATTACAGATCCAAAAGAGAAATAGAAGTTGTTTTATTAGAGATCACCGAAGAAGTTTGCCGACGAACCAGGGCTCTTGGTAAGGTGGGTCAGGTTGTAAACGTATACTGCCGGGGTGCAGATTTTGAATTCCCCACGGGGTTTTCCAAGCAGATTAAAGTGTCCGAACCTACAGCTATGACGATGGATGTGTATTCGTATGTGCAAAAACTATTTTATGCTAACTGGGATTACAGGCCGGTAAGGGCTTTGGGTGTCCGACTTTCGGGTCTGATTGATTTTAAAGAAATACAGCTCTCCCTAGTCGATAAGAAAGAAAAAAAAATTGCATTGAGCAAGGCGATGGATTCTATCCGGAACCGTTATGGCATAACAAGTCTGTTCAGGTTGTCATCACTTGCTCAAGGAGGGTTGCTTTTTGACCGGGCTACTAAGATCGGGGGGCATGAGGCGTAGTGTAACTACTTTAAATAATTTACTTTATATTTTGACACTCATGCCCTGATTGTGCAAATAGTTTGTTACAAGTTTTAAAAAATGAGTCACAGCTTACATGTTTTTTCCTGTCCTTCTAATACTCTTATTGTAACATCCAAATAGTCTTCAGATACAAATAAAGCAGTGCTTTCTGAGTCCTTAAAAATAAAAGCTATTTCTTCAGCTTTTAAATGAATATTTATAGGGCAAGCAACTGCCCCAAGCTGCATGATGCCAAAAAAAGCAAACAAAAACCTCGGAGAGTTCTGCATCAATATAGATACTTTATCTCCATTCCCAATCCCCTGTTTCCATAAGAGATTACTTACAGAATTAACAATCTCTACAAATTTTTTATAGGAATACTGCCTGTTTAGCTCGGGATCAATAAGAAGCTCCCTTATTGTTATCTTTTTTTCAAATTTTATTATACCCAAAGTATTTCCATCCCGGTGGGCGGTTTCGTCTTCGTCCACCCAGTCGGGTTCTTCGTAGACCATCCCTTTGCGCCCGGGAACCTTGCGCCTGGGCCCCGCCTTGTAAAAGGGGCAGGATTTGGGGCCGTAGCAGAAAATCTCCGACCTGTACTTCGGAGCAGAAGGCTTCCAGTGATCCACGATTATCTCCACGGCCATGCAGCATCCCCAGATGCAGGTTTTGCATTTGCTCTCGCATGTTCGCGTGGCAAGGCGGCGGTGCCCTCTCTGACGATATTCTTCCAGTGAAGGGGGCACACCCTCCCAGGGAGGTCCTTTCACCTCGTTTTCTGGGGCCCGCTGAAGAAGTTTCAGTTTGGAAACTTTGTAAAAATCCACAGGCTCTTTACGAGGATTAGACACGGGCACGCCTTCGCCGCTTACCACGTCGCCTTTCCGGAAGCCGTGCTTCTCCTAAGCTCCCGCAATCTCTCGCGCATAAACTGCAGCTTCTGGCGTATTTTTTCCCTATCGACCGTCATAGGAACTCCTCCCGTAGCCCGGCATCGTAATCCCGGTAAAAAGTACTGGGATCCGGCTCAAAGTCGCAATAGCGGCGTATCACAAGTTCCTTAAAATCCGCCAAAAACACGTCGATCCTGCAGAACAACAGGCGCCCGCTCTCCAAGACCCGCATTTGAAGCGTCACGGGAACCTTCAAAAGGTTAACCATGTTGATATCATCGCTTCGGCCAATAAGCTGCAGTTCAGATAACAATTCCAGCTCCCGATCAATATCCAGTTCTTTTTTTGAAAACGGCAGCACGGCAAAATCCACATCCGACAAAATCGTCTGGTATTCCGTTCCATACGACCCGTACAGGTAAAACGCCAGCACGTCTTCCTGCTTTTCCATGTAACTAGCCATAGTATCAATTTGCTTGCGGGAAAGCCTGATCATATTTATCTTACGGCTAAGCCTGACCATAGGAATCACCAGTTTCCTTATATTGTCACGCTCATTTTACCATTAACGGTCAATCAAAACAAGTGATTGGAGTTTTTATTTTGGTTGTTTTGGCTTTTCGCCTGACCACCCATTTTCATTTTTGCCGCCGCGTTTCCCGAAAATATCCCGGAGAAAAAATAGAGGGGTGTCCGGCCTGGATTCACGAAAAGGAGGAAAAACAAGCGGGTCAATAATCTTGCAACTGTTTAAACCATTCCAGGCACCCTGAGACAGCTTCCCGACTCTTGCGCAACTGGTGAGCTGCACCAGGTATAATCATAAGCTGTTTGGGATCCCCGGCCTGCTCATAAAGTTTAAGGACATGCTCGTAAGGGATGAGTTCGTCCCCGGCACCATGAGCAATGAGCAGTGGTCTTGGAGCTATGCGGCCTACGTAATTGATCGGATTTACGGAGTAAATGCCTTTGAGCCAGGCAAGAGGATCGAGAGGGAACGAACTATCCCTTATAACACCAACGCCCCGGAACCGGGATAGAATGTTATCCAGATCCTGTAAAGTAAAAAGGCTGTTAAACTCTGCCGGGCAAGCTGCCAGCGCCACACCTTTCACGCGCAGGTCAAATGAAGCGACATAGCTGGAAACTGCAGCTCCCGCACTGAAACCCCAAAGGAAGAAATGATTATATAAGTTACGTTTTTCCCAGTAGTCCAGGACGGCGATAAGATCCCGTCCCCATCCCGGCAGGTCAAAGTTGCCTTCACTCTCTCCCGTTCCACGGAAATTAAAATGAAAACATGGCAACCCTTCAGCTATACAGCGCTCTGCAAGAGCAGGATAGCCGCCATCCTCCTCCTTATTTTGTTCATTTTCCCCGGAAGGAGGGTTTCCCCTGGGAATACCGTGACAGAAGATTAAGAGGGGTGCTTTCCTGGAAAGCTCTTTATCAGGCCAGTAGGCCCATCCAACCAGGTTAAGCCCTTCAACCCGGATTTTTATCTCCTCGATATTCATAATTTCATCCCCTTTAAATTTGGTAATCTGCAAGCCTCAAAAATATATCCGCATTTGCAATACCATAAAGACATTTTTTCGGCTCCTTTCCCGGTTCTCTTTTTACAAAACCACTACTACTTTTCTTTTTTTATTATAATTATAGCACTTAACTTTAACCACAAGCATCACGAGTTATTTTTTTAAGCTCTAAAAGGTTTTAAAAAAAGTATAAATCTGTTAAAATATAGTAACCAGGAACATTAGCAGCCTTGTTAACAAAACAACTGCAGTTCTGGCTTTTTTTGACGACAGCAATGTACATGCAAAGTTTAAATAATTACCTGGACCAGTTGGTAAGGAGAATTAAGCGTGGAAGAGCTTTCCCTGCAGTTTATTAATTATTTCAATATATTACTACATAAATACGGTGCCTGGGGCCTGGGAATCAGCATGTTTGCTGAAAGCATCGGTATCCCCTTTTCTTCCACATTTTTTATCATGACTGCATGGACCCTTCTTGCAAAGGGAAAGCTCTCCATCTGGCAGATAGTAGGCATCGCCACACTTGGGATTACTTTAGGCAGTACCATCAGCTATGCAGCCGGTTATTACAGCAAGAAACTCGGAAAAGTGCTCTGGCTACGTTTTAATAACCAGCATTATTTAACGATTGACTATCAGTCAGCAACACCGCCTCAGGATAACAAAAATCGTTTTAACAAGATTAACAGTTATATAAAAAAATATGGCTTTTTATCGGTTTTACTGGCACAGCTTTTTGGTTTTACACGTACTTTTATTTCTTTCCCGGCGGGTTTGCTGGAGATTAACTTCTGGCATTTTTTGATATTCACTGCTGCAGGCGCAGCTATCTTTTCCTTTCTAGCCATTTTGGGAAGTATGATCTTGACAAAATTTATGTTTTTTATTGTTTCGTATTCATATATACTTTTTTTAATCATTATTGGAGCTGCCATTGCAGGCATAATCTTTTATGTTAAATTTTCCGGCCGCAGTAATGAATCGAGCCAAGAGAGCCGGACCAGTTCCCAACACCCTGACGAGGGAAAAGAAAGCTCAACACCGGATCATTGCCCGTAATTGTCCTTGACATCTCTCCGGTAAAGCTTTATAATTTTTTATACACAACCACTTTTAACTATGGGGCTGTAGCTCAGGGGGAGAGCGCTTGACTCACATTCAAGAGGCCCAGGGTTCAAATCCCTGCAGCCCCACCAGGCAAATACAGGGCATTCTGGCGAATGCCTTTATTTCAAAAATGCTCTAAAATGCTCGTTTGACATTCATTTGACACACTTTATTACAGTACACAAAAAAACCGGGAGGGTCCAGCTCCCGGCCATATCCTCTAATAATGCGAATTGCGAACTTAGAGGATTATTTCCCCATGCAGGAGGCTAGCAGGCTGCCGATTTTGTCTGTAGCCTCTTTCTTCATTCTGGAGGTAACGCTGCTGTAAACGTCCAGGGTAAAGGCCGCTTTATGGTGCCCTAAGTTCTTCTGCGTGGTTTTAATGCTAACACCCTCCTGTAAGCTCATTGTGGCAAAAGTATGTCTGAGGCCGTGAAAGGTTATTTTCTCCATGCCAGCCCGTTTTAATACCCTCTCAAAGTTCCTGGTGAATCCCCTGGGGCAAAGAGGCTGCCCTAACTCATTGCAGAATACCAGGCCGTGATCCTCCCAGGCCTCCCCTGCGTTCTCCATTTCCGTAGTAATTCCTTTTTCATCTACCAGTTGCCAGAATTCTTTTTTATTAGATGATACTTTAACAATTTTTTCCTTGTTTAAACAGGTAAAAAGGGGATGATCTAACGGAAGTTTTTTTGATTTGGGAAAAAACTCTGGGAAAGCGTAAATCAGAGTAGTGGTCTGCTGATACTCTTCTCCGGTTAAAAAATTGTCCTTAATCCAAACACTATAGCTTAGATTTTTCCGCCCCATTAACCGCTTAAGGAATAAATCACAGCTTTCTTTTAAGTCAAGTGATTGACCAGTTGCCAATGCTAATTCATAAAGCAAAGACATATCCTGAATTACTTTGCCAAAATTATCTATCTTATTCATACAAGATTCCTGCCACAACTGTTTT
>JAGVAS010000156.1 GCA_020060185.1 Desulfovibrio sp. | reverse complement strand
GCCGTACCAGGCGCCAGCTGGTTAAAGAGGCATCCGCTCTTAAGACACAGATCCGCCAGCTGATGAGCATGGTCTTTAGAGAATTCCAGGGCCTAACAAATCCGGCCGGACTCAAAAAGCAGAAAATATTCGATTCCTTTTGGAGCCGGAAAAGCCGAATGATTATGCGTTATTCTCCTCTGCCGGAGCAGGTCTTGCACCTGGGAGAAACAGGCCTTAAACAGCTGGCCGAAACTGATAAAGTAAAGCTAACAGACCGTGAAATCCAGCTTTTATTACAGGCAGCCCAAAGGGCATTAACCGCTCCTTCTAGGGAATGGGCCGGCTTTCAAAGCGAACAGGTTAAGTTTAGACTGCAGCAGCTGGAAACCCTGGAAGAACAGATCGCCGCCTTAGAGCTTCAGATAGAAGAGCTGCTGGTTAAAACTCCGGCCGTGCTTCTATTAACTATGAAAGGTATCAATGTTATTACCGCCACAGAATTCATCGCTGAAGTCGGCTCTATTTTTAACTATACCTACAACAGGCAGCTGGTTAAGCTGGCCGGCATCAATCCGGTGCTCTCCCAAAGCGGTGGTAAAAAAGCAAAAGCGTTTCAGATCAGCAGGCAGGGCAGTCCCGCTTTACGCTACATTGTCACCTTAATCGGCAAAAATCTATGCAGTAAAGCCTGCCGGAATACCTACTTTATAGACTATTATGAACGGATGAACAGAAGGGGTAAAACACCCTGTCAGATCTATAACGCTGCAGCCAACAAGTTCATCAGAATCGCCTTTGCCATGCTCCAAACCCAGACACCTTTTCATGTTGCCGGGTTCGAAGAAAGCACCAGCGATATTACCTGTAAGCTCAGCTGTAAAAAGAACCGGGAAGCAGCCAAACAGGCTATAGAACTTTTAATCGGCACTGCAAACCTTAAAGATCAGCTGCTCTGCAGTTAAGGTATGGGCGCTTGAGCGCAGGGGCCAAAGCCGGCACCTTACTGGGGGATAACCAAAAACCCGTATTAAGAATGGCTCAACTCTTTTGCCTTAAGCGCCCCTTTCCAAATCCGAATTAGACACCCATGAAGCTTAGCGCTTCACCATCAGTTGATGAAAATGGTAAAAAGCTATTTTCAGGGTAGGCATCTTGGTTAAAAAACCGCATTCTGCCAGTATGGAATTTCTGAAAGGGGTTTAAAGAGCCCTGTGAGCAGTGCTCCTACGTTAACCGGAACAGCTGTACAGAAGGGTCCTCAGGTTGTTCGCTGCCAAAATATGTTATTTTGTCAGAACAGGTACTTTTATGCATTTTCGGTTATCCACAAAAAAGTTGACTTTTAACATAGCATCTTAATTATAGGCGCCGGTATCGGTTCTTTTATTTACGGCTTTGTGCCGGAGCAATTTATCATTAAAGTTGCCGGCCCGGGCAAACTTCTTGCCATACCGGTTGCCGCTGTCATTGGGGTTCCCATGTATATCCGGGTTGAAACTATGATCCCTATTGCTTCAGTATTGCTGGCAAAAGGCATGAGTCTGGGGGCGTTATTGGCATTGATAATCGGTGGGGCAGGGGCCAGTATTCCTGAATTAACCCTATTGGCATCAATATTTAAGCCCAGGTTGGTAGCCACCTTTGCGGTCACGATACTCGCTGTGGCTATCGTGTCCGGGTATATTTTTCAAACTCTCTACCCGATATTGTAACACGAAAGGAGGGAAGATGAATATATGAGCAGCTGTTGTGACCCTGGAGCACCCAGGATCTATAAGCTAAACGTTGGTGGCGAACTGGTGGGGTTGGTCGGAGTAGAACAGGCTTTTCTGGATGTAAGGAGCCTTGACCTTTCGGGTGAAAAAGCTGCTGAAAAGCTGTTGGAAATAGTGCAGCGAAAAAATTATATTCCAGAAAGAGCTGAAGGAGAATACAAAATAGCTCTGCTTGCGGAATATAAAAACTTTATAGCTAAATCCAGATAATAATAAGGCAGATAATGCCGGAGGAGGTTTGAAAATGAGTAAAGGAAAAGATGAAAAGAAGGGGTTGTTTGGCTTTTTTAAAAGGTCAAAGTCAGGATGCTGTGACATGAAAATTACTGAAGTAAAAGAAGAAACGGGTAAAAAGGGTTGTTGCGATTTTAAAATTTTGCCTGGAGAAAATGAGGAATCCAAATAGGTCAATGATATCATCTCGTATTCAAAAAGAGAGCCATTTAATGGCTCTCTTTAATTCAACAAAAATGGATATAACCAAAAATGGATATAACCTCTTACTTTTCTTTAACCTTCGAACACTGTAGGGAAACCTTGCCCCTCTGCGCCAAGCGGGAGAGGAAGTAAATAACACTTTCCCTGGAAATTTTAAGCCGGGCGGTGATCTCTTCCGGGGTAAGCGCATTGTTCTTCTCCAGTAAATTCAGGACTTCCTCATCTACCTGCCGCACCCATTCCTCGAACAGTCCCCGGATCTCCGGCGTGGCAAAAGTCGCCAGTTCACTGGTGTTGGATATGGTTGACATCATCTGTTTGCACATTTCCATAGGATTGAAGCCTTCTTCATCGTTGTTTCCCCAGCCCATCATCGACCGCATCATACCCGTCATTGGACTCCCACCACCCGCCTGATCTCCCCCCATCATCAAACCCATCATTTTTGGCCTTATCTCCCGCCTCATCTCCTGTTTCTCCTCGGGAGTCATTCCTTTAAAGAATTTTTCCATCATTAAATTCATCATCTGCTTTTTCTCTCCGGAAGACATCCTCCCCATCATGCTATCCATCATTTTTTCTTTAAATTCCATCGAAAAAATCCCCTTTCTCAAGATATTTTGAGACTTCAAGAGATAACTCCACGAGTGTTAATGACAAGCCAACGAGCAACTTACCTAAGACTGTTTAATTAAAAATCTCTAAAAACACCTTCAACGCCTCTAACAGCCGCTGATCCCTGATCCGGTAATAAACGAACGGCCCTTCTCTCTGGGTTTCCATGATCCGGGCTTCCCGCAGCATCCGCAGGTGGTGAGAGACTAAAGGCTGCGACAATCCCGTAGCCTCCACAATCTCTGTCACGGACCGTTCTTTATCACCGATGAATTCGATTATCTTCAGACGGTTTGCCTCCCCAAGGGTCTGAAAGATTATCTGCAGTCCAATGACATCAGCCATATCAATCTCCCTTTATATAAGTCACTATTTATATTATAGCCATGAATTGCCAACTTGTAAATATTTTTTCAGTGCTAACCTTGAATTTTTGGAAACAAAATCTAATGATATCGGTCAGGCCCCCAAGAGAGGATATGAGCGTACCATCATAGCACATTGGAGTCAGGAGCAGCGCTTTCATGGTTGTAGTGGTGCTGAGAGAGAATCTTTCTTTTTCATTCTTGAATGGAGAAAACCAAAAATATTTTATTTTATTATTGACATAAGGGTTCCCGCTTGTTATTATATATGCAGAATGACGCATATATTATCTAAAGGCTCCTTCTCTCCAACGAAAAAGATAAAGCGCCTGTTTACCATTCTGTTGCCAAAAGTCAGTTTTTCCTGTTTAAAAATATTAAAGAGGTGGTAAAATGGCCAAATGCAGCGAGTGCGGGTTACTGGAAAGAATAAGTGAAAGTCTTTATTGCCACCGTTTTGAAAAGGAGATATCCGAAGAAGAGTTTCCCGTCGAGAGGGGGTGTCTTTATTTCTGCCAGGTAATCTATGAAGATGGAGAACCGCTTACTCCCCGGCAGCATTTGATTATGCAGAACAAGGAGCTTAAAAGCAGGAAGATGAGAGGCCCCGTATAGTTGAAGTAGGTGAAAAGTAGTTCGAAAAAGGTGAAATATAAGACCTGGGCTGGATAAAGAGGCATACGTTCTTGAAAAGGATATGCGGCTGGACTGACTGTGCTAAAAGAGGATGTTTTGACTTTGGGTGATTATCTAGAGCAAAGTAAAAAAATATCTGAGATTCTCGAGCTGCAATGCCCGCCCCTGGCGGTAAAACTGTTAAGAGCGGGGGACGATGTTCCTGAAGGGTATGACGGCAGCCGGAAATTGCGTTTCTGCCAGGCTCTGATGATGGCCAAGCGAGGACATAAGGTCCTGTTAAATGGTGAGAATATAACCTGCCCTGCAGCCGCTTCTGCTTTCGGTTTTAATGCTTTACCGGAAAAAATTAAAAGCGGCGAGATGCTCTTTAATATGGGTCTCTTTGGCAGCCATGAAGCAGCATCAAAAACTCTCGGCCTGATGCCCCGGTTAAAGCAAGGAGAATATTCCGCTGTCCTGGTCATATCGCTGGAACAGGCTGATTTTGCTCCCGATGTAGTTATTCTGGAAGGAGAACCCGAAAAGCTGATGTGGGTAACGCTGGCCGACATCTTTACGGAAGGTGGCCGGCACAGTTTCCAGACCGGAGTTTTTCAGGCTACCTGTATAGATTCTACCGTGGTTCCGTTTCAAACGGGGAAAACAAATACCAACCTGGGGTGTTACGGCTGCCGGGACAGCACGGACATTTCCCACTCGGAGTGTTTACTCGGTCTCCCGGGTAATCGTCTTGCGCCAATTGTAAACAACCTTGAAAAGCTGGCCGAAAAGGCCATTCCTAAATTTCGGGCCAAAGGTGTTTTTAAGCTGCTGGATGCTGAAGTCAAATAGCATCAGGAAATTGTAATAAAAAGAAAAAACGGGGAGGAAACTAAAGATGGAAAATCAAAAAAATGCTCCTTCTGTAGAGCAGATTCTTAAAATGATGGCGGCAAACCTGGGTGAAGAGCCCACGCCTATGGTGCAGATGTCCAAACTTATTCCGGAATGGATCCCCCGGCAGGCACAGGAGCGTAAGTTTGTGTTCGACCTGCCGCATATTCCGGAAAAGTACAAACATCTGATCATGATCGCGGCCTCTACTGCGGTGGGCTGCCACCTGTGTACCGAAACGTTCATAAAGCTGGCCCAAAAAGCAGGGACCGGCAAGGAGGAGATCGGGGAGACATTGCTGGCGACTCGATTTGCCCTTGCTTCAACAGTTTTTGCTACGGCGCTGGAGGGGATGGAGCACCTCAACAAAGAGAGTTAAACGTCGTTTTTGAGCCGTTTGCTTTTGCCCCTCGGAAATGACTTCTGAGGGCAATTCTTTTAGCAGCAAAGCTAACTTTGTTGACACTACCTTATGTCACAGGAGGTTGAAAAATGAAAATCAAGATTTTAGGCCCGGGATGCAGGAACTGCCAGAAGCTGGAGCAGGAAACGATCAACGCCCTGGCCGAACTGGGAGTAGCAGCTGATATCGAAAAAGTGTCGGATATGGAAAAGATCATGGAGCATGATATCATGATGACTCCGGGACTGGTGGTAAACGAGAAAGTCAAAGTATTTGGCCGTGTGCCCAGAAAAGAAGAGATTAAAAAGTGGATCCGGGAAGAGTTATAAAATAGTTATAGAGATGAGTAACATAATTAATGATATTCCTTAAATGCAGGAATAAATTATAGTCTTAGGAGATGGAGAAAATGAAGGAATGGCATAGGTTAACACTGATCGTAGCTGTGTTTCTGGTAGCCTATTTTGCCCCATTTAACAACCCGGTAGTGCAGGTTTCCATTTTGGAAGCCTTTCACATGCTGCAGGAATATGCCCGGGAGCATGTCCTCTATTGCCTGATACCCGCCTTTTTTATCGCCGGGGCTATAGCAAACTTTGTTTCCCAGGGTGCGGTGCTCAGGTACTTCGGGGGTGGGGCCCCGAAGTGGCTGGCTTATTCGGTAGCCTCCGTTTCCGGGAGCGTCCTGGCGGTCTGCTCCTGCACGGTGCTGCCCCTTTTTGCCGGTATATGGAAAAAGGGGGCTGGTATTGGTCCTGCTACCGCTTTCCTGTATTCCGGGCCGGCCATTAACATTCTGGCTATTATCCTTACAGCCCGGGTTTTAGGCTGGCAGCTTGGCCTGGCCAGGGCTGTCGGGGCTGTGCTTTTTGCCGTGGTGATCGGTCTGCTCATGGCTTTTATCTACCGGCGGGAGGAAGAAGAAAAGGTAAAAGCGGCACTGGGGCAGATGGTTGACCAGGAAGAAAGGCGCCGCCCTACCCAGAACCTGTTATATTTTGTGGTGCTGGTTCTCATCCTCATTTTTGCTGCCTGGGGAAGGCCGGAAGAGGCGACAGGTTTCTGGAATTTTGTCTTCGGCATCAAGTGGTTCCTGGTTATTATCCTGCTGGGGATTCTCACTTTTGTCCTGATGCGCTGGTTTGAAAGCTATGAACGCCTGTCCTGGGTGGAATCGACCTGGAATTTTGCCAAGCAGATCCTGCCGCTTCTTTTCGGCGGGGTCCTTGTGG
>JAGVAS010000045.1 GCA_020060185.1 Desulfovibrio sp. | reverse complement strand
GGAAAGTAAAGCAAACAGGGCCCCCAAAATGTCGACGCGAAAGTTAAGGCCGAAATCCAGGAAAGCGATAACACGGTACACAACTTCACCCTGCTGCACCAGGTGAAAAAGATATACGGCTAAAAGAAAACATGCCGCCGAGATACCGATGGCTATGTAGTTGCGAAGCGCTTCCCCCAGGCGTCGGCCGCCCCAGTAAACCACAAAGCTGCCCAGGATGGGTATTAATACCAACCACAGGGGCAGGGCACTCGTTAATTCAACTGTCTCCACTACAGGTACGGATGCTGCCATTTTGCCCAAACTCCCTTTCTAGAATCTAATAAAAAGCTCCTGAACTACGGCCTTAGCCAGCTGCAAAGGCCAGTTTTGCGGCGTAACGGCAAAAGCAATACAGCCTATAGCCAGAATCATGATCGGAATAAGCATGCTTAACGAAGCCTCGGGTACCTTTAAAGCGCCATTGACAGGCCCGGAGTCGCTCTTGGGAACGGCAAAAAAAGCGGCGATAACGATGGGGAAATAATAGGCCGCGTTCAAAAGGCTGCTGACGATGAGAAGAATAACATAAAACGGCTGGCCGATATCCAGGGCTCCCAGGCACAGCTGCCATTTGCTGATAAAGCCGTTAAAAGGAGGAATGCCTACCATGGAGAGGGAACAGAGCGTAAAGGCGATCATGGTCAGAGGCATTTTCAACCCCAGGCCTCCCATACGGCTGATCCGCCTCTCCCCCGTACGGACAATAATGGCTCCGGCAATGAGGAAGAGGCATCCCTTCATGAAAGCATGCGTAAAGATATGATATACGGCTCCTATAAAGGCACGCTCGCTCAATAGCGAGATACCGAGGAGGATATACCCGATCTGGGCAATACTGGAATAGGCCAGCCGCCTTTTGATATCGTCCTGCAGCAGAGCCATGGCCGACCCCAAAAGAATTGTAACAGTAGCCAGGGTAAGGGTTATCTTATCCCAACCCATGGCCCGCAGGTACTCAAAGCCGTAGACCTGGTAAAAAACGCGGATTAACCCGTAGGCACCCACTTTGATCATCACCCCCGAAAGCAGGGCGCTTACCGGGGAGGGCGCGGCAGGGTGGGCGTCCGGCAGCCAGACATGGACGGGAAATATCCCGGCTTTAACGCCAAAACCCAAAAGGTAGGCGATAAAAGCGATAAAGGACAGCGAGGAGACATCCCGGATAAGGCCGAAGCCCTCCAGGGAGGTAGTCCCACTCAGGTAATAGGTAATCATGATCCCAAAAAAGATCGCCAACCCGGCACCAATGGACATGAAAAGATACTTGGCGCCGGCAAACATGGCATAGGGGTGCTCCTCGTGAGCTATCAGGACATACGATGATACGGCCATAATTTCAAAAAATAGAAAAAGGCCCACAAGTTCGCCGGCGAAGATTGTACCCAAACAGCCTCCGAGAGCTATGAGCAAAAAGCAGTAATAGCGATCATGAGCGTGTTCATGGGCCAAATAGCCAACGGAATGAATCGCGGCCAGCAGCCATAAAAAAGTGACCAGTAAACCCAGGAAAAAACTCAGCATATCCATCCGGAAGTAAATGGATAACGGCAGGGAGAGAAAAAGAAACCGGCCAAAAATAACATTGCCCGCTATAACAGTGCGGTACATAGAAAAGATAGCGAAAAAGATTCCCGCTATCGTTAAAATTGTAAAGACTTCACCTGTTTTACGGTTGTAACGAGTCAAAAAGAAAGCAACAACAGCAGCCAAAAAAGGGATCAGAGTCAGTACGGCCATAAGAGTGCTAGAAACTCTCTCCCCCAAGAACTCTTGCATAACCCCTTCACCTCTTAACGCAGATATAAAGAGAATTTATATTAGAAAATTTAAAAAAGCAGCTTCATGCTTCGGGAGATATTTCCAGACAAGCAAGCAGCTCGGCACAACTTCCATGGTTCAGGCCAAAAAGAATGAATTAAAACAAAAAATAAGATTTTACTTTCTGAAAAGTTACTAAGTTCACAAACTTTGACAATTTCCTTCCAGCACTGTTGCATTATAACACATCTTCATATCGTTGAAAAGACCATCACCCCTTTTTTTATTTTCGATAAAAAATACAAAATCCCTTTAAGGAATCAAAAAATTTAGTAGAATATATTAGCCTGGTTTTACGTAAAAAGCCCTTTACCTCACGAATATTTTTAAACTCTTTTTGCATAATAAAAATACTTATATTCCAAAGGAGGGATAAAAAGTGGCTTTAAAGAACCTGCCCTTTGCCAGCCTTACGCAAAGGGAACTGCAGAAAATAAAAGAAGCGGAATCTTTTTTAAACGACCAGCCGGATCATCAAAAAGACAGGCAAGAAGGCAAAGAGATTATTCTCCTTGCCTACATGTATAAGAACGGGGAGTAACAATAAAACAAAACATCAAACAGCTACGAAATACCGTTTCATGTATTCAGTCACCCTATCCACCCCAGCCGGCCTTAATCAATTAACAATTCCATAGGCTATGGTAAGACTTTAATACAGTTTTTCTTTAAAAACTGCCGGGCATCGCTGATTACATACAGTGATCCGGCAATAAGGACCAGATCCGGTGCCCTGGCCAGGGAAAGAGCCAGCTTTACGGCATCTGGAATGCTCTCTCTAACGTAAACAGGGCCGGAGATCATTTTCGAAGCAATTTTTTCCAAATCCCGGGGATCTGCAGCCCTGGGACTGTTTGGCTTTGTGACCACAAGAATATCTGCCGCCGGTAAAATTTCCTGTAAAATTTCTTCCACGGCCTTGTCGCCCAGGATCCCGAGGACCAGTATGAGACGGCGGTAAGAAAAAGTATGGTTCAATGTCTGCCGCAGGTTCTGAAAAGCTTCCAGGTTATGGGCTCCGTCGATAACCACCAGCGGGGAACGGCGCATAATTTCCAGGCGGCCGGGCCACCTGGCATTATGCAGGCCGCTGCGGATAGCTTCCTCCGGCAAAAGAAAACCTTTCTCCTCCAGCAGTTCCAGTGCAGCCAGGGCCAGGGCGGCATTGTTGACCTGGTAGTCTCCCAGGAGGCTTATATGCAAATTGAAAAAATCATGCCGCAGCCCCCGGTAATGAAAAGACTGCCCGTTTAAGTCACCGGCAACTCTCTCCGCTTTAAAATCTTCCCCCAGGCTGAAAAGGGGAACATTTTTTTCCCGGCAGGTATTTTGGAAAACCTCCAGGGCAACCCCCCGGGCCTGGGTTGCGACCGGGCTTCCCTCTTTAATAATACCCGCTTTTTCCCGGGCGATAGCCTCAACAGTGTTGCCCAGGACCTGGGTATGTTCCAGGCTGATAGTGGTTAATACCGTAACCAGGGGTTGGACCACGTTGGTGGCATCCAGCCTGCCCCCCAGTCCCACCTCCAGAACAATGATATCGGGAGATTCCCCGGCAAAGTAGCTAAAAGCCAGCGCTGTTACCACTTCAAATTCCGTAGGATGCCCGTAAGAAGACTCTGCAGCAACCCTTTCCACCAGGGGTTTGACCCTTTCGACCAGCTCTACCAGGCGTTCCCTGGAAATATCCTTTCCATTAATAGCCATGCGGTTGGTAAACTGCTCCAGGTATGGTGAAGTGTAAAGGCCCACCCCGTACCCGGCAGCCTCCAGAACAGAGGCGGCAAAAGCGGCAGTTGAGCCTTTGCCGTTAGTTCCTCCGATGTGCAGGTATTTTAGTTTTTTATGGGGATCCCCTAAGTAATGCAGCAGCAGCTCGATTCTTTGCAACCCCTGGTTCATACCAAACCTGCTGATACTGTGAATCCAGGAAAGAGCCTCCCGGTAGTCCAATTTTTATGCACCCCCGAGCTTTCTTAATTCTACAAGCCTCATTACAAGCTTTTCCCGCTTAGCCCCCAGCTCTTCTTTTTTATTTCTTTCTTTCTCGATGACATCTGCAGGAGCTTTATGCCTGAAACTTTCATTGGCAAGTTTGGCAGCGGTCCTGGCCAGGTCCTTTTCCACTCCCTGCAGCTCTTTTTCCAGCCGGGCTATTTCCTGTGGCAGGTCAATAACTCCCTCCAGGGGCAGGTAGATCTCTATCTCATCCACCAGGGCGGTTAGAGCCTGGGAGGGCTTCTCCTCCATGTTTTGAAGAAACGCAACCCGCTCTACCCAGGCAAGCTTTTCCAGAAAGGGCTGCTCCTGGTGCAGCAAGGTCAGGAATTCCCGGGGAGCCCTTAAAATTATTGGGGTTTTTTGCCCTGTAGTAAGCCCGATCTCGCTACGCAGGTTACGGATCGCCCTGATAACTTCCATAACCAGCTCCATCTCCCGCCTGGCCTGTTGATCCACTAAATTATCCTCGGGTTGGGGCCAAGAGGATATTACAAGGGCCTCTTTTGGGGTGCTGCGGGGCAGGTGCTGCCATATTTCCTCGGAGATAAAGGGCATAAAGGGATGTAAAAGCCGCAGGGACCCTTCCAGAACATAGTAGAGAACAGCTTTCGTCCTTTCCTTTTCCTCTTCTTCTTTTCCGTAAAGATAAACCTTGCTCAGCTCGATATACCAGTCACAAAAATCACCCCAGATAAAGTCGTAAACCGTGCGGGCTGCTTCTCCCAATTCGTACTGCTCTAACAGTAAAGTGGTTTTTCCCACCACCTGGTTAAAGCGATCCAGGATCCAGCGGTCATGGCGGTTCAAGTCCCCAGGCAGCCCTGACGGTTGAAATCCTTCCAGGTTCATGAGCACGTAACGGGAGGCATTCCAGATCTTGTTGGAAAAATTGCGGCTGGCCTCCACATTTTCATATCTGAAACGCTGGTCGTTTCCGGGAGCCTGGCCTGTAATGAGGGTAAACCGCAAGGTATCGGCACCGAACTGCTCGATGACCTCCAGGGGATCGACACCGTTTCCCAGGGATTTGCTCATTTTTCTCCCCAGGGCGTCACGCACCAGGCCATGAACACATACCTCCGTAAAGGGGATGTCTTTCATGAATTCCAGGGACATAAAAATCATGCGGGCCACCCAGAAAGAGATAATGTCGTAACCGGTCACAAGCACGCTGGTGGGGAAGTAATGCTGCAGATCGGGGGTAATTTCGGGCCATCCCAGGGTGGAAAAAGGCCAGAGTGCCGAACTGAACCATGTATCCAGCACATCGGGGTCCTGCTCCAAGTCAGTTTTGCCGCAGGAGGGGCACACAGCAGGATCTTCCCTGGAGACAATCACCTTCCCGCAGGGGCAGTACCAGGCCGGAATACGGTGGCCCCACCAGATCTGGCGGGAAATACACCAGTCCCGGATATTTTCCATCCAGTTCAGGTAAGTGCGGGTAAAACGCTCCGGAACAAAACGCGTTTTCTCCTCCTTTACCACCTTGATGGCAGGTTCCGCCAGGGGCTTCATCTTGACAAACCACTGCCGGGAAACCAGGGGCTCAATTTCCGTTTTACACCTCTGGCAGTGCCCCACCGAATGGGTATAATCATCAATTTTTTCCAGCAGGCCCAGCTTTTCCAGATCGCTTACAACCTGCCGGCGGGCCTCATAACGATCCATTCCCGCATACTTCCCCATTTCCGGGGTCATTGTTCCCCCGTTTCCGATAGCCCTGATCGTCTCCAGGCCGTGCCTCCGGCCGATCTCAAAGTCATTGGGATCATGAGCGGGAGTTATCTTCACAGCCCCCGAGCCAAAGGAAGGATCGACATATTCATCTGCGATGATGGGAATCTCCCTGTTCATTAACGGCAGAAATACTTTTTTGCCCACCAGCCCCAGGTAACGCCGATCCTCCGGGTGGACAGCCACGGCGGTATCCCCCAGCATTGTTTCCGGCCTGGTGGTAGCCACCACGATAAACCCGTCCCAGTCAACCCCGGGATAGCGTATATGGGTAAGAGTGGAGGCCTTTTCCTCGTGCTCCACTTCGATATCGGAAATCGCCGTGTGGCAGCGGGGGCACCAGTTTATCATGTAGTCTCCCCTGTAAATAAGCCCCTGCTCGTAAAGGGAAACAAAAACCTCCCGAACCGCCCTGGAACAACCATCGTCCATGGTAAAACGTTCGCGGGACCAGTCGCAGGAAACCCCCAGCTTGTGCAGCTGCTGCAAAATACGCCCGTGGTATTCTTCTTTCCACTTCCAGGCCCGCTCCAGAAATTTTTCCCTTCCCAGGTCGTGCCTGGAAAAACCTTCGGAAGCCAGGTGCTCTTCCACCTTGTTCTGCGTGGCGATACCGGCATGATCCGTCCCCGGGAGCCAGAGGGTATCGTAACCCTGCATACGCCTCCACCTGATAATAACATCCTGTATGGTGTTGTTCAGGGCGTGTCCCATATGCAAGGAGCCCGTAACATTGGGCGGGGGAATAACGATCATAAAAGTTCTTTTACCCTCTTCCCTGGGAGCTTTGAAATAATTTTTCTCCAGCCAGAACTGGTAGATTTTGTCCTCTACCTTTTCCGGCTCATAGACGGGTAGAAGGTTAATGGTCATGTCAATCTCCTCTTTAAAATAAATTCTTTTACCTTTGCTATATTTAGTTTGATACGATGTTTTTTCTAGAAGTAACCCTGCACCTTTTACAACTTTACCCAAAATCTTCTCTCTTATATTACATTTTTCCATAAATAAAGTCAACTTGCCTTCGCCACCTAAAAAATGTTAACCTTTTTTTAAATTATGGTTGACAATTAGTTTCTGGTAGTATAAGATAGATAAAAATAGATAAAAAATGTTTCAAAGGGGTAAAGCAAAATGCACCGTAAAATTTTAGAACTGCTCAAGGAAAGAAGCCCATCTTATCTATCAGGAGAAGAAATGGCACACCTGTTCAGCGTAAGCCGTACCTCTATCTGGAAAAACATACAGGCATTGCAATCAGACGGTTACCTTATCGATAGAAGCCCGCGCCTTGGGTACCGCCTTGTTGAAGTACCCGACCTGCTGCTTCCTGCAGAAATCGGCCGGGAACTGCACACTAAAATTATCGCCTCTTCCGAAGAACTAATTCACCATTTCCGGCAAATTGATTCCACCAACAACGCTTTAAAAAACCTGGCGGAAAAGGGGGTTCCCGAAGGAACCGTGGTAGTTGCCGAAGAGCAAACCGGGGGCAGGGGAAGGCTTGGACGTTCCTGGTCATCCCCTTTCGGAAAAGGCATCTGGATGTCCGTTTTGTTAAAACCACCCCTGGCACCGCAGGATACACCGCTGTTCACCCTCCTGGCTGCTGCAGCCGTAGTAAAGGGAATACTGGTCAACCTGCCGGATCTCCCCGTGGGGATCAAGTGGCCCAATGACCTGCTTATTAAGAACCGCAAGGTTTGCGGCATTCTGACAGAGTTAAAGGCAGAGGCTGATCTCCTTCATTACCTCGTAATTGGGATTGGCATAAATATCAATTTACGGGAAGAAGACTTCCCTGCTGAGATAAAAAATACAGCTACCTCTCTCTACCTGGAGAATAACAGGCAGCTAGTGTCACGCCAAAAGCTTGCCAGCACGCTTCTCCAGGAAATGGATCATTTCTACAGGGAGTATATTGACAACGGCCCGGAGATGGTTATCTCCGAGTGGAAAAAATATAATATCACTCTGAGCAATTATGTGACCATAAAAACCGCTCAGGGCAGCTTTTCAGGGCGTGCTATCGCTCTGGATGGCGATGGAGCTCTCCTCGTTGAGGATGCAGAAGGGCACCAAAAGCGGTTCCAGGCGGGAGAGGTAACCCTGGGAAAATCATCAGAGGAGATAAGACCTCCAGATTTAAATTAAATCCAGATTTAAATGGATAAAATTTGTAAAGGAGAAGGAGAAATGTTTAAAACCAAATATCTGATCTTGAGCGGCCTGTTTGCAGCCATTACAGCCTTACTGGCCCAGGTTTCCATTCCCATCCCTTTCAGCCCTGTACCCATTACCGGTCAAACATTTGGCGTATTCCTGACTGGGGCGATCCTGGGAGGGCGCTGGGGTGCCGTATCCATGCTGACCTACATTCTGCTGGGCGCTGTAGGACTGCCTGTATTTCACAGCGCCCAGGGTGGGCTGCACATTGTCCTGGGACCGACTGGGGGGTATCTCTGGGGTTTTGTGCTCGGCAGCTACCTGCTGGGGAAATTCGCAGAAAAAAGGAATTCTTACCTTTCAATAATACTGGGGATGTTCCTCTGCCTGGCGGCCACTTACTTCCTGGGAGTAATACAGCTATCACTTATTGCCGGCCTTGATCTCCGCCAAGGCCTGCTGCTCGGCGCTGTTCCTTTCCTTCCCCTGGATATAGTCAAACTATTTGCCGCAAGCGGGCTTAGCCTTTCCATAAGACAACGGCTGCTTAAAGCCGGGCTGATTTCCTAAAAGGAAGCTTATCCTTTTTCCCCTGGGAAGCCTTCAGTCATCACTAGATCTTTCTTTTTCCAAAAATAAAGCCTTGGGACGACAAATCTTACGGGAAACCCATACTCTCTCATCCTCCTCTTTTTCCCAGCCCCTCCTCAGCCAGGAGGGCTGCACCAAGGGCCCCTACCACCTGGGGCTCCTGCGGCACTTTTATTTTAAGCCCCAGGTTTTCCTGCAGCGCTTTCACCACAGCCGCATTTTTGGCCACGCCTCCCGTCATCATTACCGTTCCGTCAAGGCCGACGCGGTTAGCCATGCTAACGGTTCTCTCCACAACAGAAGCGATAATGCCCTTAACGATCTCTTCCCTGGGGCAGCCTTCGGCAATAAGGGAAATTACTTCCGATTCGGCAAAAACCGTGCACATGCTGCTAATGGTGACCCCCTTTTTGGCCAGCGGGGCCAGGCGGGACATTTCCGGTAGATCGATCTCCAGAGCATGGGCCATAACTTCCAGGAAACGCCCCGTCCCTGCCGCACATTTTTCATTCATCACAAAATCAACCACTTTGCCCCGGGAATTGAGCCGTATAACCTTGCTATCCTGCCCCCCGATATCAATAACCGTGCGCACACTGGCGTCCAGGTAAAAAGCTCCTCTCCCGTGGCAGGTTATCTCCGTAACTTTTTCATGGGCAAAAGGAGCGCTTACCCTCCCGTAACCGGTGGCAATAATATATTGCAACTTATCCCGGGCAAGGCCGCTTTTTTCCAGGGCCATTTGCATGGCTTTTTCAGCCGCCACTTTGCTGTTTGCTCCGGTGGAAATTATGATTTCGGCCAGGATTTTTCCTTTTTCTAAAATCACTACTTCTGTCGATAAAGAACCTATATCAATACCGGCAACAAGCAAAATATTCCACTCTCCCTCCTGCTGTATCATGATTTTTATCAGCCAAGCATTTCCAGGAAACCGTCAATCCTGGTTTGCACCTGCCCGGGAGCATAATTGCGGTTATCGACGCAATCACCATCCAGCACCAGAAAAGGCAGCCCCTCTTTCTGCAAGGAGTCGCGTATTATCCTTAAAGAACCACAGCTCTGCCGGCAGCCCCAGTGGGAAAAATGAATAACTCCGTCAACATCATACTTTGCAGCCAGCTCCTTAATAATCTCTATCCTGCGGCTAATGTGCCCGTAGCTGAAATGGGAGAGCATGCGCCCGGCAATAGACTCCAGCGGCCTGCTGGCATCCATAGCCCCCCAGTAGACGTGATTGAATTCTTCAAAAACAACCCTGGCCCCTTTTTCTTCCAGGTATTCCAGGATATTATTCCTGTAGAATGGCGGCAGATGCAGCCACAGCAGTTTGAAACGGGGAGGTTTTTTAAAAGTATTATTCTCCCTGATTCTCTCCTCCAGTTCCTTTGCCAGGGTCTCATACACGCGTAGCATGGCCCGGCTTCCCAGGCCGGTAAAATTCAGGTAAAGAAAATTAAAGGCTTCTTTAGCAGTAAAAGGAGAATAGGGATGCAAACGCAGCTCGTTAATTTTCTGCAAGACCCGGCGCGTTCCTTCGGCATTGGCAACAGCTTCCTGCAGCTTCTCGTGTTGAAAAGAAATGCCTGTAATTTCCTCCAGGGAGGAGATAATCTGCCAGAGCTGGCCTGTTACATAACTAAGAGAATCATCGTCCTGTTCCACCGGCACATCCAGGAGCAAAAAGGGGCGATTGTAGACCCTTGCCAGGCTTGAAAACATCAGGACAGCGCCTTCACACAGGTGGGAACTGGCACAAAAAGCGCTGGGTAGGGGATAATAACGTGAAAAAAGCCCACCTATGGCACAGCGATGAAAAGAGCAGTTATCCCTTCCCCACCACCTGCTTTCTGCTTCTTTTAGAAAATGTTCCTGAAATCCAAAGGAAGCCGCCAGTGCTGCAGCTACCTCCGGAGAAAAGATAGGAATCCCCAGGGCATGGAGAAGCTCCGTGGGGAAAAAGGCACTTGTCCAGACAAACGGCAGGCGCCTGTTATATACCTTTTTAGTTTCTTCCAGCCCGTACTCCACCATCAGAGCCGTAGCCCTGTAGGGAAACCTGAGCAGGTTGCTGCGGACCATGGCCTGCCCCAGGGTATAGATAACGGGCCAGCGTAACATCTCCGGTGCTTTTTCCCGGTTAATATATTTTTTGATCAGCTCGAGCATATTTCTCCCCTCAGTATGAAAATGGTCAGAATATCTACCTGATCATCTCCAGAAAGGCGGAAATGCGGGTGCGCATCTGCCCTGTTCCTGTTTCTGAAGAATATTCCCCTTCCAGAATCAGCACAGGAATATCCTTTATTTTTTCTTTTAACAGCTGCCCGTAATAGTACCAGGGATCACAAAATTTCAGGTAAAAAAAGATAATACCGTCAATATGATATTTTTTGAGCATAGCTTCAAGCTTATCCAAATTTTCCCCGGCAAAATTCATGCGGGCACAGGGCTCTCTTTTCAGGTACTGGCGGGCCAGGAAGCTGTAAGGGTCCTCTCCGGCCTCCGGCTCCGCAGTAAATTGCAGGATGCGCCTTCCGATACAGAGATCATCGAGAACCAGAACTCCCCCCAGTCCGTGGATTAACTTCGCCAGAGGTGCGGGCATCGCACTTCCCGTAAGAAAAATGCGGGGACCGGTAAGGTCTTTTTTCTTATGAAGAAAATCATGGTAATAAGTATGGAAAAATTCCTGAAAATCCGCCGGAGGAAGGATGGTAAAGGCCTCTACGAGGCGAATGAATTCATGCCCATCTACAGCTACTTTATCCTCCCGCCCGAGATAAACCCCCTGCAACCTGCGCCGGTTTTCCCGGTAAAGATATATTTGTTCCCAGAGAGCTCCTTCAGTGCTCTCCACTCCGCGATATTCACTTAAAGCCCGGTGAAACTTTCGCAGCCCCTGTGCCCAGAACTCCCGGGCCGGCTGAGAATCGTTCCTGGGAAGATCCAATAAATAGCTAAAAGAACGGGGGCTATACTTTTGTAAAGCATAATAGAAGTGTGACATGGCCAGGCATGAATTTACCAAAACCACACCTTCCAGGCTTTTTTCTTCTTCTTTCAGCACTCTCTCCAGACAACCCCGCACAAAAAAGCAAAGGCTGGAATGTAAAAAAGAATCGGCATAAAAAGATGTCCCTTCCTTGCCGGAAAAGCGATAAGGGTGCAGGCCGCAGGAGGCTATTATTTCCACCGGCGTATAGCTGCAAAACCAGGCGATCCGATCCTTTTTTTGCTGGAATTCTTTTTCTGCCTCTTCCAGTCTCTGCCAAAAAGCTTCTCCGCAAATTGTTTGTTCCAAAACATTACCTCCGAAGTTAATATGAAAATAGCGCAGCGTTTGCTGGTGGCGGAGTTCCGGGTTCGCTCGGCAAGTTCTACTACTCTCTTCGAGCTTCCGACGACCTCCCCGGCGGAATTCCCATCCATGGTCATCACCGGCAGCTGACATCCTGTCAGCTGGGTCGTCTCCAGCTCTCGTTTCGTAGTGAACTTGTTTCCTCGCTGCACAAGTCGCTCCGCCAACAGCAAAACGCTTCGTCTATAGAAAAATCGCGGGATCTAAACCCGGTCATTTTCATCCAT
>JAGVAS010000200.1 GCA_020060185.1 Desulfovibrio sp. | reverse complement strand
TAAATTTTATCAAATTACAAAGGAGAAGGAGAGACCCTTTATCAACTTTATTTTGATTAGCATTTCTTTCTTTTAGAGATAATAAAGTGCTAAATAACAGTCAATTACCGAACCGCCTATACCACAGCCATAACAATAAAAGGAATTGGTTTCAGGATAAAAGGTAAGAGAAGGCTCCCGCTCTTTATGAGAAATGCAAAGAGCCTTGTTATTTTTAACTTCAATCCCTGAATCACAGGCCAATTCAAGGATATTTATTCGGTCTTTTATTGTATCAAAATTTCCCATCACTGATCACTCCTTGTTGTTGCACGCCTGTGTTTCAAGCCATGTGAAAAAGGCGTCTCTGGGAATGATGTAACGCCTTCCACAGATGCCCTACCAGTTTGGGTAATAGGCAACCGGAACCTTTTGGATAACAGCCATAACAAAGGGACCCCCGATGGAGTTATCATATCCATTAAAATATGACCACTATAGCCGATTAAAAAGCCACCAACAAGTCCAGGGAAATATTGTATGCCGAATAGATATACAACCAGGATCGCCAAAACACTATGTGTTATCTTCCGGTGCATACCTGGAAAGAAGCGATCCAGATCAGGGACAGTGGAAGCTACTGCAGCCGTTAAAAAAGCTGGAGGATCTGCCCCAAACACTCCAGCACACAAAGCAACTCCTACGGCAACATGAGTTATTGAACAATAATTGTTAGTATAGATTTTGCCTATTTAAAAGAAAGCTCATATTTAGATTAAGTATTAGACAAAATTTAAGGGTTTTGATAATGTTTAGCACTGGATAAGGCAAAAAAAACCAATGGGGATGATTATCATAACTTCAATAAACAACACTTCATTAATTATTAATCATAACAAAACACTATGTGATATTTGCAACGCGAGCTGTGGAATGTCCATAAAGATGATAAACAACAATTCGTTTCGTGCCATAGGTATAGAAGAACACCCATTTAGTCAGGGCTATCTATGTCCCAAAGGACTGGCAGTGAATGAATTAGTCAATTCTCCGGAACGTATCCAAAAACCACTCTTTAAGCAGGATTTTGGAGAATGGTTGGCAATTTCCTGGGAAAGAGCTTTTAGTATTCTTATTCATGGCCTAAAAGAATTAAAAGAAAAGCATGGTGCAGAATCTATGGCTGTACACGTGGGCCGGGTTGGAGTAAGGAAAGAGTTTGCGGCATATTGGGAGGCTTTTTGCAGATTATATGGAACCCCGAACTATTCTACTGCAGGAAGCCATTGCCACTTATCAAAAACGATGGCAAATATAATTACATGTGGGGTGCTGCCGGTCCCCGATTTCCAAAATAGCGACTGCATTGTCCTCTGGGGCAGCAATCCTGCTATATCCGTACCTCCTGATGGTAAAAAGATACGCAACGCATGTAAAAGGGGCGCCAAGCTCATTGTTATAGACCCCAAAAAAACACCCATGGCAAAAAAAGCTGATATACATCTACAGTTGAGGCCGGGAACAGATGGAGCGTTAGCTTTAGGTATCATACATACAATTATAGAACGAAAACTATACAACGCCAATTTTGTTGAAAAATGGACCATTGGTTTTGGGCAACTATGCAGACATGTTCAGGATTACCCACCGGAAAAGGTTGAAATAATTACCGGGGTGCCTGCTTCCAAGATTAGAGAAGCAGCCAGGTTATATGCAGAGCACCCTCCAGCCTGTATATCCATAGGAATTGCCGTCGAACTCCAAACCAACGGTTTTCAGGCCTCCCGTGCGATTTCCATTCTTCAAGCAATTTGTGGAAATCTGGATATACGAGGTGGGGCGTTATTTCCTCCCGGTAAAAAATTGTCCCCTCTGTTTAAAACATCAAAAAACCACCAAAAACCAGCCATTGGGGAAAAAGAGTTTCCTCTTTTTTATAAGATGACACAAACCGCTCAGGCAAATATTTACACCCGGGCAATCCTTGATCATACCCCCTATCCGCTTAAGGGGTTGATCGTGGTTGGGAGTAATCCGGTTCTAACATGGCCTAATGCCGGATTGGTAAAAAAAGCATTTTCAATTCTTGATTTCCTGGTAGTAGTAGATCATTTTATGACCGAAACAGCCCGCTTAGCCAAGCTGGTTCTTCCCGTAACAACTTTCCTGGGTAGGAACGAGCTATACGATTATTCCACAATAAACGGTGAGGCCAGAATTTTTCTTGCACCTAAAGTGCTTGATGAAAATCTTCCCACAGATTGGATTTTATGCAAAATACTGGCAGAGCGGATGGGTTTTTCTGATTTTTTACCCTGGACCAACGAGGAAGAAGCAATTAATTACAGGTTAAAAGCGTTGGGAATAAGCCTGGCTGATCTGAAAGGACGCCCTTCCGGATTTTTGTATGACGACTGGCAGGAAAGAAAATATTTAATCCATGGTTTCAACACTCCATCGGGCAAAGTGGAACTCTACTCCAAAGAGCTGGAGGATTATGGGTATGCACCCCTGCCCGTTTTCGATGAACCTGCAGAGAGCCCTTATTCCACCCCCGGCTTGGCCTCGTCTTTTCCTTTAATATTAACCACCGGTGCCAGAACGATGCCATACATGCATTCCCGTTTTCACAACATCCCTTCTCTACGCAAGTTGTCTCCTGAGCCGCTGGTTGAATTGCATCCGGAAAAAGCAAGGGAACTGGGAATTGAGGAAGGGGAAATGGTAAGGGTGGAATCAATCCGGGGAGCACTTACAGTTAAAGCAAAGTTTAACCAGGAAATCGAGCCAGGCATTATTTTTATACCCCATGGATGGGAAGAAGCCAACGCCAATCTTCTTACAAACAACGAAAAACTCGATCCCATCACAGGGTTTCCAGGGGACAGGGCTC
>JAGVAS010000021.1 GCA_020060185.1 Desulfovibrio sp. | reverse complement strand
GCGGGTGTCAATGGTGCGCGTCAACGAGCGCATCGTCAAGGACCTTGGCACGTTTTTAAAGAACGGGGACACTAT
This sequence comes from Desulfovibrio sp., assembly GCA_020060185.1. Taxonomy (GTDB): domain Bacteria; phylum Bacillota; class Dethiobacteria; order DTU022; family UBA8154; genus UBA9862. The sequence continues at coordinate 5,215 of JAGVAS010000021.1, read as the reverse complement.
TGAGTTATTCCCCTTTTTCGGCGGTGGTTAACCCAAAATAATTGAAGGCGAAGAGAAAACCATAACAGTTCTCCCTTCGCCTTTTACACATTCCTGAAAGACCGGCCTTTGCAGCCTAGGCCTGCCGCCTGCGTTCTTCATCCCTTATTTCACGTCTTAGCAGCTTTCCAACCTTGGATTTAGGAAGCATATCCCTGAACTCAATGTACTGGGGAACTTTATAGGGGGCAAGCCTTTCTCTGCACCAGGCGATGAGCTCGCTTGCCCCAACGCCCCTGGCATCCTCTTTTAATACTACTATGGCCTTTATCCGCTCCCCTACTTTGGCATCGGCCACCCCTACGGCACAGGCACCGATAACCGCCTCGTGATCCTGCAATATGGCTTCGATTTCCGATGCAGAAACCCTGAAACCTTTATGCTTGATAACATCCGCTCTCCTGTCTACGTATTCCAGTTCTCCCTTGTTATTCATACGAACGAAGTCTCCCATTTTATACCATCTTGTGCCATCAAATTCTACGAAAGATTCCGCCGTCTCTTCCGGTTTATTCCAGTAATCCATGATAAATTCAGATGTAACCAGCAACTCCCCGACCTCACCCCGGGGTACTTCTGCCATTGTATCCGGATCCACAATCTTGACTTTTCTGGTGCTAAAGGGGAAGCCCAAACTCTTGGGAGCAGGCTCTTCATCCATATGACTCAGGCTGAGGTGACCTACTTCCGTAGAACCGTATACCTGAAAAATGGCTCGACCGGTTAAATCTTTAAACCTGTTAAAAACCTCTTCCGGCAGCACATCGCCACCGCTCCAGCAATATTTTAATGAAGAAATATTGTACATATCCAGCCTTTCATTTTCCAGAATCATTCTATATAGAGTGGGAACACCCAAAAGCATGGTTACTTTGTAGCGTTGTATGGCTTCCAGTATGGCATCAACATTTGGCATCGGCATGATTACAGTTGGGTTGCCCAGTGTTAAAGCTACCCCCATAAACATACCCTTAGCCATAATATGAAACAACGGGTTTACCAGGAGAAAGGTATCGCTGCCTTCGGAAACATGCCCCTCAATAACCTGGTAATAATCCCTGATATATGATACCATACCGCTATGGCTGCCGGGTACACCTTTGGGAACTCCCGTTGTACCGCCGGTATACAGTATATAAGCGAGGTGTTCCCGGGGATTTATATCAACAGCCGGAAGAGCAGGAGAATATTTACGAATTAAGTCGTTGAAAAGATAAACCTTTTCCCCTTTTTCCACGACTCCACGGGGAACCCTGTCAAATATCCACCCTATAGTTTTTTTCCACCGGGGCAGTAAATCTACCAGGTTGGTGACAATGGCTCTTTTCAAAGGCGTTTTGGGGAAAACCTCATCCACGTAGCCAAAGTTAGTATCCTGGCAGATCACAGTCTCCGCCCCGCAATCGTTAAGCTGGTAGGAAATTTCATAAGGCGTATAGATCGGCGAAGTCGGCACCGGAACAGCCCCAATTTTTTGGATGGCAAAATAAGCAATAAGCCATTGGGGACAATTGGGGATATAAATCATTACCTTGTCATTTTCCCTGACACCTAAATCATACAAGGCCGTGGCAAACCTGTAGATTAAATCCCGTAAAATACTATAGGTGAACTTCTCTCCCAGGTAAATCAGGGCAACTTTTTCCGGGAAATTTTCCACTATTCTTTCAAACCCTGTAATCACTTCTTCTTCTATGGAATATATGCCTTTCATATTTCCACCTCCCGTCGGCCTTTTAACCTACATTCCAAAATAAGCGCCAATTACATCAGGATTATCCATAAGTTCCCTGGAAGTACCCTCCAATACAATACCCCCGTTTTCCAGGACATAGCCGTAGTCAATAACGGGAAACAACGGCCTGGCATATTGTTCGCTGATGGCTATAGTAATCTTGGTTTCGCTTTTAATTTGTTTAATAGCCTGGGCGAGCCTGGTTTCCACACTGGGAGCCAGACCCAGCAAGGGTTCATCGAGCAGCAGCAGTTTGGGTTGGGCCATAAGCGCCCTGCCGATGGCGAGCATCTGCTGCTCCCCCCCGCTGAGAAACCCGGCTTCACGGTACTTCAGTTTTTGTAATTCGGGAAAAAGGCTGAACACGTAGTCCAGGGTTTTTTTCCCCTGCGTCTTATTAGCAAGATACCCTCCTATTTTTAAATTTTCCAGGGCGCTGCTTTCCGAAAAAAGCTGGCGTCTTTCCGGGCAAAGAACAATTCCCCTTTTAGCTCTTTCACTGGGCTTCAAATTCAGGATATCTTCCCCGCTGTATTTAATCTCACCGTACCACGTTATCCTTTCCCCGCCCTTCCTTCTTTCTTTCTCTTTCATATCCAGGATTATCCCTGAAACAGTATGCATCAACGAAGATTTGCCGGCACTGTTAGCGCCAAAAACCCCTGTGATCTGGCCTTCCCGGAAATTCAGGGAAACGTTGTTTATGGCAATAGCGTTTTCATAAAAAACTATCAAATCCTTTATTTGCAGTAAAAAACCGTTATCAGGAGAAGACATACGTCTCGCCACCCCCAAAGTAGGCTTGCTTAACCTTTTCATCGTTGAATATTTCCTGAGGAGAACCTTCGGCAATTTTTTCCCCGAAGTTTAAAACCAGAACCTTGTTGGCAATTTTAAAAAGTTCCCGCAACCTGTGCTCTACCATGATCAGCGTTATACCATCCCGCTGCAACCTTTCCATCAGGGGAACCATACTGGCTATCTCGGACATACTTAACCCCGAGAAGACTTCATCACAAATGATCAGTTCAGGTTTCAAGGCAAGACACCGGCAAAGCTCAAGGCGCTTAAGGTAACCCAGGGGAAGAGCTCCGGCAAGCTTATAGGGAACACGGGCATCTCGCTCAAAACCGACTTCTTCCAATATGTCTATAGAGACCGCACTCCGATCTCCCAGTTTTCCCCTGGAAGTGCGCCTGGCACGAGGCGAATACAAAGGTGGAATAAGGTTTTTAAACGCAGGCAGGGTTGGGTAAGGCCGCAGCAATTGAAAGGTCCTGGCCAACCCGGCATCGGCAATTTTATATCCCGGCCACCTGCTGATATCTTTATCTTTGAAATAAACCTTTCCGGAATCTTTTTTTATAAAACCGGTAATAAGATTATTCAGAGTTGTTTTCCCCGAGCCATTAGGCCCGATAATTCCCATGATTTCTCCCCTGTAAAGATCAAAACTTACATTATTTACAGCTTTCACACCACCGAATGATTTACTGACATCTTTTACTTGTAAAATTAATTCTTTGTTCATATTTAAACCCTCACCCAATGTTCAAATTGTTCGTACTTTCTGCGAACGTATTCCAGAACACCTTCCGTCCAGAAAACAACGAAAAAAACCAGGACTATGGCATAAAAAACTATCCTCAGGGTACCAAAGGCGCGCAAAGCTTCAGAAATGGGAACAAGGAGAAAAGCACCTAACAATGGACCGTACAAAATGCCTGAACCACCCACCACAGTAGCGGCTACGGGAAGAATGGAAAAGTCGATGGCAAATAAGGACATGCCCGCCCAGCCATAGAGGTGGCTAAGATAAGCACCTCCGAAACATCCCAGTGCCGCCCCGATAAAAACAGCCTGAGCCTTATATATAGTTATGCTCAAACCGGAAGCGGTGATCGCCTGTTCATTATCTTTAACCCCGCGAAAAACCAGGCCTATATCTTCATAATTTACCAGCCGGGAAATACCGAAGACAACAACCAGTATTAAGATAAAGATAAGATAAATATTTACCCACCTGTTTGTTAAAACGTCCAGTTCAGCTATACCATCGGTGCCTCCAAACACTCCCGTGGCGGCAATCAGCCTTCCCGCCAGCAGCGGGTAGACAAAGCTTATGATGGCGAAGTAAACCCCCCGCAGTGGAAGGCAGGGCAAGAAAAGTAATGTGCAGACAAACGCCCCTGCCACCGTGGCAAGGGGTATGGCCAAAACTGGCGATAACCCGAAGTAGGCGTTTAATATTCCGGATAGATAGCCTCCAACGCCGACAAATAAGGCCCCACCCAGGCAAACCAGCCCAACATAATTGGCTAAAAAGCCAAAGCTAATTGACAGCAAAACATATACACCGGCTATACATAAAACTCTTTGCCAGTAAGGCGATACGACTGCAGGTAAAACTAACAAGCCGAAAACCAGTATAAGACCCGGTCCCATCAAAAACATTATTTCCTTAAGGGAAGATATGGCGTAAATGCTGTCGGCACGAACTTTAACTCCACGGTCAAGTCTCTCCTTGCGTAATTCCTGCATCATCACACCCTCTCCTCCAGTTCTTTTTGCCTTCCATATAACCCTGAAGGCTTTGTAATAAGCACTATTATGATAATCAGCAAAGCAACAACGAAATGATAGTGGGAAGCCAGGTAGGTCACCGTAATTATCTGGGCAAAACCAATCAGGGATGAGGCAATTACGGCGCCTTTCCAACTGCCAAGCCCCCCACAGACGCTTACCGCGATAGCAAAAACCAGAACCTCATAGCCCATTTCCACGACAATGTTGCCCAGGGGAAGTAAAAGCACTCCCGCCAATCCTGCCATCACAGCACCAAGGGAAACGGCTACAGTAGCTGCCCGGTCAGAATCGATTCCCAGTACCAGGGCGGCCCTCTCGTTTTGTGCTATAGCCCTTAAAGCCAGGCCGGACTTGGTATAGTGTGTAAAATACCAGAGAAAAAACAGCATGGCCATACCTGCCCCAACGATAATAACCCGGTGATAGCTTACGGGAACGCCCAGTATATTTAAGGACCCTTTTATAAAAGGCGGAAGCATATAAGTCATCCCCCTCAGGCCGGCCCAGCGTAAAAGTTCTAGTATCGCCAGCCCTACGCCGAAGGAGGCAATTATTTCCGAAATAGGCATTCCCCTGACGCGAATAAGAATAAGTTGATACAGGACCGCCCCTATTAAAGCGATAATAATCAGAGAGAGGATTACGGCCAGCGCATAAGGCAGGCCGATCTGGTAAAGGAATATCCAGGTTATATATCCCGTTAAAATGAAGAGTGCACCGTGAGCAAAATTGGGAACACGGCTGACTCCATATGCCAGAGCAAAACCGATGGACATTAAAATCAAGCTTACACTGTTAATAATTCCATAAATGACCAGTTCCATGGCGAATAATTTCCTCCTTATATAATGCTTC
>JAGVAS010000144.1 GCA_020060185.1 Desulfovibrio sp. | reverse complement strand
TAGACGGCGATTTAGTCAGCTATGCAACAAAGAAAAAAATCTATGTGATGGCCTTAAAAGGTGACACCATGGACCTTCTTAATTATGGCTCATTTTAAAAAGGGAGCGTCCCCCTAAAAAATATAGAAATAATGCCCGGTGATTAAGGTTAAATTATGATAGCTTATCGGCAAGTTGTTATAATATATTTAAAGCTTAAAAGAAAGGGTGCCCAATAATGAAATATAAGCTTCCTGTTATCATAGAAAAAATTAATGATGACGAGTATATGGCCAGGTCTGAGCTGGTTAGGGCTACTGCAGTAGGAGGCGCACCTGAAGAAGCAGTAGAAAATCTTAGGGAAGCAATAGATGCAATGATAGAGGAATTTGGTGTAGACCTTGTTTTTAAAGATGTAGATAAAAATATAGACTACAGACTTGTCGAGATTGGAAATTGAACGAATTTAAGGAATTACGGAGAAGTGAACGGAATCTCCGAAGATATGGTTAGAAAAATACTTAAAAATAAAGAGCTGATTCAAGGAAAGCAAGAGATTATTGAAAATTGTAAAGGTTTTAAGTATCCTTTAAAGGTTGTTATTTCTGTTGAAAATGACCTGGCGATAGTAATAACAAACTATCCACTGAAGGAAGGAGGAAAAAAATGAAAGCGTACTATGATGACGAAGTAGATGCGCTGTATTTAAAGTTTGGAGATGAAACTCCAGATGGAGTAATAGAAATGTCCGAGGGTTTTAATTTGGATACGACTTCTGATAATAAAGTAATAGGCATAGAAATTCTGGAAGCCTCAAAAAAATTGATTTGAAAACAATTCTATTATATTCACTGGAATTCGAAAAAAATTTGACAATATAAAAACTACCTGAATAGACACTTAAGAGGTTTTTATATTGCTAGAACTTTAGAAGTCCCGAAGGGAGTCAAATCTTCTTTGGTGACTTCTTTTTTTCGTCCGGAGATTCCGGAAGCCGCCTCCCGGCACTTCCAGAATCTCCCAAAAGGGGTCTGTCCCCCCTGTAAAATTTACCAGTTGCCAAACAGAAACGATTCGCCCCCTGGAAGACTTGGGCGTTTTCTTTCATATCTTAAAGGGGGGGGTCTGATTCTCCGATTTCAGGAAGTTTCCTGTACCCAGTTTTCTACGGATAAGCCCGGAATGTGCTGAAATTCGGATAGATTATTTGTTACGAGGGTTAACCCTTCGGAAAGGGCATGGGATGCGATCAGCAAATCGTAAGGACCGATTAGAAGCCCCTTTTTTTCTAACGCGGCCCGTACTTTCCCGCAAGCTATTGCCGCTTTGTCCGAAAAAGGCAGGATTTCCAGGGGGATCAGGAAAGCGGCCAGAGCGGTTAAAAATTTAAGGAAACGCTACAAAGATAAACCTTATATTTCTTTTACTGATCTAACTTCCATTGCTATAATAAACGAAATGAACATAATTGATGTTTTAACTGATGATGACCATTTCCTTCAGGTAGGACTATCTATAGTAGAAACGTCCCTAATGCCCCGAGGGGGTCGTTTTTCTCCAAAAAGTCTCCTAAAAAGGAACTGTCCCTCCTGTAAAATTTTCCAGTTCACATGAATCATAATAGGGGCTGTCTCCAAGTTAAGTTTCCCAAGGTTGTTGACATATAATACGTATAAATATATAATAATATACGTAAGGGGTGAATAGGCATGCAAAAAAAATTAACGCTCAGTATTGATGAAGAGTTAATAAAATTTGCGCATGATTTCTCTAAAAAAACTAAGAAGCCCATATCTAAAATATTTGAAGAATACCTTTATCAACTTATGAGACAGAACCACAGCGATGTGGTCCATCCAAAAACTGTCGGCCTGTATGGTGTCCTGAAAGACAATCCTGTTCCGGACAAGGAAGAGTTGAGGAATATTTTTCATGGTAAAAACAACGATTGATTTAAATGTGCTTTTAGACTTTCTTAATCAAAGAAACGATCACGTGCAAGCTGCAAAAATAATCGATCTTTGTGCAAAGAAAATTGTCAAGGGGTGCCTTTGCGCTCATGAAGTTACGACGTTGGCTTATTTTCTTCTAAAAAGTAACAATGATACGGAAAAAGTAAAAAATATCCTGATGGATTTGCTTGATTTATTAGAGGTTATCCCGGTAACGGGGGATGTTCTCAGAGATGCACTGCACTCAAGGATCAAAGATTATGAAGATGCGGTTATAGAAGAAAGCTCGTACAAACACGGTGTAGATTACATTATCACCAGAAACTTGGATGATTTTAAGCACAGTAAGGTGAAAGCGTTCAGCCCTGCCGAATTTTTAAAGATTGCTCTGCTCCCTCTGCCCGAGTCGGAACTGTAAAAGCTATTGCCTTTGCCAGTTCCACTCCAAAAAAGTGCCAAAATTCTTTACGGAATATTTTCTTCTTGCCACAGCCTAGATATAGTGATATTATATAACCATAATATAACTATAATAGTGAAAAGAGGTTTTTGTCATGGCAAACCTAACTTTACGCAATATACCAGATAACCTTCTGGAAAGAATTCGAAGTCTTTCAAACGCTGAACGCAGAAGTCTAAACAGCGAGATCCTTGTACTTCTTGAAAGGAGTCTCCGGGAGTACACTGCTGAAAAACGACACGACGTTATCTCTACCGAAGCTCAGCTCGAACTGTGGAGTAAACTTGCAGGTGAATGGGAAGATCCGCGCTCTACCGATGAAATCATTGCCGATATTCTGTCCCACCGCACCCCCGGCCGAGAGGTGAAATTATAGTGACGATTCTTCTAGATACAGACATTTGTGTATCATTACTCCGAGGTAATCAAGCTATAATTAAACATAGGAAAAAATATGCTGATCAAGTTGCGGTTTCTTTTATGACCGTTGCCGAATTATATTATGGTGCGGAAAAATCGGCCAATCCGACCAAAAATAAAATGGTTGTGGAGCAATTTCTACTCACCGTTCACGTTATCAACTCAAATCAGGCAATCATGAAGCGCTTTGGTTATCTAAAGTCAAGTCTGGAAAATTACGGAACTCCACTGAACGACGCAGACCTTTTTATTGCCGCAACTGCTTTAGAAACCTGTGACCTTCTGGTAACAGGAAATACCAAACATTTTAACAGAATTGGGGAGCTGAAGCTGGACAATTGGATTCAATAGGGGCAGAGTCTCTATTCCGAACACAAAAATACTAATTCAGTGTCCCTCCTGTGCCCGGAGATTCGGAAATCGCCTCCCGGCGCTTCCAGAATCTCCCAAAAGGGGTCTGTCCCTCCTGTAAATATTTCCAGTTAGAAAAAACGCCTCCATTGGTGTATCCCCAAAAGTAGTCCGTTCCGCATTTCACACCGTCCTGCCCTTCCGTGTCATCGCCGAGGTGTTTGGCGCCGAAGTGGACTACGGCCCGAAAGATGGTCCCATCGAATGGGTCAGCTTCAAGCAGTAAGGGCTACAGCTTAAGTAGCAATCAGAAGGGGAGAGTTTAACCGCTGTCTCCTTTTCCCTTGTTAAAAGGGGACAGCGCCTCCTGTAATTTTTTCCAGGTAGTTGGATAAATACTTAAAAGGTGTTATAATAGCAGTAGCTGGAGGTGGGAATTTTGTCTCAGGAAGTTAAAGAAAAGGTAAGCAGCTTGGAAAAAGCGCTGGAAAATTTCG
>JAGVAS010000199.1 GCA_020060185.1 Desulfovibrio sp. | reverse complement strand
TGCCGGGTAGGCCAATCGAAGGCCTGAGCTGAGCTGTATAACCTGTCTGTGCGAACCCTAGAGCGAGCATCAACCTTCGCCACCCATTTTCATATTAAAAGATTCGAAGGTAATTCAGATCATAATTGCTAATATTACTTTTAAAATCCGGGCTTTGGACAAATTTTTCCGTTATACTGCGACCCAGGTTATTCATATTATAGGCAAATACCACTTCGCCCTCCCGGAAGGAGAGTTTAAAGGAAAAACTAAAGAGAAGAAAACCCAGAAGTAATAAGCCCAGACTATTTTTGATCCTCTTTAAATATCCTGTCATAACCTACCCTCCTCGTGCTGTTATAAGTAATGAAACGACTTATCCGGACGCAGTTTATTGAATGTGCTTGCGTAATTGACCCAGGGCTGATTTTTCCAGGCGGGAAACCTGTGCCTGGGAAATACCGATTTCGTCGGCTACCTCCATTTGTGTCTTTCCCCGGTAAAATCTCAAGGTTAAAATAAGTTTTTCCCTTTCATTTAATTTCTGCAGGGCATCTTTAATGGAAATGATTTCCAACCATTTTTCATCCTGATTTTTTTCATCACTAATCTGGTCCATTACAAAAATAGGATCGCCACCGTCATGGTAAATGGGTTCAAAGAGTGATACAGGTTCCTGGATGGAATCCAGGGCAAAAATTATATCTTCCCTGCTTACCAGTAATTCAACGGCTATTTCTTCCAGGGTTGGTTCCCTTGAAAATTTATGGGCCAGCTGGTCTCTTACCTGTAAGACCTTATATGCTATATCCCTTAACGATCTGCTCACCCGTACCGGGGTATTATCCCGTAAATAACGGCGAATTTCCCCAATAATCATGGGAACAGCATAAGTTGAAAACTTGACATTTTGTTCCAGGTCGAAATTATCGATTGCTTTAATAAGTCCTATACAACCAACCTGGAAAAGATCATCTACCAGTTCCCCCCTGTTATTAAAGCGCTGTATAACACTTAAAACAAGCCTCAGGTTACCACTTACTAACTTTTCCCTTGCTTGGGTGTCTCCTTCCAGCATCCTGGCAAATAATTTACGCATTTCCTTATTGTTCAATACAGGCAGTTTAGCTGTGTTAACTCCGCAAATTTCTACCTTGTTCACTGGAGAAGTCCTCCTGACTGAACCTTTTACTTTAATAAAAAGTATTTCCTTGCATCTTTTTTTTATACTGTAGACAAATTTATTCCATTTTTTTAATTTCCTTTTTTAATCTTTTTATAATACGTTTTTCTAAACGTGAAATATAGGACTGGGAAATACCCAGCAACTCTGCTACTTCTTTTTGCGTCTTTTCCCGTCCGTTATGCAGGCCAAATCTAAGCTGCATTATTTTCCTTTCCCTTAAGGAAAGCTTCTCCATAGCCATATATAATAATTTTCGATCTACCTCATCTTCAAGGTTACGTATAACGAGGTCATTTTCCGTCCCCAGGACATCGGAAAGCAACAGTTCATTGCCATCCCAGTCCACATTAAGGGGTTCATCAAAAGAAATCTCCACCTTAAGTTTATTATTCCTCCTCAAGTACATTAAAATTTCATTTTCGATACATTTGGAGGCATAGGTTGCCAATTTTATTTTTTTATGAGGATCAAAGGTATTGACAGCCTTAATCAAACCTATCGTTCCGATAGATACCAGGTCATCAACAGCTACACCTGTATTTTCAAATTTTCTGGCAATATAGACCACAAGACGCAGGTTGCGCTCTATAAGCGTCCCCCTTACCTCATCTTCCCCTGCCCTGAGACGCTCCAAAAGATCGTTCTCCTCTTCGGAAGAAAGGGGGGGCGGCAAAGCTTTACTGTTTGTAACATAGCAGATTACCCTGCTGTATTTAAAACCCAGTTTATAACTAAAATATAAAAAAGTTAACCTGAGTTTCCATTGCCGTATGAATAAATTTTTCATTTTTTCAACTTTCCTGTCTTCCAGCACAACACCATACCTCCAGTGGTAGCAAAACCTCATACTCGGCACCCGAGGCAAATTGTTCCTGCTGGATGCCGATGATGATTTTTTCTTTAAAATTTAAGTTCCTGCCTTTCTGCCACAGTTTCACATTTTCAGGTTTGAAGCCTAAAAGGAACCCTTCGCCCTGAAGCGAGCGGTAAGGTACAAGGCAAAACCTGGCAGCATTATTTATTCCGGTTAAAGCTTTTTCCAGCAGGTTCCAGTCCATTTTTTTGTTGCTGTTCAGAAATTGACATAATTCGGGAGGAAGTAATTCCTCCACAACGGGATAAGCCGCTACAGCTACAGGAGAGCCGGAAAAAGGTTCTTTAAGCATATTGCCTGTATCTAAAAAGGCAGAAAGCTTTTTGCTTTTTCCACAAAAACTTATCTCCAGCTGTAGATCCACAGAAGGAATATGGAAATTGAGCTTTTCCAATAAAAGAGGTCGAAACCATCGAATTAAAATATAAAGGAAGATACCGGCAAGGAGCAGGTAAAAAAGTGAAGGTGTGGGCAGGTAATAAATACCTCTGGAAAAATCCACAGGGCTTTTTCCCCACAGGCTGAAAGCCAGAACCAGGCCTCCCATAGCAAATGAGCAAAAATAAAATACCAGTAATAGCAAAACCCCCTGGCTTAACAGCCGCGGTCGAAAGGATACCAGAATCATAACCGGAGGCAATAATGTCTTTCCCAACCATGTAAAAAGAGAAGACCCCGATGGCAGCAATAGAACTAATATAAATACAGCACCCAGTATGGAGCCCGCCGCAAGCCTTTTTAACGTGGTCTTTTGATGGATAATAAGCCCTGTAAGCCAAAGCAGAAAAAAGTTAACAGCCGCATTTAGAGCTATTACCAGGTCGAGATACATTTTCCCACCTGCCCCAGGGACAAGGGTTGGACTAAATATGTCCCTCATCCCGGAACTCCGCTAACAGCACACGCTGCTTATAAAACCTGTCTCAAGCAAACCCGGTAGCGAACCAACTTGCGCCACCTCATTTTTATACTAACCGCCACGACCCTGCGGGTCACAACAATGGATGAAAATGATCTTTTTTAGAAACCGTATTATCTCCCGCAAAGGTGGCGCAAGGTTGTGGCGAGCGATATGTGCAGCACAGCGAACAGGTTCAGCGAAGCGACGGCCTTAAGATGGCCCGGCGGACATGGAGGTCCGC
>JAGVAS010000157.1 GCA_020060185.1 Desulfovibrio sp. | reverse complement strand
GACCGGGTTTAGCTCCCGCTATTGTTCCGCAGACGCAGCGTTTTGCTGTTGGCGGAGCGACTTGTGCAGCGAAGCTAAAAGCTCACGTTGAAGCGAAGGTTGGAGATGGCCCTGCCGGCATGGAAGCCGACAGCCAGGAGGTGAGCAGTCAGCGAACTCTCCTGGGAAGGTCATCGTAGACTCAAGCTGAAACGTAGAGCTTTCTTAAGCGGAACTCGGAGCTACGCCTCAGCAAAACGCTGCGCTTTATGGGTAACGGAACATTCCCTGGCTACAAAATGAGGTTTTAAATCCAGGCGGTGTGTAGCTTGTATAAAACGAACTGTACCGGTCATACTCCTCATCACAACAGAGTGGGTGGTGGCATTGTTTCCCGCATACCTCACTCCCTGTAGAAGGTCGCCGTCAGTAATACCGCTGGCTGCAAAAATTACGTCATCTCCTTTAATCAAATCCTGCATAAAGAGCAACTGTTCAGGATCTTTTAAACCCATCTTTTTAATCCTTTCTCTTTCCTGCTCATTTTCTGGAACAAGCCTTCCCTGGATCTCCCCACCGAGGCATTTTAAAGCCGCCGCTGCCAGAACTCCTTCAGGAGCACCACCTATACCGAAAAGAATGTCTACACCTGTCCATTCTACAGCAGTTGCGATCGCAGCAGAAACATCCCCGTCGCTGATAAGCTTTACGCGGACACCCAAGCGGCGAAGCTCTTTAATAATGTGTTCATGCCGTGGTCTATCCAGGAGAATGGCTACGACATCCTCCACTTTTTTCCCCAGAGCCAGGGCAACCTGTCTTATATTCTCTTCTACAGGTGCATCCAGGTTAATACACCCTGCCGCCCTGGGACCTACAGCAATTTTATCCATGTACATATCAGGAGCATGCAGTAAACAATTTCGAGGAGCAACCGCTAAAACAGAAAGAGCGTTAGGAAGACCTTTGGCTACCAGATTAGTTCCCTCCAGTGGATCGACGGCCACATCCACCTGGGGAGGTGTTCCAGCGCCAACCTTTTCACCGATATAAAGCATGGGCGCTTCGTCCATTTCACCCTCACCGATAACCACCACGCCATCTATATATACCGTGTCGAAAGCCCTGCGCATAGCCCCTACAGCAGCATTATCGGCGGCAATTTTATCTCCTCGACCCATAAGCCTCCCCGTTGCCAGGGCAGCAGCCTCAGTTACCCGTACAAACTCCAAAGCAAGCTCCCGTTCCATAAGCTCTTCCCTCCCCCTTACATATAAATCAATGACCGATTCCTTCCCCCCCGCGGGCCCGGGCCCAATCAGAAAGAAAACGTTCCACTCCAATATCCGTAAGAGGATGCCGGGCCATTTGTTTTAAAACACTAAATGGAACAGTGGCAATATGCGCTCCGGCAGCGGCTACTTCGTGAACGTGCCGGGGATGTCGAATACTGGCAGCAATAACCCGGGTGTTATTAATCCCCTGCCTGGAAAAAACCTCTACTATCTCCCTGACAAGGCCGACACCGTCCCAGCCAATATCATCGAGCCGCCCTATAAAGGGGCTGATGTAGCTGGCGCCCGCCCGAGCGGCAAGAAGAGCCTGGTTTACAGAAAAAACAAGGGTAACATTACAGGGAATCTTTTCTTCCCCCCGGTTGAGCCTGTAAACAGCCTTGAGGCCTTCAATTCCCATGGGAATTTTAACAACAATATTGGGGGCCTGGCCTGCTAAGTGGCGGGCTTCTTTCACCATCCCTTCTGCTACAGTGCTCAATACTTCCACGCTTACCGGATTGCTTTGCATTAAACTGCAGATCTTCTTTACCAGAAGCTCAAAAGGTTCTGCTTCTTTGGACATTAAGGAGGGATTAGTTGTTATCCCGCTAATAACTCCCCAGGAGAGAGCTTCTTCAATTTCCTGCAAGTTTGCCGAATCAAGAAATATTTGTACCATTTTTTTATCTCCCGATTTCACTCATTCACATAATTTAAGCTTTTCCGGAACAACCAAAAAGGCGCATTTTCTCCTTTATTATTTTCTTCATCTCTGCTTTTGCCGGAGAAAGCATTTTGCGTGGATCTATATTATTAGGGTTTTTCTTCATAAAGTCCGTAATTCCACTGGTAAAAGCCTGGCGTATATCCGTATCGATGTTAATCTTGTTCACGCCGAGAGATACGGCCTGGCGGACAGCATCATCCGGAACCCCGGAAGCGCCATGGAGCACAATAAAGGCAGCGGTAAGATCTTTTATCCGTTTTAAACGGGGAAAATCTAACCTGGGCTCTCCTTTATAAGGACCATGAGCGGTCCCAATGGCTATAGCCAGAGCATCAACCGCGGTTTCCTTAACAAAACGCTCCGCTTCCGCAGGATCGGTAAAAAGGGCTTCCCGCTCCTCAACTGTGATCTCATCCTCAGTACCTCCGATTTTACCAAGCTCCCCTTCTACAGAAACACCTACGGCCCTGGCGATCTCCACAACGCGAAGAGTCCTAGCGATATTTTCTTCCAGGGGCAGCTTGGAGCCATCAAACATGACAGAACTAAACCCGTGGCGAATACAGCGCATTACCTGGTTGAAATCCGTTCCATGATCAAGATGCAGGACCACAGGCACATTAACCCCCTGAGCAGCCGTTTTAACCAAGGCCACAATAAAATCCAGGCCGGCATAATTGATGGCACCCTGGCTGGCCTGGAGTATCACCGGAGAACGCTCTTCCGCAGCCGATTCTATAATAGCCTGCACAATCTCCATATTATTGGCATTAAAGGCACCAACTGCGTAACCGCCCTTTTCAGCGGGTTCCAGAACATCCTTTAAACTTACCAGATTCATTTTTTTTCTCCTTTCCTTAAGGATGTTTTATAAAAAGAATTAATTGCTTACCTCAAAACACAAGGGGCGGCTGAAAGTTTTCCATAACCTGCATCATCAGCGGGAGTAAAAAGACGATTGCCAGCAATAAAAAGAGTAGAAGTGCTGCTGCTACAGCTATTAAAGGCATAAAATAGACCAGCGCAGCACGGCCCCAGGAAAAATTATATACAATTTTTAAGCCGGCTATTTTAAGAAACAGTGACCACAAAAGGGCCGCAAAAGCCAGAAGGCCCATTACATCAAAATTTGTATAACGGGTAAAAAGGCCACCCAAGGCTACAATTAAATAGGGATATTGGCCATAACCCATGACAGCTCCCAGGTTTAAAACCCCGCCTCGCCCTCCAAATAGTTCGGCCACGAGATTAATTACCCCGACAATAAGGAAAAAATAAAGTGGACCAAAAACCAGCTGTACCAATATGGTTACCAATGGTATGAAACGCAATACACCTTCTAAGATCTCCTGGGGCAAAAAAGTAGAAAATTCCGGTGGTATAAAAGCGTCTTGTCCCGCCATATAAGTACTGTTAATTGTAGCCAGGGACACAATCAGGTTTACAAATAAATAAATTACTAGTCCATGCCATATATTCCTGTTCTGTGCAATACGCGATAAACCTTTTCGGCAATTGAACAATATATCGTAAAAATCATCAAGCCATTCCTTAAACATAACCTCTCCTTTCTACTGGAAATATAACCCGCGCCTCTTGACTGAAAATCTCTTGCGAGGACGAATAAGTTGGTCCCCTCCGGGGTAATTCTTTCAAAATTTACTTACAATACATTATTAATATACTATTTCTACCTCTTTAAAATCATTCCTGCCAGCCCCATAGAAAAATACGACAGGAGGACATCGCAACCTTACGACAAGGGAAAGGAAAAAAATTGAATACATTCAGGCAAGTTCTTTTCCCTGTTTAAAACGCAGGGACGTTGCAATTAAATCCCTGAAAAGAGGATGAGGTTTATTAGGCCGGGATTTGAACTCGGGATGAAACTGGGTAGCAATAAACCAGGGGTGGTCCTTCAGTTCCACAATTTCTACCAGGCGGTTATCAGGCGATATACCGCTAAACACCATTCCTGCGCTCTGGAGTTCTTCTCTGAAAAGATTATTAAATTCATACCGGTGGCGGTGCCTTTCGTAGATGATCTCCTCCCCGTAAGCATCAAAAGCCCTGGTGTTGCCGGCAAGCTTGCAGGGATAAAGACCAAGCCTCATTGTGCCACCTTTGGAAGAAACCTCTTTTTGTTCCGGCAAAAGATCAATAACGGGGAAAGGGGAATGGGAATCAAACTCCGTAGAATGAGCTCCCCTGAAGCCACAGACGTTTCTGGCAAATTCTATAACAGAGCAATGCAACCCCAGGCAAAGGCCCAGAAAAGGAACCCTGTTTTCCCGTGCATGGCGAACCGCCTCAATTTTGCCCTCGATACCCCGATCTCCAAAGCCCCCGGGAACAACAATCCCATGAATATTTTTAAAGAGCTTTTCCCGCTCTTTTCTGTCGGATACCTTCTCTATTTGCTCTGCCTCGATCCAGCGTATTTCAACCTGAACATCGTTATAAATCCCGGCATGGCGAAGAGCTTCAATTACACTCAGGTAGGCATCTTTAAGAGCAGTATATTTGCCCACCAGGGCGATAGTAACCTTTTCCCGCAAGTTATTGATTTTATCTACCATCTTTTCCCATTCGTGGAGGTTAGCCTCTTTCTGGGGTAAACCAAGCTTTTCCAGTACAATTTTATCCAGCCCTTCTTCCTTGAGAATCAGGGGCACCTGGTAGATATTAGCAGAGCTTTTATTTTCGATCACTTCCCGGGAATTTATATCGCAAAAAAGGGCGATTTTATCCCTGAGATCATGGGTCAAAGGGTGTTCCGTACGACAGACAATTAAATCCGGTTGTATCCCGATGCTGCGGAGTTCTTTTACACTATGCTGGGTGGGCTTCGTTTTAAGTTCTCCTGTAGGTTCCAGAAAAGGAACCAGGGTTACATGTATATAGCACACATTTTCCTTGCCCAGGTCTGTTTTCATCTGGCGGATAGCCTCCAGAAACGGGAGGCCTTCAATATCCCCGACAGTACCTCCTATTTCTGTAATGACCACATCTACCCTGGGATCCTGCGCAACACGCATAATACTTGTCTTTATTTCATTGGTTATATGAGGAATTACCTGTACTGTTCCTCCCAGGTAATCACCGCAGCGCTCCTTCGTGATAACTGACCAGTAAATTTTCCCCGTAGTTACATTATTATTTTTAGTCAGGTTGGAATCAATAAACCGCTCGTAATGTCCCAGGTCCAAATCCGTTTCTGCCCCATCATCGGTAACAAAGACTTCCCCGTGCTGGTAGGGGCTCATTGTTCCGGGATCTACATTAATGTAGGGATCCAACTTTTGAATACTGACACTGAACCCGCGGCTTTTTAAAAGACATCCCAGAGAGGCGGCTGTAATACCTTTACCGAGCGAAGATACTACCCCCCCTGTAATAAAAACATACTTGGCGGTCATTCCTCTCCACTCCCTTCCCTTCTTGAGTTAATTCAGGCAGCGAAGTGCTATAGAAAGGAGAGCAGCGCTTCGCGCATAATTTTTGCCCCCAGAAGAGCTGTAACCTGGGATTGATCGTAAGGCGGGCAAATTTCTACCAGGTCAAAAGCAATTACCTGTTCCTTCAAAGGTTCTAAATAAGAAAATACTTCCAGTAATTCCCGGGAAGATACCCCTCCCGGTTCAGGGGCAGTTACTCCCGGAGCAAAAGCAGGATCTACAACGTCAATATCCAGCGTTATATACAGGGCAGTATCCTGAAGGCAGGGAAGAATGGTTTTTAAAGGCTCCAGCAGAGAAAAGGGGAGAATCCCCTCCCCCCTGATTAAAGCTATTTCTTCCCTGTCAGCCGAGCGTACCCCCAGCTGGTACAGGTTTACGCCTTTTAACTGCAGCAGGGAATATGCTACAGAAGCATGAGAATCGCTTACCCCCTGATACGAAGAGCGCATATCGGCATGGGCATCGATAAAGATAACGGTAAGTTCCCTGTACTGTTCCAGACATCCTTTTACGGCACCGAGAGTAATCGTATGCTCTCCACCGATTAAAAAGGGCTTTTTCCCCATTTCCAGAAGGCAGGAAACACTGCTGGAGATCATTTTAAGAGAAGAGCTGGTGTTGCCGGGAGCCAAAATAAGATCTCCGGCATCATAAAAAGCAATATCTCTTAAATCCTTCCGGCGATAAATACTATATTCTTCCAGTGCCCTGGACATCATTCTGACAGACAACGGAGCAAAACGGCTGCCAGGCCTGAATGAGCTTGTATCATCCAATGGAGCACCCAGGATAACTCCCCTGGCCTTTGATTCGTCACCGGCAGCAAGGTAAACACCGGAATTTTCTGTAGGAGGGAGTAGTGAGGTAATCATTAAGATACCTGCCTGTCTTAAGTTTAGTCTTCCAATAGTTCCCGGACAAAGCGGGGAAGAGAAAAAGAACTCCGGTGCACCTGCGAAGTATAATACCTGGTATCCTGGGGAATGTATTTCCCTTCCGGTTCCAGGGGATTATACTGTTTTGAACCAAGGGTAAAGCTCCAAAGGCCGCTTGGATAAGTCGGTACAGAAGCAAGATAAAGAAATGCATGGGGGAAAACCGTTTTAATGCGACGGAAAACTGTGCGGATGAGATCGGCATTAAAAAAAGGGGATTCGGTTTGGGCCGCAAAGATACCATCCGGTTTTAAGGCCCTAAAAACTCCCTCATAAAAAGGTGAGCCAAAAAGACCAACCGCCGGTCCCACCGGTTCGGTAGAGTCGACAATGATAACATCACAGGCATCCTCCAGGGAGCGCACATATTCTATACCGTCAGCTATCTTAATTTCTACCCTGGCATCTTCCAGTGCAGAACTGATTTCCGGTAAAAAGCGCTTTGATGCTTCAACAACCTGGCCATCAATTTCTACCAGTGTTACCTTCTCCACCTGGGGGTACTTAATTATTTCCCTTACGGCCCCACCGTCACCACCGCCGATAACCAGCACATTGCGAGGACAGGGATGGGTGCTCACAGGAATGTGGGTAATCATTTCATGGTAGACAAATTCATCGGCTACGGTAGTCTGGACCATGCCATCAAGAACCAGCATGCGGCCAAATTGAATTGTATCAAGCACTGCCATTTCCTGGTAATCTGTTTTGGCGTGATAAAGTGTCTCTTTTACTTTACAGCTGAGACCCAGATTGGGGGTCTGCTTCTCAGTATACCATAGCTCCATTTCCAAACCTTCATCACCACTTTGCCAGAAATTAATATATAAATGTAGTTGCTGCAGGCCTCCATGCCAGCAGGGTCACATCAAACCCTCACTTCGCTGAACCTGTTCGCTGCGTGCACAAGTCGTTCGCTACGGCGCTACGCCACCTACAAGGGGGTGCCAGGCTGGGAAAAACTCCAAACCCCAAACTTTTTGTTAGAATCGTCATTTTTATCCATTGTTGTGACCCAGCAGGGTCGTAACGCGAAAGGCATGTTTTAATAATCAACAATGCTCGCTTTCATTTCGCTTCGTGATCCGCCAGGGTCCCTTGCTGGTTTGGTTCCCATATTACCAGAGTGCCACTGCAGCTACTGCAGCACCGGCCTTTTCTACCCTGTGCTCCACGCTTTTGATCTTAATGCCTTTCAGTTCCAGGCCACGGTTGGCAAACGCTTCTCTGATCATTTCCTCCACTTTTACCCTGGCAGCCTCAGCGTCACAATTACCGGAATGCTCCATAATAACCCCAAAACTGTCTTCCGAAAAACCTATGCCGACAGCAGCAGAGATAAGTTCTCCTTTATTCTCACTGCATGCAGCTCCATAAGCCGTGGGGACAAAAGCTCCGGGAGGAAAACTAATGCCGTTTTTTTCTTCTTTACATCCTGGCGGAAGAATGCTGCTTAACCTCACTAGATTAACATTACCGATGCCCGCTTTTAAAAGAGCGGCATCAAATGCCGTCAAGGCATGATTGGTCTCAGCTGTTGCTGCTACTATCATAAAACGTTCCGGTTTTGTAATCATTTATGGCCACCTCTTTCACAAAAATTACCATGACGAGCGTCAGGTACACTGTTGTCTATTATACCAAAATGTATTTTAAAAATAAACATTATTTTCATGTTAAAAAGGGATTATAGACACGCTCATCTCCCACAGTTGTCGGAGGTCCATGGCCCGGAAAAACTTCGGTGTTATCGGGGTATATTAATATCTTGTCCCTGATACTTTTTATAATCTGCCGGTAAGAGCCTCCCGGAAAATCTGTACGGCCGATAGAACCTGCAAAAAGGGTATCCCCGGTAAAAAGAACTCCGTTAATATCCAGGGATATACCTCCGGGAGTATGACCGGGTGTTTCCAGCACTTTAATTTTAAGGGTGCCCGTTTCCAGTACATCTTCCTCCTGTAAAGTCTGATCTGGAGGTGCTATTTTGCCTTGGCCCATAAAAAGAGCCATACTCGCCTGGGGACTGCGGTATAGCGAAGCATCAGCGGCATGAACCAAGATGGGAACGTTAAAAGCGTCTTTAACCTCCCCGTTTGCTCCTACATGATCGATATGAGCATGAGTGTTAATTATATATTTTACTTTTAGTCCCAACTCACGGACCCGTTTAATAATAAACTTTCCCTCGGCTCCGGGATCAATAATAACCGCTTCTCTGGTTTCCGGGCAGGCTACTAGATAACAATTGGATATAAAAGGACCTACTTCAATTCTTTCTAAAAGCAAGCTATCGCCTGTTCTGACAGCAAAACTGCTGCAGGAAAAGGCAACCCTCCTCTCTTAAATAAATACTTTTTTTCCTGCATAACGCCAGCATATTTACTATTTCCTTTTCTAAAAAATCACTTTATTATAACATAAAATATTAATTTTGAAGAATATTTTTCTACCTGGGAACAGGAATTCCGCAAATGTTTTCTTAAAACAGGCTCCTGTTTTGGATAAGGTTGTTCAGGAGCCCTAAAAAATGTTAAGCGATAAAAGGGTAAAACACT
>JAGVAS010000192.1 GCA_020060185.1 Desulfovibrio sp. | reverse complement strand
AGTGTTTTGAACCGTCGGGCATGGAAATAAAACCATCTGTAGCCCCGTAGCGATACTTAACGGTTGACATTTTTCAGCACTCCTTTCCCTATTTATCAGCGCGCCTCATAGGCCCCGATATCCACCTCTGCTCCCTTAGGCCTGGGCTGGTCATCGAAGTCAAAGCCCGGCGCGTAATAATACTGGCCAGCAACAATCAGGACTTTTATCCCCCGGTCTAGAACAGGTGAATCGGGCTTAAGATGATAATCTCCTTCCAGGGTGGGAGCGACGGTTACAATTTTTACGGTTTTAAAGTCCGGTTCCATGTTGAAAGCAACTGCCGTAACGCTGGTATTATATTCTGCTGCAAAAGAAGGATCGGCAATTACATTGGTGGGCTCAGGCACACCGTAATCCATAGAAAGGCTGCAGTAACGGGGGCTGAGCACCTCGGGTTCAGGTGTCCCGAAGACCTCCAGGTCAACAACGTTAACCGGTGCGGGGTCACCCTCTGCCCCAATGCCGGCAATGCCGCCTCTTCCCTCATTGAGTTCCTGTTCGTACCACCCGGCCCTGTTATCCCAGAAGATGTTGTTGAAAAGGACCGGATCGCTGAAGCCCGGCGAGCCGGGAGGCAGGCTGGCCATGAAAGCAGCACTGTGAGCTTCGCTTACCAGGCCCGCACCGTGCGGCAGGCCGTCGCTGTCCTCTGCAGTTGCCGTAGTGATGTTCTTGGCAACGGTATTGTTTACAATAACGACATCGGGGGCATCGTCAAGGGCCAAGCCCCCTCCCAAGTCTGTGGAAACATTGTTCGTAATAATGTTATTGTAGATGTTAATGCGGTGGTTTCCGGACTTGAGCAGCCGTACCCCTCCCCCGTCATCGTTAGCCACGTTGCCCTGGATCAGGTTATTGTAAATATCCACGGCTCCGGACCCGGCGGAAAGGGTCGCCGGGGGAACCGGCTGTTCTCCCCCGATTAAAATACCCCCACCCTCGTCAAAAGAGGCGTTAAATAAAAACTTATTGTGGTGGATACGCCCCCTATTACTGAGACCAAAATGGGAAAGGCCGCCGCCATACTCGGCTGAATAATTGCCGCAGACCTCGTTATAGGCGAATTCATAGCCGTGTGCGCCGGAAAAGATCCCCACACCGCCAGCCAGGCTAATCCCCCCGTTGTTCAGGATACGGTTATTGTGGATACACAGGCCCTGGTTCTGGTTATCACCGCGGTAAGGCCTGCCTACGTTAATGGCGCCGCCAAACCCGCCGCCGTTGCTCTGGAGGACATTGTTGCTGATTTCCAGGTGGCGGCAGTAGGCGTTGATCACAATTCCGCCGCCTTCTTCGCCCCTTGCACCGGTAATAGTCAAGCCGTCCACCTGGGTTTTGAACTTATCGCCATAATCCCCATCCCTAGCCACTACGGTAAGCACCTGCCCGAGGGGTATTTCCTGCGGCCCGTCAAATAAAATAGTTTCGATTTTGGCTTCCCAGGCCCGCTTGTAGCTGGTAAAAAAGCGGCCATCCAGTTTGCATACATCCGCCCCCATTCCCTGTAATTTGACGTTCTTGTAGAGAATGGGGCTTTCATAATATATACCGGGCCTGAGCACAACAAGTGAACCCGGAGCAGCCGTATCAATCGCGGATTGGATAGACGAACCCGGTACAACTGTTACCACTGGCAGGTTGTATCCCGGGCCTAAGACATGGATAGTTATGCCCAGAATACTACTAAGGCCGTTTCTCGCAGTTACCACCAGTTGTGCAGGGCCGGGGACAAAGGTCCTGGGAACATCGATGATGATTTGTTTATCGGTCCACAAAGCAATAGAAACCGGTATGCCTCCCAGGGTAATTTTTCCTCTAACTGTACCGAAGTTGTTTCCCTCGACGACTATCCTCCTTATGCTCCTCGGTGTGAGATAAACCGGGTTTACGCTGCCAACACGGGGCTCTGCCGCCGTTTCGCAAACTGGCGGGCGTGAAAACTGGGCTCCGGGCATCCCCACGAAAGCTGTAATGGGAAAAAGAGCCACGTCGGCATAAGTTGTCTTTCCGGGCCAGACATCAAAGACCATAATGCGGCTCTGGTAGTTGGGATTATAGTATGGGTTTGGCCTGCCCGGATCACCGGGGTCGTTTCCGATAACCTGGTACATGCCAGGGACCATCCCCGAAGGGGTAGGTACGTTGGCCGTGTAGGTAGACGGCAGCAGCACTTCGAAAATCCCGTTGGCATCGGAATAGACAGTGGTAACCAACCTCCCCGTATAATCGCGTATACCGATCGGTGCATAGGAGACCCCGCGCTTCTCTCCATAGTAAATAAAGTTGGGATCAGTTTCCAGGTTTACGTCATCAAGCAGAAAACCGACTATGCGTCCGGGAACAGGAACGTCAGTGTACAGGAAGAAATCTACCGCAGCATTCTGGCCATAGTTAAGGGTCACAATCTTGGTATCAATAGTACCAGGATAATAAGGCGGCGGCATCATCAGGAGCGGGGCCTGGGGATTCCCATTTCCCTGCACAACTGCACTGCTTAACACCGGGGTTTCCCCGGCAGCTACAAACTCATCGCCCTGTTCGGTATTAACCGAATCAAAGTCCAGCAGCTGGTAAAGCGGTTTTGCTAAGCCATCTGGCAATAAATTATACGGGTCGACAGGCGGTACAACCTGGACAAGATATGTCCCTGGCTCCAGGGGTTTCTCCAAGGCATCGGGAGCTCCAAAATAGGGGTCAAAATAAGTCTCAAAGGCAAACCCCCCGTCAAATGCCCCTTCTTTAATCTGGTTGGAAGTGTTGGGCACCTCTGTGCAGCCCGGAACAGGGATGCCATCCGGTCTAACACAGCCGGTCGGGTGTTCCCAGGCGTCGGTTAAAACAGAATTAAGCAGTGTTTTGGTGCCGTCATCATTTAACCTGTAGAGGTTAACCGTAATGTTGGGAATTCCAGGCTCGTAGTCTTCAGCTATGGCAAACCGGGGATCATTTTCATTCCTCATGGTTGCATAGTAGACCATTCCTGAAATACCACCGTTAAAAACCCCATCAGGCAGCGGGTATTCATGCATTCCCCAGTCGATGCGGTTCGTCTTGGCAGCCCATGTCAGGGCAGCCAGGATCAAAACCCCCGGATATATTTCAGTTGGACGGGGAGGCGTAATGCCTGCATCGGGAGTGGCAGAAGCTGTGGTTTGTCCAAAGCGTTCAAAACCAAGCTCTGCCACAGTGAACCTTTCCAGTTCAAAAACTTCTTCCAGTGAATACCTTCCGTCCGGATCAGTTACCGTGGAATATTGCACGCTGCCGTCCTTGAAACGAGTTCCTACAGGGACGTTCGGTATCCCTTCCTCGCTATAGTGCCCGTCGGGGCCGGCATCACGTATCCCGTTACCGTTTTCGTCACGAAAAACCATACCGCTGATCCAACCATACCAGCGCGGGATACCAATATCCCCCATGTCAACTGTTTCCCCCTCCCCGACCTGAACAGTGCGAAAAGAAATAATATGTTCCAGCGGTTCGTCCCATATGGCCATCTGGTAAAGGCCTGCAGGTACATTGGAGATAACAAAAGTGCCGTCGGGGTTGCCTCTACCTGTATAGACCTGTTCGTCGTTGCCGCCGATATCAGAGAGGGCTATCCAGGGCCGGTCAACGGGACCACCGAGGGTCAGAGGATAAACCGGGGGAGTAAATTCAATAACAGTACGGATACAGCCTGTAATTGCACCGGTCCCTGCCCCAAGATCAAATTGCAGCGGTTTAACAAACCCAATCCACACGAGAGGCATCTGAAAACCTTCCCGGGGGCTGTATCCATCATTTCCTTCTTCAATCCAGGCATCAATAGTATAGGTTCCCTCGATCGTCGTGGTCTGGATCCAGTCAGTGCCATCGGGAGGAATAGCCTGGACGCCATATTTTCCCGGTGGAAGGTTATCGATCACTGCCTCCCCGTTGTCATCAGTCCAGATAATGCCCCCGCTTCCGGGAACGGAAATGGGTTTTCCATCCGGATCCAGGATTACCTTTCCATCCACATCACGTTCGTAAACCGTCCCCAGCACATTGCCAAAGTAGTCTACTGTAACCTCTCCCAAGGCATCAGCAATGACAACACGAAAACCGGAGATGCCGTGTTCTAAAGGAATATCATCCTCACCGTTCACGGGGCGGTTATCTTCAAATACATGGACACGTATCTTGGATAAAGGCAAGGGATGGGAATGGAGCCAGATATCCAGGGTGCTATTGCTGTCCAGGTTGATCCAGTTACCTCCCAGTTTATGTCCGGGAGCCCTTACTGTCACAAGGTACTTGCCGCCCGGGAGCAAAACATAGGGTTTTGATGAGTCACCGGTTGCCACTACAGGGCTGTGACTCTCTCCCGGTTTAAGAGAAGGCCATTTCAAAGGGTCAGGGTCAAATGGATCTCCAGTGTTATCGAGATTAACAATAAATTTGAAGTCTGTAACAGCTTTACCTGTTTCCAGCTCTTTTGCACCAACTTTGAGTGTGTAAACGTTAGAATTGATAATATTTGAACTACACGATAAGGAAGAGTTTTGACCGCAACACGGTTCATCCATTTGTTACCACCTCCAGGAATATTATTATATATATCTTATGCAAGCCATTACATCTTGGTGTTAAGCATGAAAGTTACTTGTTGGAGAATTGTTAATAAAGATAATAAAGAAACTACCCGGGGTGATATTTACCCCGGGTAGTTTCTTTAGGAAGTTTTAACAGAAAGGCCTCCCAAAATCCCGTGCCTGTAAGAAATTTTAACGTTATTAGCACACACAGAACGTGAAATATAAACTTTGACACTATCTGAAAAAAACTCGTCATATTCCCCCTTATTCTGCGGTTCACCTGCAGTCACGGCAGGTTTAGAAGAAAAACAGCTTCAGCCCCCGCTCATGAACATCTTTACTGTTACCGCCTGGTCTTTTCTTTTCAGAATAAATTCTTTTGCTTCCGGAGTTAGTTCTATTTCCATTTTTTTCAGCTCCTTTTTTAAAAACATTTATTAAAAGATTAGCATTAAATAAAAAGGTTTACATTGGAAGACTCGGCAGCATCAAGGTAGGAAGCTACTCCTGCCAGTTCCACTCCGTCCACAAGCTCTTCTGCCTTGATACCCATTACCTCCATGGACATCTGGCAGGCTACCAAACGTATACCCAGGGCCAAGGCCTGCTGCATCAATGCCTCCAGGGATTCCACATTTTTACCGGCCATTACCCGGCGGATGATCCTGGGACCCATCCCCAGCATGTTCATCCTGGAAAGTCCCAGCTTCTTACTTCCTCTTGGCATCATCGCTCCAAAAAGGCGGTCCATTAAGGGTTTGCGTACTGCTACCCGCTCTCCTTTACGCAGGATATTCAGGCCCCAGAAGGTAAAAAACATCGTCGCCTTCCGCCCCATGGAGGCAGCTCCGTTGGCAATAATAAAAGCGGCAATGGCCCGGTCCAGGTCACCACTAAAAACGATGATGGTCTTGTCAGATCCTGTAGCCGGTGTTCCCAGTTCAACAACGCTGCCCGCATTCTGTGCATTATTCCCTTTACGGATTAGGGCCAGAAAACCGCCCGCATCCTGTCCTTTGTGAAGCAGTGTATTGCCGGTGCGTTTGCACCAGGATTCGATATCGGATAGAAAGGCCGGATCCGTGGCACAGACCTCCAGAACTTCTCCCTCGGCCATCTCATTTATCTTACGAAACACCTCCATAATGGGACCGGGGCACTGCAACCCGCAAAGATCGAGCTTAATCACTTTTTCCTGCTGTAACTCCACCGCTACCTGTTCTGGTACCTTTTTATCCACTTCTTTCTGCTCCCCTTTCAACTTTTCTTCCTGCAGGGTCCGGTAAATACGGTAGCCCCCGTTAAGGTTACGAACCTGTGTAAAACCCCTCTGCATCAGTATCCTTGCAGCCAGATAGGAGCGCAGCCCTACGGCACAGTTTATTACCAGCTCCTGCTCCGGTGAAAGTTCATTTATTCTCCGGCGCAGTTGGCGGAGAGGAATATTTACGGCTCCCGGGATATGCCCCAGCTCATATTCCCAGGGCTCACGGACATCCACTACTTTCACTTCTTTGTTAAGGGCCATTAGTTCATCACTGTTGATCATCTGCACATCGCCCTGCAGGATGTTGCCGGCTACGTAGCCGGCCATGTTGACGGGATCCTTGGCGGAGGAAAAGGGCGGGGCGTAAGCCAGCTCCAGTGCCTGCAGGTCATAGATATTTTTCCCGGACCGGAGGGCTGTGGCGAGCACATCGATGCGCTTGTCAACGCCGCCATGTCCAACGGCCTGGGCTCCATAGATCTTCCCCTCGGGGCTGAAGAGAAGTTTCAGGACGATGGGGTTGCTGCCCGGGTAATAGCCGGCATGGGAGTTGGGTTGGACAAGGCATTGTTTGTACTCTATTCCGGCTTGTTTAAGGGTACGCTCATTGGCACCGGTACCGGCTACCGTCAGGTCGAATACTTTCAGCACGGCTGTTCCCTGGGTGCTGTTGTACGTTTCACAGCGGCCGGAGATGTTGTTGGCAACAATGCGCCCCTGCTTGTTGGCCGGTCCGGCCAGAGGAATTACGGCCGGTGTGCCGGTAACAAGGTCCACTACTTCCACAGCGTCTCCCAGGGCATAGATCCTGGGGTCCGAGGTCTGCAGGTATTCGTTTACTCTGATCCCTTTACCGACTTCCAGTCCCGCTTCACGCGCCAGTTTGGTCTCCGGCCGGACACCTATCGACAAGATTACGAGGTCCGCCTGGAGATGAGTGCCGCTCTGCAGGGTAACTGTTACGCCCGTACCGGGGCCTTCTTTAAACCCGGATACTCCGTCATTTAAATAGAGGTTTATGCCCCGTCCCCGCAGGTACTGTTGGACTACAGCCGCCATTTCTTGATCCAGAAAGGGCAGGACCTGGGGCGCCAGTTCCACCAGTATCACTGTCATCCCCCGGTTATAAAGGTTCTCGCACATTTCCAGGCCCACGGAGCCTCCACCTACGACAACGGCGGTGGAGGGTTTGTGGTCACGGATATGGTTGTAGATTCTATCCGTATCGGAAACTTTGCGCAGGGTGAATATGGCAGGGTGATCGATCCCGGGCAGGGGCGGCCTGATGGGCTCCGCCCCGGGTGATAGAACCAGGTAGTCATAGCTTTCCCAGTACTTTTCTCCGGTCAGGTGGTTCAGGACTTTTACTTGTTGTCCTGTCCGGTTAATGGCTATAGCTTCGCTGTTCACCCGGATGTCGATATTGAACCAGTCCTGGAACTTTTGTGGAGTCATCACAAACAGCGAGTCACGCTCTTTGATTACCTCCCCGATATAATACGGTAAGCCGCAATTGGCGTAGGAAATATGCTCTCCTCTTTCCAGGAGCACGATCTCCATTTCTTCGTTGAGACGGCGCAACCGGGCGGCGGTACTGGCCCCGCCGGCTACTCCGCCGATGATAACTACTTTTTTGGTCATAATCGAGCCTCCTTCATTTTTTAATAGATGGTTAATTTGGCTATATTAGCAGTAGTTTCCGATTTATTTTCGACAAAGTGCCGTCAAGCAAGTAGTACAGCCGCTTTGCAGGATTGGCCTTTGTATTACCCAACCAATTTGTATT
>JAGVAS010000023.1 GCA_020060185.1 Desulfovibrio sp. | reverse complement strand
GGAATGTCCCCAATGGAATGTCCCCATGGTATGCATATTTACGTCCACGGCACTTCAGGTTACAATCATGGATAAAAATCCGAGTTTGTTTCCAGAGGTCGTCGGAAGCTCGAGGAGAGTAGTAGATCTTGCCGAGCGAACCCGGAGCTCTGCCACCAGTAAACGCTGCGCTATTTTCATACTAATGCTAAAAGGAGGTGCTGGCCTGGTTTCCGGGAGTTGAATTCAGGCCAATTGTCCTAGGGGAAGAAATAAAATATTTTTCGGAAAACCAGGTTTTTCTTATGGGCTATCAAGATCTGAGGGAGTTTGTCAGGGTTCTAAGGGAAAATGGGGAACTGGTAGAAATAGGAGAAAGCCTTTCTCCGTGTTATGAAATCGGGGCAGCCCTGCGTTACCTGGACCGCCGTTCCGGGAAAGCTGTCCTTTTTACAAATGTTGCCGGCTATAACTGCCCCGTGGTTGGAAACCTTTTGGGTAACAGCAAAAGGCTGGCCCTGGCGCTGGAGGTAGAACCGGAGCATGTTTTAGAGGAGTTTAAGACGCGCACGCAACAGCTTATTAAACCCGTAGTGGTCAGTAAAGGCCCGGTGCAGGAAGTAGTTTACTCCGCAGATAACGACCTGCTTAAAGTAATACCGGCGCTGACGCACCATGAAAAAGATGCCGGACCTTACCTTACTTCGGCACTGGTTGTCGCTGTTGATCCTGATAGCGGTGAGCGCGGTATGGGCATCCACCGAATCCTTATCAAAGACAAAAACAATATTGGCCTGTTTTTATACAATCCTCCCATAGGAGCCTATTTCCGCAAGGCGGAGCAGCGCGGGAAACCCCTGGATATCGCCGTGGTCCTGGGAGTGGATCCGGCGCTTTTCCTGGCTTCTATTGCCTCCGACCAGAAGGGTAAGCTTAACAAATTTGAAATGGCCGGTGGTCTTAAAGGGGCCCCGGTTGAACTGGTACCTGCTGCGGGCAATGGCCTGGAAATACCGGCTTATGCGGAATTTGTGCTTCTGGGGCAGGTTCTGCCGGGAATACGGGAGTCTGAAGGGCCGTTTGGGGAGTCTTCCGGCTACTACCTGACCTATGACAATCCCGTTGCGATTATTCATACCATCATGCACCGGCAGGATCCCCTCTATCATGCCCTGATGCCATATAACAGGGAAAACAGCCTGCTTTTGAATCTGGTCTGGCAAAGTTCCTACGGTACAACTTTAAAGAAAGAAATTCCTCAGCTTACTGACTTCAGGCTGACCTCGGTCCTGGGAATGTGCGCCCTGCTGCAGATCAGGAAAACAGCAGAAGGGCAGCCGAAGGAAATTCTCGAGCATGTGTTAAAGTCCAACCCCCTTATTAAAAGTGCCGTAGTCGTGGATACTGACGTTGATCTTTCCGATTTGGAAGAGGTCAGCTGGGCAATTTCCACCAGGTTCCAGCCGCACCGGGACCTGCTGGTGCTTAACGATATGACCGGTTACCCCCTGGATCCTTCCGCGGAAAATTCTGTTACCTCCAAGTGGGGAATTGATGCCACCAAGCCCCTGGGTAAGGAGGACCTTTTTGAGAAAGTAGAAGTGCCGCAGCCAGCCATGCAGAAGGTAGCCGGTATTCTGCAGAGGGGAATTCCGCCGGGAAGGTCGCCGGAAGCTCGAGGAGAGTAGTAGAACTTGGGCGAGAACCTGGAACTACGCCACCAGCAAACGCTACGCTATTTTCATACCAAAATCACTGGGGGAGTTTGAGATGGTTACTGAAAAGCATAAAATCATACAGGGAAAGCTTGTACAGGGCAGAGGAGAAGCTAAAGGATTCATGCAGGTAGACTGGGTTAGGGAACAGTGCCTGAGAAGAGCAGGTTTCGATCCTTTTCCCGGCACCCTCAATCTCAAAGTCAGCCTGGACGACTTTAATTTTATCCGCAGGCTGTCATGTGCCCGGGGGGAAAGGCTGATTCCTCCCGCCGGGGAAGACGGTTTCTGCGAGGCCCGGCTGCTCAGCGTCAGGGCCGGCGATGTGAGTTCGGCTCTTGTTTTTCCCATGGTGGATCATTATTACAGCGATATCCTGGAAATTGTAGCCCCAGTTGGCCTTAAGCGTCACCTGCGGCTTAGTGAAGGTGACCTCCTGCAGCTTTCCTTTGAAATTCCTGAAAAGCTGCCTGCTCCTGCCGGGATCATCTTTGACCTGGACGGCACCTTAATTGACTCGGTGGATCTTTATTACAGCATTCTCTGTGAAGGCTGCCAGGAGCTTGGCCTGGACAGGCCTCCCAGGGAAAAGGTCCTGGACGTAATGGGCAGGGGCACGGGTTTCTGGGAAGCATGGGAGGAGTTGATGTCGGCTATGGAGCTGGATGTGGGGAAAGAAGAGCTTAGGGAAAAATGCCTTCTTGTGCTGGAAGAAATCTGGCAGCGCCGCTATGATCGTGAGGTTAAGTTTTTCCCCGGTGCTGTAGAGCTGCTTTCCCGCCTTCAGGCAGCCGGTATCAGGATGGGTATCGTTACTTCCTCTTTTTATAAAAAGAAAATGAACCTATTTACAGAGAACAGCCTGGACCCGTCTTCTCTTTTCCGTTCAGTCATAACCCGTAGTGATACTTTGAAAAATAAGCCCAACCCCGAGCCCGTCCAACAGTGCCTTCAGAAACTGGAAGTACCGGAAGCGGAATGTATTTGTGTCGGAGATTCACCCTGTGATATTGTCGCCGGCAGGGAAGCCGGACTAATTACCGTTGGGGTACTGACCGGTACGGGGACGCGGCAGTCGCTCTCCAAGGAAGGAGCGGATGCCATCCTGGATGCTGTTACCGAACTGCCGGAGGTATTTGATCTTAACCTCCACAACCTTACGGATCACAACAATGGATGAAAATGTATGTACAGCATTAAGATTCGAGAGTGCTCTACACTAACTTCTTCATTGTAAGACAATGTTGTAGGTGTCGTGAATTGTTGGAGTGTAAAAGCTCCTGGTGAAGCGAAAGCTGGAGGCGATCCGGTTGGCATGGACGCCAACTGCCGGGCACATGACTTAGGATGGGAATTTGCCCGGGAAGGTCGCAGGAAGCCTAAGATAAGCCATGGGGCTTTCCGCGACAACACCTGCACGACATCCTGCACGCTGTTACACATTTTCACATTAAAGCTGTGTAACACACTGTTCAGGTGGTGTATTTGAATGGAGTTTTACGTGGGCAATAGAAGGGATATCAACAAGGGCTACTGGATGAGTTTTGAAAACCACCCCCGCCTGGAGCAGACCAAAAGAAATATCTACGCGCGTTGCCTTCCCTGCCTGGAAAAGCTCTACCAGCAGTTAAAGGAAAACCCTGTGAGACTCGTTCTGGAAGAACCGCTCAACTGCTGGAAGATCGTTGTTGTTTTAAAGGGGCTCGACGAATGCCTGGATCTCCTCCAGGCCTACCAGGACGAAAAATTTCCGCTACAGCGCACTGTCCGAGGGCGCATTGGCACCAATGATAAAAAGAACCTCAATGTTGCCGTTATTTTTCAGGTCCACGATGAAAAAGAACGCGATGAAATGCTCGCAGACCTGGAGAGAATGGCGAAGGAGATCACACCTGCTTTTTCCATTTTTTATGAGCGCGGCTGCCAGGATTTATATGTTTCCCTTTGCGGGTCCTGGAGCGAATGGGAAAGGGTTACCCCCATAAAAAATCCTCACCTGGTCAGCACCGTGAAAGAAAAAGTAGGCAAATTATTAAGAGGAGAATATTAGGGGGTATAAATTATTTGCTACAATTTGTCGAAAAATAAGTAATTAATTTAACAAGGCTAACATTCAAAATATATTGACATTAATCGTTTGTATGTGCTAAAGTAGTACTGTTAAATTATAGTAACAACGATTATGTTTAGCAGCGGCAGTATTTGAAAGAAATCCGAAGGTGGTGGTGTTTTTCATAAAGTAAGCAGGAATAATTTAACTTTTGATTGCCTGGAAGTTAATTTTAATGAAGGAGAGGTGAAAAAAAATGGGAAAAGAAGTGACCTGGGCTAATCCTGCAACGGCAGGAATAATTGGTTTATGTACCGTTGTCATACCACTTGCCATATTAAACCTGGGATGGATACCATCTGAGAGTGCACCCCTGATTATCGGTTGGCTTTTATTTGGGGGGTTGGTACAGGTAATTTGTGGTATTATCGAATTTAAAAGGGGTGGGCTGCTTTTTGCCACTCCGCTTTTGGTTTTTGGCCTGATGCTATGTATTACACCGGCATTTGGGGAAATCACCAAAATATGGATTAAGGATTTTGCGGTGCCTCCGGCGGTAACCGGAGTCGGTTTTATGGTAGTCGCTGTTTTTGTAGCTGCATTCTTTGTTGCCACCGGTCTTGTAAGCTGGTTCCTGTTTATTATCTGCCTTATTCTTGATGTCGGTCTTTGGCTTGTAGGGTTTGCAGCTGCGGGGGTATTAGGAGCAGCAGCAGGAGCAATTGGCTGGATTTTATTACTTATTTTTGCCCTGGGTATGCTTTACGTGGCCTGTGCTCTTTTCCTTGATGAACTGTTTGAAAGACCGGTGCTTCCTATAGGGACACCGTTATTCAAAAAAGGTGCTGTGTCGGAATCAGGGAAAAAAGCTTCGGCATAAAAAAGAAGCGGACTTTTTATAACCTCATATGTAAACTAACCGCATTTAATCGGGCAGTATAGTGATGTGCCTAAAGTTAATAAGCAGGAATAAATGAGCTGTAATAAAAGGCCAGGCTGAAATCGCCTGGCCCTTTTGGCTTTAATTTGTTCGGATTTACACCGGTTGTTTCACTGAAGGTTAAAATCTGATACCCTGCATTAATTGGCGGGCAATAATTTCTGTCGCGCTACCCTTTGATTCTATGGCAGGACCGCTTTGCTTCTTGCTCCAGATCGTCTCCGGCCGGGCCTGGAGCAGGATGATGTTATTAGGGAAAGGCAGATCGACATCTACAGCCCATTCAATGTCCTGGGGTACACCGTAATGCTTTTCAATGGTTTTGCCGTACCTGGCCAGCTGGAGGAGTTCCTCATCGCTGAGGCAGGGGGCATTCCGCCGATCTTCGGATATTTTCCTCGGTACAACATCGCCTTCTGGACCATAAACCAGTTCCATTTCTTTGGAGCATACGGTTTTCTTGGAAACCTCAAGTGTTACCTTATCGAGAATGTACTTATCCGGTGTAACCTGCCCGCTGACAAGACTTTCTCCAAGGCCCCAGCTCCCCTCAATAAATATCCTGGACCTGTCACCATTGAGCGGATCAAGGGTAAACATTACACCTGAAGACTTTGCGTTGACCATTTTGATAGCTGCTACTCCAATAGGCGAACTTTCTACCTGCAGCCCTCGCTGGAGGCGGTAAGCCATAGCTCTTGCGTTAAAAGAACTGGCCCACACC
Source organism: Desulfovibrio sp. (assembly GCA_020060185.1). Classification (GTDB taxonomy): domain Bacteria; phylum Bacillota; class Dethiobacteria; order DTU022; family UBA8154; genus UBA9862. The sequence goes on along the minus strand of JAGVAS010000023.1, from coordinate 8,177 downwards.
TTGATAATTTTTTTAATAACCTCATCTTTACCGCGCACATTAAGAAAGGTGTCAAACTGGCCGGGCATGCTAACAGGCCCACTGGACCTGACAGCAAGGGGTACTTCAGGTAAGGCACATTGCTCACATAAATTTTCATAGTATTCGTAAATCAGTTCTTTCAATTCAGCGGGCATTTCCTTGCTTTCCAACAAGTTCATGATATATGCGCTGGCTTCATCAAACATACCCACATCTTGTTTTAACTTTGCCATGTTCTTGTTTAAGTATTCGAGTATGGCACTTTCTACCCCGCTATCCGTCATGAATTTTTTATAGGCCTCCAGTGATAAAACAAATCCAGGAGGTACCGGGAGCCCGGCTTGCCGCATCTCACCCAGGTTGCAGCACTTTTTGCCGGCCACATAAATGTCATCTTTACATAACTCTTCTACCCATAGTACATATCTTTTGCTTTTATCCATAATCCAGTCCTCCTTCTTAAACAGTTCCCTTTAAGAAGTAATCATTGACGCAAATTTATTTATCGATATAGACCCTTCCCTTGTCACCGTCTACCTTAATTTTTTGCCCCGTCTTTATAGCTGCAGTGGCAAAACCGGTTCCCACCACAGCCGGCAGGCCGTACTCACGGCAGACAATGGCGGCATGAGACATAATGCCTCCTACATCGGTAATAGCGGCGCCGATCTTGTTAAATACCGGTGTCCAGCTCGGTGAAGTAGTGGAGGCGACCAGTATCTCACCTTCTTTAAGTTCGTTGATCTCTTCGGGACTGCGCACTATCCTGGCGATTCCCTCAACCACACCTGGCGAAGCGGGGAAGCCCTTTAACTCTGAAACTTCCTCGGGAGAGGTAGCTCCGGCTTCGAGCCATTGCTGCATGGAGTTACTGGTAATACCCCAGAGCATGATGGTAAAAGGTTCGGTTATGGTTTCCGGAGTTGCTCCCAATGCCGGGGGAGGCGCAAATTCGCGAAATTTTTGTATCACCCCTTTGCGCCACTCAATTTCAGAATGCCAGTAGGAAGGCCCGCGGGGTTTTACACCGGTTGCCCAGGAGGTAACGAGGTCATAAAGAGCCTGCTCCAGTTCATAGCGGTTGAGATACCATATGTCTTCTACATCTTTAAAAAACCCGTGGTTTACGAAAACCTTTGCTAACTCCCTGATTTTTCCCCAGAACACACCGTGGAACCAGTGCTCGATATAAAAACAATGGTCTTCCACATAGGGGAAACAGGTCTGGGCAACACCCAGCAGTTTTTGGAAGGTAGCTTTATCTTCTTCATTCGTTAAAAGGTTTGTGTACTCTTCTACAAGCCGTTCCTTGGTTTCCCTAACCTGCTCGATGGGGCGGTCGATACTTTCACCCTTTTCGAGCATCTCAATATAATTTTTAATGGAATTAAAAGGTATTTCAATTTTATCGTACCAGGTCCAGTGATCATGGTACCAGCCTGTACCGGTAGACATGTAGAACCAGGGATACTGGGCGTTTTCAAAGGCCTCAACCCATTCCCTGCCTTCTTCGCTTTCTTTTAGTGCCGTTAAGGCGTCATCAAGTTTGGCGCTTTGTTTAATCGTTTCATTTACTCCCAGTTTCAGGGCAAGTTTGGCCAGATTTTTTAATTGTTCGTCAGGTTTAAATAAAATGACATCCACGGCACCGACCATTTTTGAAAGCGTTGCATCATCCATGCCGGGGAACACTTTTTTGCAGAAATCAGCAAGGATAACATAAGCGGCATACCCCAGGTTTAAAAATTCAAAGTGATACTGCCACGCCTCCAGGCCGTAATTGATCAGCTCGTTATATTTTCTGACCAACTCAAAGCCGCTACTTTTTCCCTTGCTGGCGAAGACTACAGAATCATCTTCCAGCTCTGGGAGGTCACTTAAGTCAAGTTGCTCGACTTTCTTGATAACATCTGTAACTTTTTCTTTCCATTTATCATAAAGTTCGTTCCAGTTTTCATAATAATAGCCGGCCCGTTTCATGAACTCCTCAACGCGTTTTCCAATAATCTCCGGATCTTCGATACCTATCGGGGCAATATACAGATACCCGTTGACGATGCGATGGTCGATACCCATAGAGGCAGGGATGGAAAAAATGCGGCTGTTAAACTGAGAGAGAGCCATGTACCAGGCCTCATCCCAGATCAAATCAAAAGGATACATTGGTTCAGGGTAGTGCAAACCGTCATAATACCAGAGCAGCTTGTCTTCATGTGTTTCCATTTCCCTGTCTTCGGTGGTAAAGAGGTAATAGTACGGGTACATGCGCTCCCAACCTTCAGTACCGGGAACGGGGGCCACTTCGTGCGGATCCTTAAAACCGCGCTTTTCACTCATTTTTTTTTGTCTCCTTTCATTAAAATGGAGTAATAAAAATAAATAAGTTAGAACCAAAATAGAAAAAACCCCATATTAATATTCTTTTTGAAAAAAGGCAGCAATTCTTTTAATACCTGAGTTACACTATATTGATTACTGTGTGTTTTCTTATAAATTAATTATATTTCGCTTGTTACTATTTTTATGCTGAAGCTTTTTTCCCTGATTCCGGTACAGCACCTTTTTTGAATAACGGCGCTCCAATGGGAAGTACCGGTCTTTCAAATAGTTCATCAAGGAAAAGAGCACAGGCCACGTAAAGCATGCCCAGGGCAAAAATAAGTAATAAAATCCAGCCAACTGCTCCTGCTGCTGCTCCCAATACCCCCGCAGCTGCAAGCCCCACAACCCAAAGACCGATATCAAGGATAAGGCAAAGAACAAACAGGAACCAGCTTACAAGACCGGTGGCAATAAAGAATGCGGCTACATAAACAGCAACTACCAAAAACCCGATTCCGTTAGCTGCCGGAGGAACCGCAAAATCCTTAATCCATATTTTCGTGATTTCACCAAACGCCGGTGTTATACAGAGCATCAGGCCAAAAACTAAAAGAGGAGTGGCAAAAAGCAACCCACCCCTTTTAAATTCAATAATACCACAAATTACTTGTACCAATCCGCCAAATAAAAGCCAGCCGATGATCAGTGGTGCGCTTTCAGGTGGAATCCATCCCAGGTTTAAGACGGCAAGAGGTATCACAACGGTACATAAACCAATTATTCCTGCTGTTGCAGGATTAGCCCAGGTTATTTCTTTTCCCATTTTTTCTCCCACCTTTTTTTAATTAAAATTAAATCATAAGTCCAAACTGCTATAAAATTCTTAACAAAAAGAGAGAAAAATACCCCCCTTCAAAATTTCTTTCAATCACTGCTAACAAAAATTTAATAATATTACTATGAAGTAAGCTCAAGCACAAACAAATTATAATGTAAATTAATTAATACTAACTCAATATTAAAAACATCATCAATTTGCAAGATTAAAAATATTTATTACTTTTATTAAAATAACCTATCATTTTGATATTGTCAATGACTAATTTAGTGGAAAATTTGCTTATAATATTTAGCTAGTTTAGACAAAAACCAAACTAATAAAAAGTGCTCGGCATCATAATTATAAAAAATTAATTATTTATTAACACAATTAAAAATATTTTTTTTTAATTTCATAAGATATTTAATTTAAATTATCTTTTTTGTAAATCATATTGCTGTCTAATTCTCATATTTATTAGATAATATAAAAATAATTTAAAGTGTGTCGAGAAAGATCATTAGATTAATGGCCGGAACTCCACCTGGGAAAGTTTATTCCAGTCATTAGTTAAAACTATTAATCGCGAATGGTCAACAGTTTAAACCACGAGTTTAACGGGAAATAGTATGACGGGCAACAGTGAAATTTCATTGATTTGTCTAAAGTGGTCAAATATAAGGGGTAAAATTTCCCCTAATTTAGTTATTGACACCATTAAATTGATAGGATAAATTTACTCTAAAGTAGAAAAATTTTTAATCTTGCCAATAAGGATAGCAGTTGCGGCTGTGTTTTTTAAAGTAAGGCATTAATAATCTTATAAATAAAACAGGAGGTCTTTTAAATGGATTTAAGAGGGTTTATTTCCCGCTGTGAAGAGATTGGTGAGTTAAAAAGGATTACTGCGGAAGTGGACTGGAACCTGGAGATCTCCCATATTTCCAAGCTGAATGAAGAAAAGGGGGGGCCGGCTCTTCTCTTTGAAAACGTTAAAGGATATAGTTCCCCGGTGCTTACGGGAGCTTTTGGTACCCCCCCCCGCCTGTCTATTGCCATGGGCATGAAAGCGAACTCCATGTGCGAACTGGCCAGGCAGTGGATGAAAATGACTATTAAAGAAGTAATCCCCGCACGTGAAGTTACTTCAGGCCCCGTTCTGGAAAATGTGGAGGATGTTGACTCCGTAAATCTGGACAAGTTTCCTGTGCCGAAGTTTTATCCCCTGGACGGGGGGCGTTATATCGGCACGGCAGTTTCTTTAATAGTTCGTGATCCGGAGTCAGGTGATGTAAATATCGGTACCTACAGGATGCAGATGCTGGACAGCGCCCGCTGCGGGGTTCAGATTCTCCCTGGCAAGCGCGGTGAGCGAATTTTAAAGAAGTACAAAAAAATGGGAAAAAAGATGCCGGCAGCGGCTGTTATTGGCGGCGATCCCCTGCTCTTTATGGCCGGGGCGGCTATGATTGCCGGGGCCAGCGAGTATGACGTCGTCGGTTCCATCCGCGGTGTCCCGGCGGAATACTTTATCAGCGATTTTACCGGTCTTCCTATTCCGGCAGCGGCAGAAATTGTCCTGGAAGGGGAAATTGATCCTGAAAATTTCCAACCGGAAGGTCCTTTTGGTGAATATACCGGTTATTATACTGATGAACTCGGCAAAGTAATCAAAAAACCCTGCCTGGAGGTAAAGCGGGTCCTGCACCGCAATAATGCCATTCTCTGGGCTACCTCTGTAGGCAGGCCGGTTACCGATATTCATATGCTGTTGTCCTTTACGAGGACGGCGACGCTCTGGACTGACCTGGAACAAATGCGCATTCCCGGGATCAAATCGGTCTATATCCCGCCGGAAGCCGCCGGTCGTTTCTGGGCTATTGCTTCTGTGGAGCAGCGCTATCCCGGCCATGCCAATCAGGTGGCCAATGCCATTATTTCTACGACTACCGGCAGCTATGGCATTAAAGGCGTTATTGTCGTTGACGATGACATTGATGCTGATGACATCGGGCGGGTGTTATGGGCACTTAGTGTACGCTATGATCCTATGCGTGGTACGGAGCTTATTAAACGGGGACGTTCAACTCCGCTGGACCCTGCCCTCGATCCCAATTCCAACAAACTGATTACCTCCCGGATCCTTATGGATGCTACTATTCCCTACGAGTGGGAAAACAAGCCCAAGGAAATTGCTCTGGACAAAGATGTACTGGCCAGGGTGCAGGCCCGCTGGAAGGAATACGGTTTTGAAGAATAAATTAATCAAGGAAATATTTTGAAAGGGGAAAAAGAGATGTTTTGTAAAAACATAGCTGAAGCTGTGGAGAGGGCCAAAAAAGTAAAGCTGGTAATTTTTGATGTCCATGGCGTGTTAACTGACAATACGGTCATCTACACCGACGAAGGGCAGCGGCTACGTGCCTTCTGTCACGAGGATGGTTTTGGAAGCAATGCCCTTATGTTTTGCGGCATTGAAGTAGCGGTAATAACCAGGAAATCCAAATCGGTAGCCGCCAGAATGGAAGATGTAGGGATCAAGCGATTTTATGAAACCAAGGAAAAGATTGCCCAGTACGAGAAATTGCTGGAGGAGCTTAATATAACGGATGAAGAAGTCTGTTATGTTGGGGATGAAGTTATCGATTTGGGAGTGATGAAAAGAGTAGGTTTCGCCGTCGCTCCCTCCGATGCGAAAAAACAAGCCCTGGAAGCGGCCCACTGGGTTACAGAAAAAGCAGGCGGCAAGGGAGTGGCCAGGGAACTTGCCGAATTTATCCTGGAGGCTCAGGGGAAATGGGACCAATTCTGCGAAAAAGTAATGAGTAAGGGATGGTAATAACCGGGACAGGGAAAGGGAGATGTTTAAGATGATGGAAGAAAATAAATACATCTTTAATTTTCCAGATTTCTTAACACATGAACCTGATTGTTCCGAGCCGGCAACGGATGGTGCAAGTATTGAACTTGGAGGTGAATGTACACCTGAAAATTTGCTGCAGAAACTCCTTAAGGAACGTAAACGCGTAATTCAATGGCGTATTTTAAACGAGGCCACGGCAATTTTAAACTCCCAGCTGCACTCTGAAAGCCTGCCTTTAAAGTTTATTAAATGTGCGAAAAAATTAGTATCTGCCAGAGAAGCCCTGTTAGCCCTTAAAGAAGAAAAGGATACAGGTTTGAAAATTGTTAAACATTTCACATACTATGATGAATTTGAAAAAGAGTTAAAAGAAGAGCTAATCGAAGAAAGGGTTAAAAAGCCCAAAGGTGCGATCGAAATTATTCTTCAAAAAGAAGAAGTAATTAACAGGAATTCCGCGCGGTTTAGTTCCCATGACCTTTACGGTTTTTCGGCCATAAAAAAGAACCTGTTAGGCGTACCCCTTTATGCTAACGGAAAGGTTATCGGCGCTTTGCTGATGGCCAACAAAAGTGGGGAAGAGACTTTTACCCAGGATGATCAGGAACTATTAATAATTTTGGGCTCTCAGCTCGGTATTGCTTTGGAAAACTCCAGGCTTTATGAGAATGTAGATGAAAAGCTGCAAAAAAAAGTAGATGAGCTGGAGAGTGTAAATGAAATCTTATTGAAGCAGCATAAGATCCTGGCTAAATCTTTGGAGATTCATAAGCAATTGACAGAACTGGCGTTAATAGGCAAGGGAATTGAAGCAATCTGTAACACCCTGACGGCCTTTATTGACAGTCCGGTTCAAGTGGAGGATCATAATTTTAATATCAAAGCTACAACTATGGATCAATTAACGAATTTATTTCTTTGCGGCAAGGATTTAATGGAGAAAAATGATTATGCAGGGCAGGTAAAAACGCTTTTGGAAGAGAGGAAACCGGTAGAAATTCCTTTAAATGCGAAGGCGACACAATACCTGGTTCCTATAGTGGCGGGACAGCAATTCCTGGGATTAATCGCAACTGTTCTTGTTGATAAAACTTTAAAACAGTTAGATCGGGTAGCCATGGAACAAGGCGCTACGATTATAGCCCTGGAAATGTTAAAACAGAGGGCTGCTGTTGAACAAACCAGGCGTTTGAAAGAGAACTTTATGGAACAGGTTCTGGAGGGGGATTTCGAATCCGAAGAATGGGTGCATCACCGTGCCCTGCAGCTGGGTTTCAATTTAAAAAAGGCCTACCAGGTAATGATCGTGGAGATAGAACCGGTCGAAAAGGATAAGAGTAGGCCGGAGTTATACCAGGAAATCCGGGAGTACTGTGTGGATTCTTTTCCAAATTGTATCGTTGTTACCAAAAACAACCGTATTTTGGTTCTGGTTACTTTCGATAGCAAAAAACAGGAACATGGGGCAAAATCCCTTGCGGAGTTGTTAAAAGAGCGGCTGGCTGAATCGATAAGGGATGGAAACTGGTGGATTGCCCTCGGAACAAGCTGCAGCAAATTAGGGGATTGTGTTTTATCTTATCGCAAGGCAGTTACAACTTTAGATGTAATGAAAGCTCTAAGGCTGAAGAACAAAATCGTTGTCAACGATAATTTGGGTATTTTCTCCCTTATTGAAATAAATCCACAACGCTTTGCTGAATTTACACAGAAAACACTGGGTCCCCTGATGGAATACGATCAAAAGCATAAAACCCAACTGGTTGATACCTTAAACCTTTACTATAAATACAGCGGTAATGTTTTAAAAGCATCACGAAAAGGTTACTTAAACCCGAGCACAATGAAGTACAGGCTCCGGCGGATTCAGGATATCACCGGGTTAAATTTAAAAGATCCGGAGGTAAGCTTACAACTACAACTTGCCATAAAATTAATTTATTTTGACTGTTCAGATTCATAAAACTGGTTGGTTTCATCAAATGTTTTTTGGGATTTGCCTAAAATGGCTAAAGATAATGAGCAATTTTCCCCCCAATTTAGTTATTGACGCCATCAAATTGATAGGATAACTTTATATTAGAACATTTTTAAGGCAATCACTAAATATTTTAGTCTAAATATTTTTAATGTTGTTAAGGGGCGGATAAT
>JAGVAS010000020.1 GCA_020060185.1 Desulfovibrio sp. | reverse complement strand
CCATAGACGAAGCGTTTTGCTGTTGGCGGAGTGACTTGTGCAGCGAGGAAACAAGTTCACTACGAAACGAGAGCTGGAGACGACCCAGCTGACAGGATGCCAGCTGCCGGTGATGACGAATAAGGTGTGGGGACACACCTCTTTCAGAGGAATGTCCCCATGGTATGCATATTTACATCCACGGTACTTCAGGCCACAATAGCGGATAAAAATGCCGGGTTTGTTTCCATAGGTCGTCGGAAGCCCGAGCTGAACCATAGAACTTTCTGAGCGGAACTCGGAGCGAGTACCAACCTTCGCCACCCATTTTCAACGAACCCGGAACTCCGCCACCAGCAAACGCTGCGCTATTTTCATATTAACAACGTATAAACCGTATTATGTCCCGCAAGGGTGGCGCAAGGTTGTGGCGAGCGATATGTGCAGCACAGCGAACAGGTTTAGCGAAGCGACGGCCTGAGATGGCCCGGCGGACATGGAAGTCCGCCGCCGGACAGGCGACGATTAAGGTCTGGGGACACACCTCTTGCAGAGGAATGTCCCCATGGTATATTTATTTTACGTCCACGGCCCTTCAAATTACGTTCATGGATGAAAATACCGAGTTTGTTCCCGGAGGCCAATCGAAGGCCTGAGCTGATCTGTATAACCTGTCTGTGCGAACCCTAGAGCGAGCATCAACCTTCGCCACCCATTTTCATATTATGCCCCCTCCAGCTCTAAATTAGGCACGGCATTTAAATCCCATGACGCCCTGCGCCCCTGCCGCAGGTAATAGTAACCCGCAGCGGCAATCATGGCCCCGTTGTCGGTGCACAGTTCCACCGGAGGATGAATTAGTTCCATATTGACCGACTCCAGTTTCTGCCGGAGTTTTCTTCTCAGTTCGCCATTTGCCGCCACGCCGCCTGCCAGGAGGAACTGCCTGGTCATTCCTCTTTGCCTGGCAGCCATTAAGGACTTTTCTACCAGGACCTCTACCACCGCCTCCTGGAAGGCAGCAGCAAGATCTGCCGTCCTTACCTGGCCCCCTTTTTCTGTCTCCCTGCGGATACAGTTTAATACGGCGGTCTTGACCCCGCTAAAACTAAAATCCAGTTTTCCTTCCTCTCCCATAAGGGCTCGCGGGAAAGAAAAAGCAGCAGCTTCCCCCTGCTGTGCAAGTTTATCAATTACAGGCCCTCCCGGAAATCCCAGACCCAGCGCCCGGGCTACTTTATCGAATACTTCCCCGGCGGCATCATCCCGGGTTCTGCCCAGTATTTCAATTTGACCGTGTCCTTCCATATAAAGAAGGGAGGTATGCCCCCCGGAGACAACCAGGCACAGCAGGGGAAAAGAGATTGTGGCTCCTGTTAAGAAATTGGCATAAATATGCCCCTCCAGGTGATTTACAGCGGCTAAAGGCAGCTCCAGGGAAAAAGCAAGAGCTTTCGCCACGGAAACCCCTACCAGTAAAGATCCTACCAACCCGGGGCCGTAAGAAACCGCAATGCCATCCAAATCCCTGAAGGCAACCCCGGCCTTACTTAAAGCTTCATCTATGACGGGGTTTATAATCTCCAGGTGATGGCGAGAGGCAATCTCGGGTACTACACCACCAAAACGAAGATGAAAACTATCCTGGGAAGATACAACATTGCTTAACACCGTGCGCCCGTTTAATACCACCGCGGCAGAAGTATCGTCACAACTGGTTTCCAGGCCAAGAATTAATGTCTTTCGGGACATAAAAAACACTTCCTTAAGATTAACTTAAATTACCGAAAATGTGTACACCATTACCAGGGCGTCTTCGTTTAAGTAGTAGTTTTTACGCCTGCTGATTACTTTAAACTTAAACTTTTCATAGAGGCCGCGGGCGGCCTGGTTTGAATCCCTGACTTCCAAAAAAACCTGGCGGGCCCCTTTGGCATGAGCTTTTTTTAGCATATGATCCAGTAAAAAGCTTCCCGCACCGGCCTGGCGATAGAGGGGATGTACCGCTAGAGTCGTAATATGCCCCTCATCAAAAAGGACCCATATCCCTCCATAGCCGATAATCCTGCCGTCATCCTTCGAACGGGCCACGATATAATAAGCATACCTGTTTTCCCGAATTTCTCCGTAAAAGGAGCTCCTTGACCAGGGAAAAGAGAAAGAATTATGTTCAATGTCCAGGACATCATTTAAATCATCAACAGTCATAGGAACGATTTCTACCTGCAATCTACGCTCTTCCCCCCTGTTTTTTTTCCAGCAGGCGTTTCTCTGCCTCGGGAAAACGAATATAGAAGGGTTTCAGGGCATAAGGGGAGACAGGCCCCTTTTCCTGCCAGATCTTAATCCCCTTTTGTAAAACCAGGGCAGCGCGATTAAAACGGGAAAAAAGAGGCGCCTCCCTGTACCTCTCACCCAGGATCTGCTTCAGCTCCCCCCTGAAACTTTCCACAGCGTCTCCAAGGAAAATAACTTCCTCATCATATGTAACAAGCATTTTGCCCAGTTCCTCTATAAAAAGAGCTGCCGCCGGCTGCAGCATTTCCGGGCCTGCCGTTCCTCCCCGGTAAAGAGCAGTATAGACCTGGTTTTTTCGTGCATCCAGGATGGGGCAGATTAAACCGGAATAGAAAGTACAGGCTTCTGCCAGGGCATCAAGGGTCATAACTCCTACAACAGGAATATTAAGCCCCTGGCACAGGCCCTGGGCCGTAGCCATGCCGATACGGATCCCGGTAAAAGAACCCGGACCGATACTCAAAGCCACACCTTCCAGCTGGTTTTTGCCGATACCGGAATCCTTTAAAAGGGAAACTATAAGCGGCATAAGACGCTGGGAATGAGTATTTTTCACATTTAAAAGATACTCCGCCCAGATTTTCTCGCGATCACCAAGGGCTATGGTACAGACCCGGGTTGTAGTATCAATTGCCAGGAGCAGCAACTTTTTTCAACTCCTCGATCAGGAAACCTTCCAGGTCGCCCAGGGGCTTAAAATAAAGAATCCGGGAGTTTTCTTCATAATCTTTAACAATCTCAATTTCCAGCCTTGTTGGCGGCAAAACTCCGGGAAATTTACCAGCCCATTCGATCAGAGTTACACCTTCTGCATAGAAATATTCATCCAGGCCCAGTTCCTGCAGTTCCTCTTCTTCCTCCAGCCGGTAAAAATCGAAATGATAAAGCTCCATTCGGCCCCGGTAAAGATTCATAATTACATAGGAAGGACTGTTAACAATACCTGCAACACCCAATCCTTCGGCCACCCCCCGGGCAAATACTGTTTTCCCGGCCCCCAGTTCGCCGTTTAAAGCAATAACAATTCCCGGCGGCAGATTCTTTCCTAAAGTTCTGCCTACTATTCTGGTCATTTCTTCGCTTTTGCTTTTTATCACAAACAAAAATTCCACCTCAATTGGCTGAAGTAAACACCTTAATTATATCTTTTGCCAAAATGAAAAGCAACTTGGAATAAAAATGGCACAGCGTTTGTAAAGTATAAAACCCCGTTTAGTTTCTACCTTTTAATCATGGAATAATTATGTTTTTTCTACTATAATAAAATATATAGGGAATCTCAAACAAACCCGGTATAAACATTGCAAAAAAGAAGAAGATAGTTTAAAGGAGGTATATTAACAATGAGGGCAAAACTCATGAAGGGATATCCTGTGGTGGCACTTGATGATGGCTCTTTGCTGGGAAGGGTCCAGGATTTAATTATCAACCCTGCAGGTAAAAAAGTAGAAGGACTGCTGGTTGGTGAGAAGGGTTTGTTAAAGGGAAAATCACAGATTATTCCTTACCAGCAGGTTCATAATATTGGAAAAGATGTTATTACCATCAAAAGTAAAAAGGGCCTGGCTCTGGAAGAAGACCAGCCACAAAGGGAGCTTTTTAAAGATTATTCCTTTTCAGGAAACAGCGTTATAAGCAACGAAGGTGACTATCTCGCCAAAATTCAGGATTTTACGTTTTTAATCGACACGGGAAAAATTGAAAGTCTTTTGTTATACGATATCAGGGGCCGTGAAAAAATTAATAAAAACGTATACCTTTCTATTGAAGGGGTACTCAACCTGGGAAAGGACTACGTAATTGTAAATGCTGATTACACATCTTATTTGAGGGAAGAAGAAAGAGAAGAAGAACCAGCCAGAATAAAAATTCCTGTTTATTCGCTGGAAATGCGGGCCATTGAATTCGCTCTTGAAAAAGAAGCGGCACATACCGTCAAAGATATTCACGGCGAGGTAATCATAGAAAAAGGAGAAAAAGTTACCCACGAAATTATCGACAAGGCCCGCTCAACGGGTAGGCTTTACCAGGTTCTTTTCGCCGCCGGCGTGGGGGAACTTCTGGATAGTATTGATTATACCGTAGAAAAGCTCGATCAGGGCAGTACCCTTCTTCTCCAGGCATGGCAAAACCTGAAAAACAAATCCCGGTATATTTTCAAGGGTACCCCGGCAGCAGAAGAGACGACAGGGGAAGAAGAGGCGGAAGGGCAAGGCAAACAGGCTGAACCCGAAGAACCGGCAGAATCGGAAAAGCCGGTTATAAATGAACAGCCGGCTGAAAAAATCTCCCCGGCCCTGGAATTTTTCGAAAATATCAAGGAAATATGGGGCCGCCTGGAAAAAGAAATAAGCAGGGAAGGAAAGGAACTGGCCCAGGAGTCCAGGGAAAAGATGAAAAAATATATACTTAATAAAAAGGCTAATTATAGCGTTAGAGATAACCAGGGACACCTTCTGGTTGAGCCCGGGAAAGAAATAACAGAGGAAATTATTCAGGCAGCGGAAGCCCAGAATAAAATTCCCGCCCTTTTCCTGGCCGCAGCAGCCCAGGAGGTAGAAGACAGCCTGAATATTATCAGAGATAAAATAAGCGGCATTTTCCGCTAAGATAAAGCACCCGGTGGACAACATACACCGGGTGCTTTTTTAAAGGCCGCCGTTTTTTAGAAAGCTGCCAGGCTGTGCTTTTTACCCTTTTAATTCTTGCAGGCATTCCTCCAGAGCTTTGATAAAACGCCTGTTTTCCTCCTCTGTAGCGATAGAGACCCTGATAAACTGGGAATAGCCAAAAATATCACCGGTCCGGATGATAACCCCTTTACGTAAAAGTTTCTGGAATAATTCCCTGGAATCTACCCCTACCTCCACAAAAATAAAATTGGCCTCTGTCGGCAGGTGGAAAAGACCCATTCTTGTAAATTCCCCCGCCAGGTATTCTTTGCCGCTTGTATTAACCCTAAGGACAGCTTCCAGATGCTCTTTATCGTTAAGAGCCGCCCTGGCGGCAACCTGTGCTACAGAATTTACGTTAAAGGGCTCTCGCACCGTATTAAGGTCCGTGATCACCTGCTCCCCTGCCAGGCCGTATCCCACCCTCAGGCCGGCCAGACCGTAAATCTTGGAAAAAGTACGTAAAATAAGGACATTATAACCTTTCTCTAGAAAATCCAGGCTGTTTGGATAAGACGGATCCCCAACGTATTCATAATAAGCTTCGTCCATGATAACCAGTATGTTTGAAGGCAACCCTGCCAGAAACTCCTGTAGTTCCTGATGAGTTACAATGGTACCCGTAGGATTGTTGGGATTGCAGATAAAAATAACCCTGGTTTTGCCGGTAACCGCCGCCGCCATAGCTTTTAGATCGTGGCGAAAATTTTTACAGGGCACGCGTACCGGTACAGCATCCATCAACCGTGCTGAAAAGTCGTACTCCGAAAAAGATGGTTGGGCCATAATGATTTCATCACCGGGGTTCAAATAGGCTGCTCCTACCAGGGTAATGAGTTCATCGGCTCCATTGCCCATAACTATGTTTTTCTCCTGCAAATTGAGATGCCCGGCAAGAGCACTTTTAAGGTAGTAGCTGTTGCCGTCAGGATAAAGACTAATCCTGGGCAAGTATCTCTTTATAGCCTCTACGGCCAGCGGGGAAGGCCCCAGGGGGTTTTCATTGGAAGCCATCTTAATTACATCTGTCAACCCCAGCTCTCTTTCTACCTCCTCAATGGGCTTCCCGGGGACATAAGGAGTAATGTTCTCCAGGCAGGGTCGTTTGGCAATCTTTGTCATAAGTCCACTTCCTTTAAATTGTTTTTAGCAAAAAGTGTAATAGGGTTGTTTCTACAACCTATCCTTAAATTCCTTCTCCTGAAAAATTTTTTATGCCCCTGGAAAGATAATAGGAGGCCATAAGGAGGCCTGTTATGGTTTTTCCATCCTCTATTTCCCCTGCAGAAATTCTCCTTAAAGCTTCCGGAAGGGAAAGGGTTTCCACTTTCATAAATTCACCTTCATCACGGTCAGCCTGCTTCTTTACCAGTCCCCGGGCCAGGTACAGGTAAAGCACTTCATTGGAAAAACCCGGTGAAGAGTAAAAAAATGACAGCTGCTGTAGTTCCGTTGGCCAGTAGCCTATTTCTTCGGCAAGTTCGCGCCGGGCACATTCTTCAGGATCTTCCCCCGGTTCCAGCCTTCCCGCGGGAATTTCCAAAAGGACTTTTTCTACCGGCTTACGGAACTGCCTTACAAAGTACACTTTATCATCTTCGACAGGGACTATGGCCACAGCTCCCCCGTGTTCCACGATCTCACGGCAGCTTTCCTTCCCATCGGGCAACTGGACCGTGTCCACCCGGACCCTAATAATTTTTCCATCATAAATTCTCTTACTGCTTATGGTTTTTTCATTAAAATCACCCATTCCGCACCCTCCTTACATAACACTATCCTTTCAAAAACCAATTTTCAGCACAAGGACAAAAAAGTAAACTCAAGTCATTTTACCAGATTATTGGTGGATAGGAAATAATAATTAAATTATAGGGATTCATGCCAAAAAAAACTGCCCTTCCGGGCAGTAACGGAGATATTTATGTAGGGTTTTACTCGCTAGCGGTACAACCTGCCACTAACAATTTTTCTTATTATTACCAAGGTCGTCTGCACCTTGCCAGCGATGAAATAGATCATGCTCCAGGCCAAATTGGTCCATTATTTTCCCCACAGTTTGATCAATGATATCTCCCATTGTCTTGGGATGGTTATAAAATGCCGGAACCGGTGGTAATATTACTCCCCCCATACTCGCTACCATAGTCATCAACTGCAGGTGTCCCAAATGCAGGGGGGTTTCCCTTACCACCAGGACCAATTTTCTTCTTTCCTTTAGGGTAACATCCGCAGACCTTATCAACAGGTTTTCGTTATAGGAATGGGCGATGGCTGACAGGCTTTTTATGGAACAGGGAGCGATAATCATACCGTCTACCTTAAAAGAGCCACTGGCGATTGAAGCTCCAATGTTTTTTATATTATGTACTTCCGTTGCTAAATTTTCAATAGTTTTTAGATCATAATCTGTTTCCAGTTGAATGGTTCTCTTCCCTGCATCTGTTAAAACTAAATGAATTTCTACACCGAGCATGTGCAGGACCTCCAGAACACGAATACCGTAGATTGCTCCTGTAGCGCCAGAAATCCCGACTACCAGCCTCAAAGTTGCTACCTCCTCCGAACGAAATTTTTATGCAGGTTAATTTTTATCATAACCTAGATTACGCTACCGGCAAAAGATGAACCGGCAGGAGAAATTGCAGCACCTTTCTCCTGCCGGAGTTCTTATCTTAAAACAGGAACTGCACCAAGGTGTCTTCCTAAGACCTTCTAAAATTTTACCTCCAGCGCTCCGGGATTCTATCGATATCGTGCTCCCTAAAGTTTTATAATTATTTCGAGTCGGTCTTTAATCTTCCTGCAGAGCGATTCCACCCGACATATGATATGGTTTTGTGGGGATACCTTCCACCTCTTCGATGATCTTAATGGACCAGACCTTATTAGTCAGCTGTCCCCTGCCCAACCTAACCCGTAATATATCCGTGTATTTTTCAGGATCCTTTGAAATTAAGCACTTAACAAATTTACCCCGGTATTTATGGGTCCCCGGAGTAAGATCCCGGATGACTCGCAGGGTTTCCACATCTTCTTCTACCTCAGAAAGTTTCGTCAGGATATAGGTGTCCCATTCCTTACGCACATTGATTACCTCCTTTAGATTAGATTATTATTAATATTACTGAACCTGAATTTTACAATTTAGTTTTTTTTAGGCCTTGACCCTTCAGCAACCTATTGCTTTTCTTTAAACCCGTAATTCTTCCAGTTAGCTAATACCTTTTTCTGGATTTCTTCAGGGTAAATGTCCGGGTTGCTAAATGCCACTTTAATAGGCGTTTCAGCCTTTGGCCAATCTAATGGGAACAGGCAGTCAAAGAGAACCTTATCTCCTCTTCCGTATTTCCTGTCCTCCGGAGTAGCGAAAGGATACAGAGGAGTGCCAACATGGCTCGTATAAATATGAATCCCTTTGGATGGATGGAGTTTAGTACTGAAATCATGCATCAACTCACTGAGGCTGTAGATATTAGTCTTTTCATCTACAACCATCACCATATGAAACCAAGGAGCCAGTTTGCTTCCGAAGACCAAATGGCCGATTTGATGAGCAATACCAGGATATGCATTCTTTACACCAACTGCAACTAAGTGGTGGGTGGATTCAGGCAGCATATACACTCCGGATATGGGAAGTTGCTGGCTCTCCAATAGTTTTCTCATTTCTAAAGCCAAGGAGAAAGAACGGAGCAGCTGGCCTTCGTCTGTGGGAATTCCCATATTAGAAACAGTTACAATTGGATTATTCCGGTAAGTGATACAGTTAACCTTATAAACTGTCCGGCCAGCCCTTGGTGAAGTCCTGTACCCCGTGTATTCACCAAATGGAGCTTCTTCAATTCCTACATGAGGGATAACTTCCCCTTCAATAATAATTTCCGCATGCGCCGGAACTAACAGGTCATTTGTTTCACATTTCACCAGCTCTACCGGCGCACCCATTAATTGACCAGCATACTCAGCTTCCGGATAGGGAGATGGTGCACAAGCAGCTATCCCTGATAGCGGATCCATACCAATTACTGTGGCAAAGGGCATTGGTTTGTTGATCGGCGCATACTCTTGGTAAAATATCTTACCCATATCTGAGAAGGGAAGAACCGGACCGCACATTGTCTTTTCGTCAAATACCATCTGGCGATACATACCCCAGTTTACATTGCTGGGATCCTTTAAAGACGCCCCCACAACCATATGCCAGGTGCAAAGGTAACGACCGCCGTCACCACCGTGTACCATCGGTGCAACCATTTTAAACAAGTCCGCATCATCGCCCATAACAATATTTTCTTTACAAGGCGCATTATTCCTGTCTATCTCTACTGGCTTAACAGGCGGAGCAGTAATCCGCTGAATATATTCGTCCTGTAATTCATTGATAGGGGTTTCCGGATCTAAACCCATAGCAATATTTAATCTCCTCCAGGTGGACATCGGGGCTCCTAAAGCCTCCCAACCCGGGTAATCTTTAATCTTTTTAAAATATGGAGCCGGAGAATTTTTTTCACATACTCTTCTTACTATTGCTCCGAGCTCCATATCCCAGTCTACTTCTTGTTCGATGGTGACAATATCACCTGACTCTTCCAACTTCTTTATAAACTCACGGTTATCTTTACAATACTTGAAAGCCATGCTAACTACCTCCTAGTTGTAATTTACTGGATACAAACCTTCTCTTCTCATTACCCCTAAATCAATTGCTTCATCGCTCACGTAACAAACTTCTTCATCTATCACCACCCCTGATCGAATCTTGCTAACTAAACCTGAAAATTGGTGCAGTAATTATCCGCCCCTTAACAACATTAAAAATATTTAGACTAAAATATTTAGTGATT
>JAGVAS010000064.1 GCA_020060185.1 Desulfovibrio sp. | reverse complement strand
GCTCAGCTCAGGCCTTCGATTGGCCTCCCCGGCAGAGCTCACCTCCATGTTCGCGCTGTCCGGCGGCGGACCTCCATGTCCGCCGGGCCATCTCAGGCCATCGCTTCGCTGAACCTGTTCGCTGTGCTGCACATGTCGCTCGCCACAACCTTCCGCCACCTTTGCGGGACATAATACAGTTTCCAAAAAAGATCATTTTCATCCATTGTTGTGACCCGCAGGGTCATGGCAGTTAATAAGAAGAAGTTTACTTCCCGGCTTTACAGGTAGGAGGATTTAAAGATGTGGAAGTATTTATGTCCTAAGCAGTTTGTGGAGGACATCCACCAGATAGATTTGCAGGAACTTAAAAAGGAAGGTATTAAGGGGATTATCATGGACCTGGATAACACCCTGGTGCCCTGGAACGATCGTGCCGTTTTTCCGGAGGTAAAGGAATGGATCAAACAGGTCAAGGAGGCCGGCTTCAGTACGTGTATCGTCTCTAACAATAATTCCCGGCGGGGGGGAGAGCTATCTGAAATCTTTGATGTTCCGGCATTCTGGAAGGCGGTTAAACCCCGCCGCAGGGCATTTCGCAAGGCCCTTAAACTGATGGGGCTTAAGCCTTCTCAGACGGCTGTTGTAGGGGACCAGGTCTTTACCGATATCCTGGGGGGGAATCGCCTGGGGCTCCATACAATTCTGGTGCGCCCCTTAAACCAGCGGGAGTTCCTGGGGACGATGTGCGTAAGGAAAGTGGAAAAGGCCGTGCTCTACGGTTTGAGGCGCAAAGGATATTTGAAATAGCTTGAGGAAGTAATGTGAAGCTTTACTTTCCTTCCGGGGCGTTATTTCGGGAAAGCCGGGGGAATTCTATTCGAAATAAACCTTAAGACTGATGTCTCCCGTTTGATCACAAAGAAATGAGAGTTCGGCAACGTTCAACCCTGTTACGCAGGGCTCTTCTTTTTTAATGTCTTCCAAAGCCCGGCATACGGCCTTAAGGAGGCAGGTAGTGCTGCTTGGGCCTTTTCCTTCAAAGTAAGAATTCAGTTTCCTGGTAACAGTAATTTTGTTTAGAGCCGGCATTTTTGCATCTCCCGCTTTTGTTTGATCTAGAGAATATGCCCTATCTTTATTATGGACAATATTTGCAAAAAAGTTCATTTTGTCCTTTCAAGTTAAAATTTGGAGTTTTAAAAGGAAATATTTATTTTTTGTGGAAATATTATTTTTGTTTAGTTAAAAATAGGGGCAGGTAAATATGACAGCTAAAAAGGAGTTAAACTTTCAAATCCCCGTTTTGGTAACGCTGCTGGCACTGTACCCACTCATCTTTACGCCATATATTTTGCCCCGGTGGGCGTCTTTAATGGCGATCAGCCTTTTTGCCTTAACCGTGATTATTAAAGATAAACTGTTTATTTACAATTACTCTTTTATTCCCCTGTGCCTGTTCATTTTAAGCGTTTTTCTATCCTCGCTTTTCTCTAGTTATTTCCAGGAAGCATGGTTAGGAGCACCCGGTTATCTTTCAGGCTTTTTGTCCTATCTTTTTTTTGTTGTTCTCTTTTTACTTGCTTTTGGCGTGGTTTCTCGTTATCCCGGTAAAATAGAGAGGATCATAAATATCTGGCTTTTATCGGCTTCCCTGATTGCTATTTTGGGCCTGTTAGAGTATCTAGGCCTGAATATTTTATCTTCAGGAAGGGTTGTTTTCAGCAAAGGGCTCAGTTCTTCGACCATCCAGAACTCAAACGATCTGGGAACCTACATGGCCATGGCCTTTCCCTTTGCCGCGATGTGCTTTCTGCAAAAATTCAGTTACAGAACAGCGTTGGTTCTTGGCCTGGTCTACGGTTGCCTCCTGACAACCTTCTGCCGATCGGCCTGGCTGGGCGCGGCCTCCGGTCTTGTCTTTATACTTCTGTTCTACCCGTTTAAAAAAAACGTGATGCCTTTACTGGTAATTATGTTAATTATTACTGCTGTCCTCTTGCCTGTTAACAATTCCATGCTCTTAAAACGCATGGGAACCTTTTCCGGAGAGGCAGAGATGACTATGGCCGGAGATCCGGAAGGAGGTAGCGGCAGGTTGCTGCTCTGGCAGGAGGGCTTCAGAGCGCTGCCTCAATCACCGCTGCTAGGCAGCGGGCCGGATACCTTTTACCAAGTATCTCCAGAAAAATTTGCTGCAAGATATGGGGAAAACGGGCGGCCGGCACACAAGGCACATAATATTTATCTTGAAATCGCTGTAACCATGGGTATTCCGGCCCTGTTTATGTACCTGTGGTTTCTGGGAAGCATTGTTAGCAAGACCGACTGGCGTAATCCTTTACAGTTTTCCTTTTTTGTCATGGTCGTTATTTACCTGGTCAGGGGCTTTTTCCTGGTGGATGTGATCACCGTTTACCCTCTTTTCTGGGTACTGCTCGGTTTTTACCAGGGGTTGAAGATTCCGGGCGGATAGACGCGGGAAAAATCTTTAGTTAAGTATCTAGACGTTTAAACCCCCGGATAGCTGCAAAAGGATACAAGGGGGGCAATTTTTTGTACCGGTTAATTACAGCAAAATAAGGTTTTTCTCTGCATAAATTTATATAAAAAAAGGGAAATTGTTTTTTTATGTGGAATTAATAACTAATTTATCCTGATTTTTAGTGGATACGAGAACACGATGGAGATGTTTCAGGGGTTTCTATAGAATAAGCAGATTGTATAAGGAAAGGAAAAATAAAGGTGTATTTCGGGCAGAGTGTTCTTTATTTTGTTGTTTTCCTGGCCGGAATTGTTGCAGGCAGTTTTTTTGATGCGGTTGGATGCTGTTACCGGCAGGGGGAATCTTTCCGGAAATTGTTTAAAGCCGGGAACCTGTTTCCCCTCTTCAGCTTTATCCTGAACAAAGGGAAGCGCTGTGACGATACGGGGAAAGGTGTCTTTTCTTGCTTTCACCTGGTAGAGTTTGCTTCCGCCGGCATCTTTGTAGTATGTTACTACTTCTTTGGCCTTACACCCGGCTTTTTTAAATATGCAGTTATGCTTGACCTGCTGCTTGTTATTTCCATTATAGACCTGGAGATAGGGCTCATTCCCAACCGCATTGTCCTCTGGCTCTTTTTCTGGATTTTTCTATGGCAGCTTTTTTATCCCTATCTCCCCCTGGAGTCGGTGATGATAGGGTTTCTGGCCGGAGGCGGCCTTTTTTATGTTATCGCCTTGTTGAGCAGGGGAGGCATGGGAGGAGGAGATATCAAGCTGATGGCAGTGCTGGGACTGGCTGCAGGCTGGCCTTACGTACTGGTCGTTTTCCTGCTCTCTTTTATCCTGGGGTCGCTGTCAGGGCTGGTGCTGCTCGTATCAAAAAAGAGGGCCTTAAAGGATTCCCTGGCTTTTGCTCCTTTTCTCTCCCTGGCTTTCTTCCTGGTGACTTTCTGGGGGGTAAAAATATGGCAGTGGTATGAATCATTTTGGTAAGGAGGAACTTTGTTGCCGGGAATTTTCAATAATAAAAAGCTGGTGGATTTTTTGCTGGAAGCGCGGATCATAAGCGAAGAGCAGCTCAAGGCAGCCCTGGCGGAGCAGAAAAAAAACCGCAAGCGCCTGGAAGAAGTCCTTATTCACAAGGGGTTCATTACGGAGGAACAGTTATTTAAAGCCCTGGAGGAGCAGCTTAAAATACCTGGGGCTGCCCTGGAGGCTCTTCCCCTTCCTGACGATTTTCTGGATTCTTTACCCCTTTCCATGGCTGAAAGGTATAACGTTCTTCCCCTCAGCAAAGAGGGCAATGAGTTGACTCTGGCCACTGCGGACCCCTTTAATGTTATCGCCCCCGTGGTGCAAATGGTAAACTCCTTAATTGAAACGGCTGTAAGCTGGGACGCCAGTGACATCCACCTGGAACCGTGGGAAAAGGGCTGAGGGTGCGCCTGCGCATTGACGGCCTTCTTAGGGATTCCATAACGTATTCCCGGGAAGTGGCTCCTTTGGTTATTTCACGCCTGAAGCTCCTGGCAGGGATGGATATTGCCGAACGCAGGCTTCCCCAGGACGGGAATTTGCAAATGCAGGTCAACGAAAGCCATATAAATATCCGCCTGTCCACCCTGCCCACCATATACGGGGAAAAACTGGTGCTGCGCCTGCTCAGCCCCGATAAGATTATCATGCCCCTGGATAGCCTTGGTTTCAATGAGGAAAACCACAGGCGCTACCTGGAATTTTTAAATAATGCCTACGGGATGATCCTCGTTACCGGGCCCACCGGCTGCGGGAAAACCACTACCCTTTATTCCACGCTCCATTATATCAACAGCCCCGGGAAAAATATCATTACTGTGGAGGATCCCGTTGAGTACAGGCTTGAAGGCATCAACCAGGTTCAGGTGAATAATAAAATAAATCTTACTTTTGCCCATGCATTACGCACTCTTTTACGCCAGGATCCCAACGTCGTTATGGTCGGTGAGATCCGCGACAGGGAAACTGCGGAGATTGCCACCAGAGCTGCCCTTACCGGGCACCTGGTTTTCTCCACCCTGCATACCAACGATGCCCCCAGGGCGGTGACCCGGCTACTGGACATGGGGGTGGAGCGCTTCCTGCTGACCTCTTCGCTGGTGGGGGTCGTTGCCCAGCGTCTGCTCCGGCTTAATTGCAGCCATTGCCGCGAAACATATACTCCGGGGAAAGAAGAGCTGGCTTTTTACGAAAAGGTAGGTGGAGATAGAAAAATTTCCTCTTTTGCCCGGGGCAGGGGATGCGAGGAGTGCGCCTATACCGGTTTCAGGGGGCGTACTGCCCTTCACGAGGTCATGCCCGTAGACGGAACGATGCGCAGGCTTATCATGGAGTCAGGAGATACGGAAGAAATAAGGCGTTATGCTATTTCCCGGGGTATGCAGACTTTCTTGCAGGACGGGGTAAACAGGGCCGCGCAGGGCCTGACGACTTTACAGGAAGTAATGCAGGTGGCTTATACGGTTTTCTAAAGTGATGCGTTTGCTGGGGGGGAGATAGGCGATGCCCATTTTTTTATACCGTGCCAGGGACTGGAAAGGTACGGAGAAAGAAGGGATTGTCAGCGGCAGTGAACCGCAGGAGGCAGCCAGGGAACTGCAGGAACAGGGCCTGTTTATCGTCAGCCTCAGGGAATACCGGGGCTGGCACAAATTCCAGGATCAGGCGCCTGTCCGGCCTTATGACAGCAAACAAGGAAGCTCGTTTCTCAGCAGGCCGCTGAAGTTTTACCTTGGGAAAGCACGCCCCGGAACCAGGGATTTTATGGTCTTTTGCCGCCAGTTTGCCGCTTTAACGGGGGCCGGTATTACTCTTTTTAACAGCCTGCGGTTGCTGGAGGAACAAACGGAGCATAACGTATTAAGGGAAAAGATAAAGGATGTGGCCTCGAGGGTGGAAAGGGGCCATTCCCTGGCTGAATCTTTCAGGGTAAACAGCGATGTTTTCCCTTCTCTTTTAATTAACATGATCGAGGCCGGTGAGGCCGGGGGAGTTTTTGATGCTGTCCTGGAAAGGCTGGCCCTGCATTTTGAAAAACAGTATGACCTGGAGCAAAAAATCAGGTCGGCGACTTTTTATCCCAAGTTTATTGCCTGTGCTGCCATGGCTGCCGTAATTTTTATGGTTGTAGCAGTCCTTCCAGCCTTTACAGGGATATTTGAGAATATGGGCATGGAAATGCCGGCCTTAACAAGGCTGCTTATATTTGCGGGAAATATGATCCTTTCCTACTGGCATATACTTTTTATAATTTTTATAGCTGCCGTTTTTTACTGCAAGAGGCTTCTAAAAACGAATCAGGGCAGGCGTTTTTATGACAGGCTGCGCCTTAACAGTCCCGTTTTCGGCCCCATTAACCGCAAAATTGTCACGGCAAGGTTTTGTCGCACGTTGAGCACTTTGCTGGGGAGCGGGACAGCGATGCTTCCCTCCCTAGATCTGGTTAAAGAGATTATGGACAACAGTATTTGCGGTGAAAATATCGCCAGGACAAAAGAAGGAATTGTCCGGGGGCAACCCCTGGCCAGAGCCCTGGCTGCAGGAAGTTTTTTCCCGCCCCTGGTTGTGGAAATGGTCAGTGTGGGAGAACAGACAGGGAACCTGGAGGGGATGCTTACCAGTGCTGCCGGTTTTTTAGAGGCAGAAGTCTCCTATATTATCGACCGCCTCAGTTCTCTGCTCGAACCGCTTTTGATCCTGTTTATGGCCGGTATTATTGCTTTAATCGCCCTTTCAGTGCTCCTGCCCATGTTTGAAGTGTACCAGATGATCTAGCGAAGGAGGGAATTTATGTTTTCCATACTCGGGGAAAAGAAAGGTTTCGCATTAGTGGAGCTTTTGACGGTAGTGGTTATAATTGCCATCCTGGGTGCGGTTGTCGCCCCCAATTTGTTCAGAGCCGTTGATAAAAGCAGGGTTACGGCTGCCGTAGCGGATTCCAGGAACATCAAGGGTGCAGCACTGGCGTATTACAGCGATACTGGTTTGTGGCCGGCTGATAGCCCCGGTGGCGGTGATCCCGGTTTTCTGGACGATCCCGGTGTTGCAGGCTGGAATGGCCCTTACCTGGAGAGCTGGCCCGGGAAAAATCCCTGGGGCGGGACATACGCCTTTGTACATCAGGATAGCCAGTTGTTCGGGGTGGCAGCAAAGTGCCTGCGTATGAGCAGTGTTCCAGGCAGTACCGCTGAAAAACTGGCAGAGCAGCTGGGGAGCAATAATGTCAGGGAAAGTTCAGGATACGTGTACATACTTCTGGCCAAAGACTGAGGGGAGAAGAGATTTTGGTTATTACAAGGGAGGAAGGTTTCAGTTTACTGGAAGTTATCGCTGCCGTTACCGTTTTGGGCTTGATCCTGCTCCCCGTTTACTCCATGTTTGCCGGGGGGACGTTTGCGGCCCTTTCGGGAAGGCATGAGACCGTGGCCGTAACCCTGGCCCAGGAAGGAATGGAGGAGATAAAGGGAAGGGGCTATGGGCAGCTAAGGGAGTATATGGCCGGGAGAGAAGAGGCCAGCCTGGAGGAGAACCTGGGCTTCTACAAAAGAAAGGCTGCTATGCAAATCCTGCAGCTCGGGGAAATTACTGCGGGCGGAGACGGGGAGATAATCGTTATTAAGGTTACTGTTTCCTGGGGGGAAGGTGAAGGGAGCCGCTCCGTATCTCTTACATCTTTCCTGGGAAAAGGCCTCTAAACTGGAAAAGACCTGTAAAACCCATGAAAAAGGACCTTAAAGATAAGAAAACTATTGCGGAGAAATTGGACTGTAAACGGGGCTTTACCCTGCTGGAAGTACTTCTTGCCGTAACCATTTTCAGCCTGGTTCTGGCTGCCCTTTTTACTTTTTACTGGGGAGCGCTGCAGGGCTGGGCCAGGGGAACAGCTGCCATGGATCTCCAGCAGAACGCCCGTATCGCCATTTATGAAATAACCCGGGAGCTGCGTTATGCACTGATCCTGGAAAGTTTTAACGATGAAAATGTCCTGCCCCTTTATGACAGTGAAGGCGACACTCAACAGCAGGGGGCGGGTAAACTTGTATACACCTCCTCTGAAGGTAAAAGGTGCGAGATTGTCTTTAACGAGTACAAGAGAACCGTTACCCTCAGCATTGAAGGCGGCCCGCCGAACGAACTGGCTTATAACGTTACGGGACTGGATTTTTTCCGCTATATCCCACAGGGAACACCCGGCGGGGGCGGTCCCGGAGGGGCATCACCTATGATTTTGGTGATCCTGAAATTGCAGGAGGGAGATAAAGGGGTGGCACCGGGGGTCTCATATTTTTTGCAAAGTACTGTGCGGCTGCAAAATATAGAAAAATAACCGGGTATAATTATAGCTGAAAAAGTTTTTGAAGAAACAGCTGAATACCTGCTGCATGATATATGTTAATAACGGGGGAAAAAATGGCTGGTTGCCGGAAAAGAACTGAAACCTTCAAAGAAGAAAGGGGCTCACTCCTGTTCCTGATGCTTTTCTTTTCGGCAGCTCTTATGATCCTTGGGGCTGCCTTTTTAAGGAATTCCCTTAACGAGAGGATTATTGCGGCAAATTATGCCCATAAAATCAGGGCACATTACCTTGCCGAAGCCGGGGTGGAGCTTGCCTTAACCCTTCTCGGTGAACAGCCGGATTACTTTTTACAAGTAAGCCTTGATGAGCCCTTTTATCTTAACAGCGGGGCTGAAGAAGAATATTTTGTCCTGCAATGGCTTGAACCGGGGAATCCCGAAGGGCATGAAGAATATTATACACTTATATCCAGCGGTTTTTACCGTCATAATTTGAAAAACACGGGCGCGGAAACCGTGATCAAAGCTTTTTTAACCCTAAGTTTCGGTGATGAAGACGAAGGTAAAGTGCAAACTAGGGTTGCTTTAATCAGCCTGAGCGGAAAGTAAGCAAAAAAATATTGCAGCAGTATACTTTTGGGGTCAGCAGTAAAAGGTTAAGCGCCAATACAATAACTACTCTGAAGAACTTCTTTCCATTAGCGTCTTTTTATCAAGATACAAGCAGGAGTAAAGGGAATGAAATTCAAAAGTTACTCTTCTATAGGGCTGGATTTGGGGGAGAAAGTTATCAAGGCGGTGCAGTTAAAACGCAAAGGCTTTACCCTAATCGAGCTGCTGGCAGTTCTGGCCGTTACAGCGCTCCTGGCTGCGGTGATATGGCCCCGTGTAGCGGTCTTTTCCCGGTGGAAACTGGAAACGGCCGCCAGCAGCCTGGCCAGCGACCTGCGCCTGGCTCGCCAGGAGGCCATAACCACCGGGAAGGTTTGCAAGACAGTGTTCTTTGTTTATACCAACCGTTACCAGTTGCGCTTGCCCGGAGAAGTCCGCTGGATTGCCCTGCCGGAAGGGATTTATTTTGAAGGCTCCACAACCTTTCAGGGAAGCCCTCCCTATGTGCACTTTAACATGCTGGGCCGCCCCAGCGGGGGAGGCACGGTCATCTTAAAGTCCCATAAAGGAGATAAGCTTTATGTCATCGTTACCCCGGTGACCGGGAGAGTTAGGGTTTCCAGGATGCCCCCCGAACACTGGTAGGAGTTTGGCTTAGTAAAAATAACGCATCGTTTGCTGGTGTAGTTCCGGGTTTAGCTCAGCAAGTTCTACTACTCACCTCGAGCTTCCGACGACCTCTAGAAACAAACCCGGCATTTATATCCACTATTGTGGCCTGAAGTGCCGTGGACGTAAATATGCATACCATGGGGACATTCCTCTGAAAGAGGTGTGTCCCCATACCTTATTCGTTATCACCGGCAACTGACATCCTGTCAGCTAGGCCGTCTCCCAGCACTCGCTTCGCAGTGAACTTGTTTCCTCGCTTCACAAGTCACTTCGACAACAGCAAAAACTGCGTCTGCGGAACAATTGCGGGATCTAAACCCGGTCATTTTCGCGGCGGGTTTCCGTGCCAGTAACTACATTAATTGACCGAGGCTTTCAAAAATTACCGGTATTTTAAAACTTTAGCAGGATTTTCCCTCCGAAAGTGGAATTTACAAAATAGCTATGGGTATAGTAAATAATAGTTATAATTATTTTTTAGCGATTTGTTTGGGCTTTTATTTTGAAAAAAAGCTTAAGAACGTCAAAAAAATGAAGAATAGGAGGAAAAGAAATACGCATAAAAAGAGGTTAAATATTATCCGGCAGAAGATGCAGGAAAAAAATGTTTCCGCTATTTTAGTTACACACCGCCCTAATGTTTTTTATTTAAGCGGATTTACGGGGACCAGCGGTTTTTTACTGGTGACCCCTGAAGAGGCCCTGCTTTATACGGATTTTCGCTATTTGCAGCAGGCCGGGGAACAGGCTGCAGCTTTCGAGATTGTGAAGGTCGAGAGCTCCATTGATTATTCCCGGATGGCTGAGTTGCTTACCCGCAGGGCTTTGAAAAAACTGGCCGTGGAAGAGGCCCATTTTAACTTGAGGGAATTTAATTTACTTAAGAACGCCATCCCTGGTATCGAACTCCTTCCCCTGTATAATTTCTTTGAGGAAATCAGGGCTGTAAAGGAAAAGCCGGAGGTGGAGTTAATAGCACGGGCGGCCGGTATTGCCGATGAAGCCTGGCAGGAGGTGCTGCCCCTCCTCAAGCCCGGGATCAGTGAGATGGAGGTAGCCTATGAGCTGGAGTACCGCTTGCGCAAGAGGGGCTCGGAAAAATTACCATTTGAGATCATTGTTGCTTCCGGAGAACGTTCTGCCCTGCCCCATGGTCTAGCCGGCACCAGAATAATCCGGGAAGGAGAACTGGTTACCGTTGATTTTGGAGCAGTTTACGGTGGTTACTGCTCTGATATGACCAGGACTTTCCTCCTGGGGGAGCCTTCAGAAAAGCAGCGGGAAATCTATAACCTGGTATACGAAGCCCAGGAAATGGTTTTTAAAATGATCAAAACGGGGCAGCAATGCCTCGGGGTGGATACCGTGGTGCGCCAGTATTTCCAGCAGCAGGGTTACGGCGCATATTTCGGCCACGGGCTGGGCCACGGTGTAGGGCTCGAGGTCCATGAACTTCCCACCCTTTCGCCGAAGGGGCAGGAAATATTACAAGAAATGATGGTTTTTACTGTGGAACCTGGTATATATATCGAAAAATGGGGAGGGGTAAGAATAGAAGATCTGGTTGTGCTGTGTCCTTATGGACTGCAAATTCTCACTAGAAGCGGCAGGACACTTGTGTTGGGTTAAATATAAATGGGGAGTGATTTAATGAATGATTTCCACCAATGATTTCCATACCGGGTTAACTATCGATTTGGACGGGGATGTTTATATAGTGATCGAATTTCAGCATGTCAAACCGGGAAAAGGCTCTGCTTTTGTGCGCTCGCGTCTGAGAAACATGCGCAGCGGGGCCACTACGGAAAGGACCTTTAGGGCCGGTGAAAAGGTTCCTCGGGCCATAATCGAGAGGAAAGAAATGGAATATCTCTACAGTGCAGGGGAAGAATATATTTTAATGGATACGGAAAGCTATGAACAGGTTTCTCTCGGCCCGCAAAAGCTGGGGGACAGCCTGAAATATTTAAAGGAAAATATGCGCCTTAATATACTGCTTTACAAAGGTGAGACCATCGGCATCGAACTTCCTAATTCCGTTGAGCTTAAAGTTGTGGAGACAGACCCGGGATTTAAAGGTGATACTGCCACCGGCGGGAGCAAGCCGGCCAAACTGGAAACGGGCCTGATCGTGCAGGTTCCCTTCTTTATTAACGAGGGCGATATTCTTAGAATAGATACCCGTACCGGCGCTTATATTGAGCGTGTTTAGTTAAAAATATAGTTGGTATATATTAAATTTTTAAGGGGGTTTTATCAATGGAAGATCTTAATACCAGGATGGGTTACTTGAGGGGCTTGGCTGAAGGGCTGGGGATAAACGATGATACCAGGGAAGGAAAAATTATCCACCAGATAATTTCTGTACTTGATGATATCGTAGATTCTGTGGAAACCCTGAAAGAAGATTACGATGAACTGTTTTCTTATGTCGAGGCTATTGATGAGGATCTGACCGATCTGGAGAACGATTTTGATGAGGAAGACGACGATGACGAAGACGAAGACGAAGACGATTACGACGAAGACTACGAAGATGATGACGATGAAGACGAGGACGACGAAGATTATGATGTAAGTTTTACGGTGGAATGCCCGGAATGCCGCCAGGAAGTTGTTATCGATGAAGATATCCTCGAGGACGAGGAATCCCTGGAGGTGCTCTGCCCTAACTGCGGGCGGGTGGTCTTTATAAATGATGAGGAGTGGGAAGAGGAACTTGAAGAAACCGATGAGGAAGATGATAAAGAGGGGGAATAATCCTTTTTTCCAGGAAATAAACAGGTAAATCTCTTCCTGCAGGCAGTAAGTTCATTAACAATAAAAATGAGTGTGGCTCCCGGTTTTTTGACCGGGAGTTTTTTTTGAAAATAATCTGCCTTCCAGCATAAAAAGCAATTTTTTGAAATACTTATTCCTAAGAGGAGAGTGTCCAGGCATTACCTTGGGCAATGGAGGGTGAAGCTGTCTGTGCCCAATACCGCTTATAACATTAAGAAGCAAATATGCCCTTTGCTGGCTCCAAAAGTCCGCTTTATTATCGAAAATTTACCGGATGAGCTTTTAGCCAAAACAGAAGAAATACGTTTAAGGCATTCCAGGCCCCTTATAATCTTCTGGGCGGGAGGAGAATCCTATCTCGGTGAAAAAGGCCCTGTCCCCACACCGCGGGAGGCTTATATGGCCAGTGGAGAGGATCTGGAAAAAACGCTGGAACTGCTCAGCAGCTATTCCCTTTACGCTTATGAAGAGGAACTGAGGCAGGGATACCTGACCATTCCCGGCGGACACCGCGTGGGGTTGGCGGGAAGAGCGGTGGTTGAAGGAGGCAGGATCAAGGTTTTACGGGATATAAGTTCCCTTAATTTTCGAGTGGCGCGCCAGGTTAAAGGAGTGGGAGAGAAAGTGTTGGCCTTTATCTTTGACCGGCGCATGGGACGTATCATGCATTCCCTTATTATTTCTCCTCCCCAGGGGGGGAAGACAACCCTGCTTAGGGACCTGGCCCGGCTTATCAGTGAAGGTGCGGGCATTTTGGGCCAGGCCGGAAAAAAAGTGGGGATAGTGGATGAACGTTCCGAAATAGCCGGCTGTTACCAGGGGGTTCCCCAACTTGATGTGGGTTTCAGGACGGATGTCCTCGATGCCTGTCCTAAGGCTGAAGGCATCATGCTGATGCTGCGTTCTCTTTCACCTCAGGTCATTATCACAGATGAAATCGGGCGGGGAGAGGATGTGAAGGCCATCGAAGAGGCTATCCATGCCGGTGTATCGGTAATTGCCTCGGCCCATGGTTCCAGCCTGGAAGAAATCTGCCAGAGGCCCATAATGGGCGGGCTGCTGCAGAAAAATTATTTTGAAAGGCTGATTTTCCTCAGCAACAACAGGGGTCCGGGAACGCTGGAGATGATTATCGAAGGAGAGAGGGGATTGCCCCTTTACTCTTCACGCCATGGAGGAGAGTAGGATAAGGATGTACCTTAAATTTTTGGGGGCTTCTTTGATCATATTTGCCGCTTATACCTACGGCTATAGCATATCTTCCCTGTACCGTAACCGCGTCTCCCAGCTGAAGGAACTATTGCTGGGCCTGGAGATGTTTCTTGCGGAGGTAAATTACGGCCTTACTCCTTTACCACAGGCCTTTATGCATATTGGCCATAAATTAAAAGAACCTGTGGGAAAACTTTTTTCCGATGCCGCCGCGTTAATGCAAAAGAGCAGGGGACTGAGCGCCCGGGAGTGCTGGAAAAAGGCTTTGAAAAATAATTCCGGGGCCCTGGAATTTTCACGGGACGGCATGGAATTGATGGATAGGTTGGGTCTTGTCTGGGGTAAAGGTGATAAAAGCGGTCAGCTCAGGCAAATTGCTTTAATACAGGAATTACTGAGACAGGCCCTCCGGGAGGCGCAAAATGAATATCAGAAAAACGATAAGATGTGGAAATACCTGGGGTTACTGGGCGGTTTAACACTGGTAATCTTTCTTCTTTAGTAATACTGGTAGAGAAAACCTTATGATATCGGGCTTTTATCCAGTGAAAGGGGTAATAAAATGAATGTCTTGAGAGTGGACCTCCTCTTTCAGATTGCCGGGATCGGGATCTTTATTTCCGTCCTTAATATCGTCCTAAAACAGGCGGGCAAGGAAGAACAAGCTCAGATGCTAACACTGGTTGGAGTGGTAATTGTCCTGTTGCTGGTCTTGCAGCTGGTGGGAGACCTTTTTACTAACATTCGTGTTATTTTTAATTTCTGAGCCTTTTAAGAGCAGGTGTTCTCTTTATGGAAATAGCCCAGGTTGTAGGTTTTGGGGTTATAGCTGCCGTTATTATAATCTTTATCCGCCAGAGCCGGCCGGATATAGCACAGCTGCTTTCCATAGCTGTGGGTATTGTTATCGTTGTTTATCTCCTCGGCTACCTCAAATTGATCATCGATGTTATAACGGATCTGGCCCTGGAGGCAGAGATCAATACTGTCTTCCTGAGAACTCTTTTGCGGGTTATCGGGGTGGCCTACCTTGCCGAGTTTGGTGCGCAGGTCTGCCGGGATGCCGGAGAGGGAAGCATTGCCGTGAAGATTGAATTTGCCGGAAAGCTTATCATCCTGGTAATGGCTATTCCTATTCTTATCGCCGTCCTGGAGGGCATAATTAACTTTATTCCATAATGTGCAGGTGGCGCAAGGGTGATGCTCGCTTAAGGGTTCGCTTGAGACAGGTTTTATGAGCAGCGTTTGCTGTTAGCGGAGTTCCGGGTTCAGCCCGGCAAGTTCTACTGCTCACCTCGAGCTTCCGACGACCCATGGAAACAAACCCGGCATTTTCATCCATTATTGTGACCTGAAGTGCCGTGGACGTAAATATGTATTCCATGGGG
>JAGVAS010000197.1 GCA_020060185.1 Desulfovibrio sp. | reverse complement strand
CATGTTCATGGCGGCCTTTATTGCCCTTTTCCAGACCAATGCCAAGCGTATCCTGGCCTACAGCAGCATCAGCCAGATGGGCTATATCCTGATGGGGGTAGGCTGTGCTGCCTACCTTGGTTATGAGGGAGCCATGGGTTTGGCCGGCACGGCGTATCACATCATGAACCATGCCTTTTTCAAGGCTGGCATGTTCATGATGGTGGGTGCGGTTTATGCCCGGACCCACGAGCTGGAGCTCTCCCGCCTGGGCGGTCTTTATTTGGACTTTCCCGTTACGGCGCTGGCCTTTCTGGTCTGTGCCTGCGGTATCGCCGGTGTTCCCGGCTTTAACGGTTATGCCAGCAAGACGCTCTTGCACCATGCCATCGTGGAGGCCTACGAGCATCACCACGCCGTTTCGCTGTACTGGGCGGAGAAGATCTTTACCTTGACCAGTGCCTTTACCGTCTGCTATATTACGAAACTTTACACCTCCATCTTTTTTGGCCCCCGGCCTTTCGGGCTGAAGCGCCTGGCAGGGGAGCCTCTTCTGGAGAAAGCAGTTTTTGGTATCATGGCTGTTGGTATAATAATTATGGGCCTGTTTCCCTCTGCGATGTTGAAGAGGTTTATAGAGCCGGCTGCGCACGGGTTTATTTATGATGGTCACGGGGTGGAGCACCTGCTGCACTTAAACATCTGGACGCGGCACGACCTGCAGGGGATTGCCGTGGCTCTGGGGTTGGGGCTGCTTTTCTTTGTGCTTTTCTCCCGCAGCGGTGCTTTTTCCTACCGTCCCCCGGGCTGGCTCAGTGTGGAGTATTTAATATACCAGCCCGTAACCAGGCTGGGGGGCCTTGTCTACACCTTCTCCGGAAGGATAGTAGATATTACAGCTGACGGTTTCTTTGTTAAAGGAATTCCCCCGCTGGTTCTGGTAAGCAGGAAAGTGGCTTTTTGGGATGACTGCCTGGATCCCTACCTTTTACAGCCGGCGCTTAAAACGATGGCGCGCCTGTATACCGGGGGGGCAAGATTTTTGGATTCTGCCGCGGAAGGAATTTTGGTGGAAAGTAGGAGGCCTTTGATAAGGTTTTCCAATAGTATGTATGTTCTGGATAGTGTTGTTCTGGTGGGACTGGGAGGAAAACTTCTCCTGCTGGGGAAATTTTTCCGGGAGTTTTTTTACGGTTTTTGTTTTAGAATTATAAAGTTCTGTATGCTGTTGGGACGAGGTTACGGTCGAAGGGCGTTTTTAGCTCTTATCAAGATGGATTACGATTATAAAGGAGAGGAATTTTATCATTACTTTAATATTTTAAATTTTGATTTTGATTTTATACTACTTTTTGTTGTACTGGTATCAGTCCTGGTTATCGGCCTGGTATTAATTTAATCATTTATACAAAGAAATTTATTCCGAAAAAGTTTTGGAAATATTGACATCTTTTTGCAAAAAGGAGAAAATAACAAGAAAAAGGGGTATTGGGTATTGAATTCCGGGATAGGGATAAACTTATAAAAGAGCTTTTAAAAGCTCCAGGGTAAGGAAGATCCTAATAATGGAAAGGTAAATACTCATGAATTATGAAGAACATTTGACTCCTGAAGAAGCGTCCAGGTATTTACGTCTTTCCCTGAGCAGCGTCTACAAGCTTATCAGGCAAAGGGAGCTGGGAGCCTCCAAAGAGGGGCGCTTTTGGAGGATCAGGCGCTCCGACCTGGAAGAGTTCGCAGAAAACCTGGGAGAAAGGGAGGAATTCCCCGATTAAATAATAATAATGAGGAAGGGTTATATGAAATCGGTACCACATAAATATTTGGAAATAGCCAGGCTTGTAAAAGAGCGGGCTGAAGCGAAGATTACGCTTGAAGATATGAGAAAGTTTACCGAAAATTTGGAAGCCACAGAGCCTACGGAGAATGCCCTGAAGGTAGCTGATAACCGGTATTTCCGTCGCGACGAAGAGGGAAATATCTCCGAAGACTGGCGCGGCATGCTGGAGCGGGTGGCCAGGGATATAGCGACTGAAGAAGACGGAAAAATAGATGAAAACTTGGCCTTTATTTTCCGCAGGATCATGGAAGCGGGGCTCTTTTTCCCTAACAGTCCAACTCTTATGAATGCGGGAACTCCGGTGCAGCAGCTCCAGGCCTGTTTCGTTCTGCCCATCGACGATTCTATGGAGAGCATCTTTGAAACCCTGAAACACTCTGCCTTGATCCAAAAAAGCGGTGGAGGGGTAGGTTATTATCTAGGTAAAATCCGCCATAAAAGTGCTATCGTGCGCAGTACCGGGGGACAGGCTTCCGGTCCCCTTTCCTTTCTTTCTATCTACAACAAGGTCAGCGATGAAATACGCCAGGGGGGGCGGAGGCGTGGTGCTAGTCTTGCCACTATGAATTACAACCACCCGGATATCATGGAATTTATTGACAGTAAACGCAAGGGTAACGAGTTAAGCAATTTTAATATTTCCGTTCGGGTGGACAACCGCTTTATGGAGGCCGTAGAAAAAGACGAGGAGTATGACCTGCTGGATTCCCGTAACGGCCAACCTACGGGGCAACGGCTAAAAGCCAGGGAGGTCTTTGACCGCATTTGCGAAAATGCTCATTTAAACGGGGAACCGGGCCTTTTGTTTTACGATGCCATTAACGCTGAAAATCCAACGCCTCACCTTGGTGAAATCGAAGCCACAAACCCCTGTGTAACCGGCGATATGCTGGTGGCGACAAGACGGGGACTGGAAGCCATGGGGGATCTTTACAGACGGGGTTATGCTGAAGTG
>JAGVAS010000108.1 GCA_020060185.1 Desulfovibrio sp. | reverse complement strand
CAGGGCATTGACAATTTTCTGCCCCAGATCGTGCAGGTCACCCTCCGCAGTATGAGTAATAACCAGTCCTTTTTTTTCAATGGATTTTCCCATCTTTTGCTCACATATGGTAATGCCTGTATACATGGCGTCTGAAGCGTTTAACGTTTGTGGCAGATAATAAATATTTTCTTCCCAAAGATTGCTCACATAATCCATGGCCGGAATCAGAGCTTTATAGATAATTTCCAGTGGTTCTTTCGTCTCGAGAGCCTTTTCTACAATCTCAGTAATGTTGTGAATATCTCCGGTAATAACACAATCGATAATTTCCTGCAGTACAGGATCTGCAGACAGGGACGGTAATGTAAGCTCACTGTCTTCTACCTGCAGATCATAGCGAATAAATATTTTATTGTGATCAATCTCCACTTTTCCTTTTCCTCCTTTCCTTACATAATAACCTTCTATGCGTTTTTTAGAACTTAATAAGCTCAAGATTTATCTTTTTTATGAAGATACTCAGTTTTATCCGTCTCAAAGGAGGGAGCTGAACGGGGAATATGCAGGTTGTACTTGTTAATTTTGCGATATAAAGTATTACGGCCAATGCCGAGCAGCCTGGCACTATGGGTAATATTACCCTGGCACATTTCCAGGGCCAAAAGAATATGTTTTAATTCCTGGGCCCCCAGGGCCATATCTTCAGAGCCTGATTGTGTTGTAGTAATTTTAATCATTTTTTCGGGCAGGTGTTTTTCATCAAGTTTGAGAGAACCGTTGGCGTTGAAAACGATTTGCTCAATTACGTTCTGCAGTTCTCTGACATTTCCCGGCCAGGAATAGCGCAAAAGCCTCTCTTCCAATTTCCCGGTAAGCCTTGGTGCGGAAGAAAGTCCCATTTTGACGATGGCTTTTTCAAGGAATAAATTAGCCAGCAGGGGTATGTCTGTTTCGCGGTTGCGTAAACTGGGCAATTGCAGCGTAATTACATTAATGCGGTAAAAGAGATCGAGACGGAAAGTTCCTTCCTCCACCAGGGCGAAAAGATTGCGGTTGGAAGCAACGATTACGCGAACATCTACCGGGATAGGGCAATCTCCTCCCAGGCGTGTGATAACTTTATCCTGAAGTACTCTTAATAATTTAGCCTGCATCTCCAGAGGCATATCTCCAATTTCATCTAGAAAAAGTGTTCCTCCCTGTGCCAGTTCAAATTTTCCTGGCCGTCCTTCTCTTCTGGCACCGGTAAAAGCCCCCGCTTCGTAACCGAAAAGTTCGCTTTCCACCAGTTCCCTGGGAATGCCGGCACAGTTGATAGCTATAAAAGGCCCTCCGGAGCACTCACTTTCATTATGGATGGCCTGGGCAAACATTTCTTTACCGGTACCGCTTTCTCCCATAATTAAGATGGTGTTGCCAGAATGGGCGGCGCGTTTAGCCGCGCTTATAGCCTTTTTAATCAAAGGATGCTTTCCATAAATATCGTCAAAAGTAAAAGTAGCCTGGGCTCCAAAAGTCCTGTTTACAAGGCGCCGGATAGCCTTGTATTCCCGCATGGTGATAACCATGCCAAGTTTATTATTGTTCTCATCCCTGATAATACGCAGGCTGCAATAAAAACGGTTGGTAATGCCGTTACAGGAAAGGGTTATATCTCGATCAGCATATTCCATACCCTCATCCAGGGCCTGAAGAAACAAGCACTCTT
The DNA here is from genome assembly GCA_020060185.1 of Desulfovibrio sp. GTDB lineage: Bacteria > Bacillota > Dethiobacteria > DTU022 > UBA8154 > UBA9862. The sequence continues at coordinate 2,169 of JAGVAS010000108.1, read as the reverse complement.
TTCCAAACAGTTCACCAAGATGTTTGGAAACGGTATCCTGAAAATTAATGCCCAACATCTTACAAGCAACTGTATTTACCATGCTGATCCTGCCCTGACTGTCGACAGAAATCAGGCCGGCCGTTATCTCCTCCATAATCGTTGTAGCTTCCCTGTAAGACCTTTTCAGAGAGTGGTTTGCTTCCATATATAAAATCTGATTTTCTATGGCCTTTACGGAGGCCACAACCATCCCCAGGGTATGGGGATGAAAATCCTTGTACAACCCAAACATGGCAATAATCCCCAGGAGGTTCCCATTCTGGCTGAAAAAAGGAGCTGCTGAGCCAACCAGAGGGTGCAGCTGCTGGATAAAATGCTCTGTAGCAAAAACCTGAACTGGAATCTTTTCTTTTATGGCAAGGGAAATACAGTTTGTTCCCAGGCTGTCTTCGCTCCAGTTAACCCCTTCATTTAAAGGAATATTTTTTAGCTTCTGGATAATTACAGGATCACCCAAAACCTTGACAATGGTTCCATCTGCATCGGCTAAAAGAACCATAAAGTCCGAACCTTTGACAAACGCATAGAGGTTATCCAAAAAAGGACGACTTACTTTTAGTAGATATTGAAAATTTGTTTTACTTTTAACTGTAAAGAAGTGCTGTAGATTCACAAAAGGGTTAACACCGGCTTCCAGGCTTCGTTTCCAGGAAGTGGCGATTTGTTCGCTGATAACATAAGATTCAATCTTACCTTTTACAATAAACCTCTGCCATGAAACCCCTATTCTTCCGGCACGTTTTTCCAAAGAGAGCGTTTCTGCCAAAAAAAACACCTCTTGTCGAAAATTTAAAATTTTACAACAATTTATGACAAAAAAATTATATTTTCTTATATTTCATAGATAGAAAAAGCATATCCTCTATTTCTTAGTTTCATTAAAAAGACAATAAATTTGCTTGCATAAAAACATAAAAAAATGAAGTTACCTTTTGGTATATATTTTATCAAAAAAAATCCCCGGGGACAAGCTTAAAAAAGCGGAAAAAAACCGCTTTTTCCGCTTTTTAACTCGTTTTTTCAATGCCCTCTGACTAGGCACCCCGGGTATGTAAAGAGTTCATCCAAAATTCAGAAAGACGAAAAACTTTTTCCGGACAAATATGCTCACAGCGCTGGCAGGCAGTTCCACTGCAGCGGTCCATGCGCATTACAACGCCCAGAGTATCATCGAGTTTAACAGCATTCTCAGGGCATTCCTCTACACACTGGCCACAATTGATACATCCTGGTACAGGCCAGCATCTTTCTTTACCGACTCTCTCTAGAGTTATCAAACCCTCTTTCCCAATATCCCTTATATCACGGGTGACCTTCTTAATAACATTTACATCGGTTTGAAGCTGCGGCAGCTCCGGAAGCTGGTACATTTTTGCATATTTTTTATAAAGTTCCCATGGCAGGCCTTCCGTCCAGTATGAAAGCTCCAGTAAATAAGCCTTTTCAAAAACCTTGGAAAGACCGAACATACAATGGCTTGCCTGTAACTGCCGGGCAATTTCATCAAGAGTTTTCAACCTCTGGGGATCCTGCACAATTTCCCTTGCCAGCAATAAGGAAGTATTACCAACCTGATAAATTTCCCTCACCCTGGGAGGAACCATGCCGATGCTCATCGCTTTACGTGCATCGACATAAGTTCCCGATGCACCGGCCATAAAAGCAATACGGATATCTTCTACAGAGACTCCTGCCTCAGCGGCCAGCGTGAGGTAACCTGCCCGGATTGCGCCGATAGCCTTCCCGGCTTCGATCAAGTCCTTCTTACTAAAACGAATCCCGTTTGAAAGATGCAGTGAATTGCTGGCGGTTTTTATGTTGGGAAGGCTTACCAGGCCGCTATCAATACCCTGTGAAACTGTTGCTATTACACCCGTTCCGGTTACTCCTCTTGCTTCCAGCTGTCCTTTTTGCAGTACAGCTCCGCTGTCCAGAGCAATTAAGTCGCCTTTTTCCGGCTGCATCTCAGTATTGAGGATAAGACAGCGGTAGCCGCCGTTTTCCTGCCGGAGGTCGGAAATTGCCCCGGGTGCAGCCAGCATCCCGTTCTCAACATGCTGTCCTTCCAGAGCAGGGCCGGCAGCGGCAGAACCGGTAATGATTTTATCTCCCACTTTCAGAGCCATT
>JAGVAS010000051.1 GCA_020060185.1 Desulfovibrio sp. | reverse complement strand
TGGTGAAAAACAGTTACATTTTAAATTTGATTGATGGGAAATGTTGCCAGTTTGAATTTAAATGTTAGTTGAATTACGCACCGTGGAAATCGAGGCTAGCCAATATATCTTGGTATCCTTACCAGCCGTGTTGCGGGATTCACCAATAAGGTAATTTCCTCTATCGGAAAACAGGGGAGACCGTACGAAAGAATATTGTTAAACTAATATCTGCTTCATCATCTCCATGAATCTTGAAATGGTATTCTGCTTCAACACATCCAGATAGTAATATGGTTAATAAACCTATAAATAAAATTAGTTAGTATGATAACTTTTTTTTGCACTATTGTCCCCTCTTCTCACTATGCCAGGTCTCATCACTTGCACACCGGGAATTATGCCACCTTTCATGATCATCCAGTTCTTTTAATGTAATATAAATATTTCTAGCCTGCTTCACGTATTTTGCTTAATAACACAGACAGCCCTCTCCTGCCAAAAATGAGCCCAAATCCTATTGCGAACTGAACAATTTTTTCTATGAGGGCAAACGTTGTCTGGAGTTTGAACATGGGATCAGTAAAAGGAGCTTGGGATTTAAGCACGGTGATATTCGGTATAATCTGGAAAAACTCCGGAATAGTAATCGCCACAATAACTACTCCAACGACTGCAAAAGCGATGGTATAAATCTCTTTTGTATTGATCATTAAAACCTGTTCATCAACTTCTTCGCTCCTGGGAAGAAGGTATTGAACAAAACGTCCCGCGAAAATCCACAAAACAGCACTTAGAGCAGCAAGAATTAAAAAGGGAACTAAAGCGGTAAGGACCATCAGCACCCTCATTACCGGTTCAGCGGAACCCTGAAAGAATAGCGGTATAAACGAAAGATTTTGCAAAGCTCTAAAAAAAATATAAATTGCCAGTATCCTGCAGGCTAGATAGGCAATATCGGTCTTTTTCATATCTGCATCCCCCCTTTAGAAATAGGATTTAAGTTATGGAACAGTTGTATTTGCAAAAGCCGTAGGTCATCCCCCCCACATCAGGCTATCTAGGTAGTAGTTCTTCCTTCATTGCATTCTCCTTTGACAGGGTTTCTTTATTAAAATAAATACTTACGGACCATTCTCGGTTCTCCAAATAGGTGGAAGTGTGAAACCATATAGTTCATGCGCTGGAGTATCAATACGCCAACCTAAACGCTGGACTTTTTTAACTCTAACCAGGAAAACGCTATCCTCCAGGTTAACCTCTTCCGGTAACGGAACCTTAATTTCATATTCTTTAATGTCTTCTTTTTCGTCGAGAAGTGAAGCTTTTACTTTCTCGAATTCCAGAAGGCTGCCGCCGTCATCATCTGGCTGGATTAAACGGCCATGGTGTTCGAGAATGCCCACCTGGTTAATAAAGGCTTGACTTGCTTCTAATGTAAATATTTCCTGCAGGTAAATTAAAAGCTTTTCTTTTGTGCCTATATTGCTGCCAAGATAACGATAATTGAGATCTTTTAGTTTTACCTGCTCGCAAAGTCTGTCACCGCTGCCGCCGCCCATAACATACCAGTACTTTTCGATCCCCTTTACATACAGATTTACTACCGTCTCTTCGTCCATGTCGTAATAGTTCATTTGCATGTTCCGGGAAGTAAGCTCCTTAAGGTTGATAAGAACTAAAAGGCCGGAGATTGTTTTATAGACTACCTTTTTCCCATCGGGTGAAATGGCCATAACTGGCCGGTGATAATCCACGGGTTCAGCGATGCTCTCGTAGGAACCATCAACCAGGTTGTACCGTACCAGCCTGGCGGCATCATCTCCATAATACGAAAGAAAAAGGACCGTATCCTCACCGAGCAAGCGGGGGTAAGAAAGAGAAGGCAGGCCCGGGTAGTACTCTTTCCGCTCGCCGGTTAGAAGGTTATATAAAACAATATTGTCATCTTCATCAATAAAAACAATGACGGAGTCGTTGCTGTTAAAATCAAGGTGCATGAGCCGGGTCCGGCTGCTCCAGGGCAGGGCGGCAATCCGTTTTCCTTCCCGGGTGCAATACAAGGAGAGCTTCATATTTCCGCTTTCATCGTAGTGCTGAACGGCTATAAACCTTCCCCGGGGTGAAAACTCTGCTATGGCAAAATCAAAGGGATCCTCGTTGAGGGTAAATGTCTTGTTTGAATCCGCCGACACAAGGTAAAGAGTGCCGTTTAAAACACTTTGCCTTTCCGTTGTGCCCTGGTCTACAAGAAGAACATGGCCCTCACGGCTCACCTCCAGCGGAAGGAGATCTTCGTCAAATTGAAGAGGTATCTCTTTTACCGGTATAATCTTACCCTGAGTATGTTTTAAAACGATGCCATCCAAAAGATAGTCCAGGTCCCTCGACCATGTTACCCTGTTTTCATAAAGCAACTTGGCTTCGCCTGGGTTGACCGCCCAGGTTGGGCCTGCCTGCAGAGCAACGAAGCGGTCGTTTTCCAGCCATCCCAGAAGGCGGGGAGGGAAAAAATCGAACTCGGGCAGCTCCATTTCTTTTTGCTCCTTACTTGTCAAATCCAGGATGGAAACGCTTCTATCATTAAAGTAAGCCAGCTTTTCCGAGTCCGTTGACCAGGCTACCTGGTCTCCTCTTCCAACAATCAAGCGACTGGAGAAGATCTCATTGAAATCAATATATATTTCGCTCCCCAAGGCAGGGCTTACTTCAATACCTTCCGTGACCGGCTCCAAACCCGACCCTTCTGGGGGAACAACCCTGATTTTGTAGTGCCCCGGGGTAATCGTTAGCTCTACTGGGCTCCTGCCAACGAAAGAACCATCCAGGAATATCCAGCTTTCCGGTATGTTACTTTTAATTGTCAAGGAGTATGCTTTAGTGCCGGTTAAATATGCTGAGTACTCCTCCAGCCAGGCAGCCAAAGTATCGCTTTTGATTAAAAACTGGCTTTTATCAATAAAGCGGTGTTCTTGATCGGTAAAGTTGTGCATATTTACCGTTTCAAAAACGTCTCTGCCGTAATGCCACAGGGTTAACCGGGTGTCGTCTGTAAAGATAAGAGTGAGGCCTTTTTCAGGTGTAGGTCCAAATCCTTTGCGGTTGCTTTCGTAAAACATGGCCTTTCTAAGTTCACCTATGACAAAGTCATGCAGGTCGGAAGGCAGTTCCTCTTCCCTGTTCCAAACCATTATTTTGATGGTTTCTATTGCTTTGTCATCCAGTTCCGGCAGCACTACCGTTTCCCAGACATATTCGTCTTTAGCATTGTCTGAAAATATGTATCTACAGGTATCAGTATAATTGTAATATAGTAACGCGCAGGCAATTATTAAGATAATAATTGCGCAAAGGACAATTATTTTGCGTTTTCCCATAATTTCTCTCTCTTTTTGGTTTGTTATTTTGTTGTTCTAAATACTTCCTTTTTTTAAAGACGAAAAAGCATATAAAAAAGTTTTCATTTTTTACTTTATTGCGGTAATTTCTTTTTCATTTATCAGGCTCTCTAATCATTAACGAGGTTGAGAAAAGATTAGGTATTTCTCCTGATGCGGTTGAGGATAAATCTTCAGAGGACATTGAAAAGCTCGTTGGTGAGTTAAAGGATACTTCTTCCGCTGTATCAAATGTAATATAAATCGTAAGCCGCTGGAAACCGCTCACAACATATTCCACGACTTAGAAACTATCTGGTGGGGAACTGAACCTCCACCATACGGAGTAACGGAAACAGAGAAGGTTTTAGCGGAGGGAACCAAACAGTGGTTCCTTTCGTCTTATCAATTAGGGGTGTGTGAATGCTTAAACCAAAATTGTTAAGTATTGTAATTATGGCGGTACTGGTGCCGGCAGTATCCATTTCCTTTTTTCTTGCAGGCTGCGAAGGAAGTGGAGAAAGTAAGCCGGGGGAAAAGCCGGAAGAGGACTCGCCTTCCCGAGTGGAAGGGCAAAGCGGCATCGACACTGACGCAGCTGTGGAAGGTGTTAGTCTTGCTAATGCGATTACTACATACCTGAACGACAACCTTTTATTGCCCGAGTTTGGCGGAAAGGTATTTACGGCCCATGAAATTTTAGGTGCTAACGCTGAAGAAATATATGTCTGGGCGTACGCCCAGGAATTTTATCAACAAAATAATGTCCTTGAAAAAGGTACTGGTTTATCGTGCCCTACAGTCTTAACGATTGATTCGCAAGACGAACAAGAGGTAAAGATTATTGACCACAAACTGCCAAGGGATGGCAGCTTTTACCCACAGGACATCAGAACAATGTTCCCCAAGGAGATTCAAGATATAATCTTTAGCATTCAGCAGGGAGAAACCATCCCTGAATTGAGGTGCCAGGTAGAGGAAAGGGCAAGGAAGTGGTTTGACTCTGACAGTGTAACTATTGAAGAAATAGTTAAAGACCATATACCGAAACCTTTCAACCCTGTAACTCATGCTAATAAGCTTGAAATTTAAATCCAGATGGAAAGGAAATGTAATGCCCGGACTCACCCAGGAAATGACCAAAACGGGCTGGACCGAATTGAAAGAAGAACAACAAGAGGCGATGCGGTATTTTTTTGGAGGTGATAAGGTTGATGAGAACATTAAAACGATTTACTAAAAGAATAATCCTTGCTTATTTCGTAACTGGAATGGTCTATAGTGTGACAGGTTATCTTCATAGAAGCATCATGGGAAAACAGAATATTTTTTCGCCATTGATAGGCATACCTATGGATGTAACTGGTTGGCCCTGGATGGTGTATGCCGATCTCAAGCATGTAGGTCTTATAGGTGTGGCCTCAAGCTGTTTTGGCCTTAATTTCCATAGTTATGTTCATTGCCATATTTGTTAGAAAAGAGTTGCTTTTGAGAAGGAGCAGGAAGTGAGAAAAGTAACTTTGCTAACCATATTAGGATTACTTTTATATGCTTGCAGGATCATTTGCAATAACTCCGTTATTGCTTCGTTAGTCAAGTGTAATAGTTGGAGGCGGTGGGTAACCGGAAGGCAAGTTTCACTTGCCTGGATAGTATTAATATGATAGATTATAGTCAGAATAATGATATGAGAAAGGAGCTGCACATAATGTATATCAAGCCTTCTACAACAATCCGACAGGATTATAACGGCTTTTCAAAATTATGCCACGAGCTTGACGAACCGGTAGTGCTTACCCGTAATGGTGAAGCCGACTTGGTTGTCATGAGTTATGAAGCGTTTCGACGTATGGAGGCCCGTATTAAATTGCAATCCAAGTTGCTGGTTGCAGAAAAGCAGATTGCCGAAGGTGCACAACTTCTTGAACATGATGAAGTCATAGCCAGGATTCGGAGAAAGATCAATGCCGAGAAAGCATAAGATCAAGTATACTCCTGCAGCAGTTGACGATATGGATGAGATTTTCTCATACATATCACAGGATAATATCGCCGCCGCGGAAATGATGCTGGAAAAGATAAATGGAAGAATAGCCAAACTGGCAGAGTTTCCCAATATGGGTTCTGTGTTATCGGATGAGGAATATACGATTATTAAGCGTGGATACCGCTTTATTGTTGTACATCCGTACCTCGTTTTTTACAGGATAACAGATAATACCGTTATCATTCACCGCATATTGCATAGTCGCCGGGATTATCTTCGTGAATTATTTGACTAGCGTGAGTTTACTAAAGTTTTAACAAAAAAGTACCTTTAAACCCGTAAATATCGCCATTTATAGAAACGCAGACTGTATAAACTAAATGCCTTTCGAAGTTGCATACAGCCCAAGTTCTCCGACGGGAGGTAAAAAAAGCCAAACAGGAAACCAAATTCCTTTTTGGCCAGCAATAAAGATGCCGGGGAATTAACAAACTTGATTGAACCTTTTTTCCAGACCTGGGAAGACTCAGATTTATCCCCCAAGATCCATATCTCGTCTCCCAAAAGCGAAGAAGACATACGTTCCCATGCCGACTATGTGAATCCCCGTGATGTCATAGACTTTTTGAAGCTGCTGAAAGGGATTGATCAGGACCTGGATATAGCGGTGGAACCAGTTCCACAGCTTCACGTCCCCCAGGGCGGGAGAATGAACGGTCTCCAGTTGCTGCAGCTTTAATAATTCCTTGGTAGGCCCGGTAACGACAACCCCGTAAACCTGGATACCGTTATCCTTTATATACTGGTACCGCTCCTTGAGAAGCAGGTCCCGGGGATTACCCTGGTAAAGGCGTTTAGCAATGCTTTCATTTTCAACCAGGAACTTCATCGATTCCAGAAAGTATTCCTCACGAAGGGCGCTATCATCCCGAAAATCCTGGTTGTGCTGTCTTAACATGTTCATGGAGAACTCCGGCAGGCCCCAGGCCCCGTCAAAAGCCGACAGGGGGGAAAGATCCGGGAGCCGGGCACCATCATAAGGTGACAGGGGAATCTGTTCCCTTTCATCCTGAGATTTCCCCTCTACCCCCGTAGCAATGGCATACCAGGCAATATCCAGGTCAAATTCATTTAGCATGGCCTTAACCTATTCTATGGAGTAGGTCTCCCGGAAAGAAAGGGCCAGTTCGGCTACGGTTCCCTCAGGCAGTATTTCCAGGGCATGCCAGGCTTCCTCCGCAACCGCAGCCAGGTTAATGAAGGAAGTATTGTCCGGGCCCGAGAGCTGCTCGGGATGATAAAAATAAAGATAATGCTGGTACTCACCGCTTTCCCACTGCCGCTGGGTAAGCACCGAGGAAAAAAAGATGAAAAAACAGGGGAATGATGTGGGGTAGATAGTATTAGCGGTAGAATAAATAAAAACTAACTCAAATGGATACACAAACAACACTAATTATGATGGGAACAACTGCAGCCTCAAAACTTAAACTTATACTTTCCAATAACATGGCTGGTAGGAATACATCCGATATTTCTGCTGTGTCGACTATTATTCCTGTTGTCTCCCATTACAAATATATGACCTTCAGGGACAATGACTTTCTCCACTTGATAATATTGTGCCGGTTCCTTAATATACGGCTCATCCAAAATCTCACCGTTTTTTATAACTTTATCATCTTCAAACTCATAGTAACGCTTGACGTTGCTAACGTTTAACGTTATAATGAAATCATGATCAAGTCCTTTGCAGATACGGATACTGAAAAGGTATGGAACCGGCAGTGGGTCAAATCGCTTCCGCTGGAGATACAAAGAATCGGACTTCGAAAGCTCTTTATGCTTCATCGTGCCGTTTTACTGGAAGACCTCAGGGTACCACCAGGCAACCGCCTGGAGAGGCTCTCCGGTAACCGAAAAGGTCAGTGGAGTATTCGTATTAACGACCAGTACAGAGTTTGTTTTCGATGGAATAACGGTGAAGTATTTGATGTTGAGATCACTGATTACCATTAAGAAAAGGGGGGGGTCTGATGAATCAAAACCTTATTCCTAACATCCACCCCGGAGAAGTGCTCCGGGAAGAATTTCTTAAGCCCATGGAAATTACGCCTTACCAGCTTGCAAAATCAACACATATGCCTGCTACCAGGATATCGGAAATAATAAAAGGGAAACGCGGGATCAGTGCCGATACAGCTCTTCGACTGGGCAAATTTTTTGGGACATCGGCTGAATTCTGGCTTGGACTTCAAATGGAGTATGATCTTCGTGAAGAAAGGGTGCTTAAAGAGCAAGAGCTAAAAGAAATAGAGACATATCATCCAGTTGTATAGCAGAACCAACGAATCCTGATAAGTCCCCGGCTCCCCGGGGACTTATCCCATATTTTACCGAATTCTGGAGTAAGGGAATTTCTATCTTTTGAAAAAAGCTCTTAATGTGGATGGATTGGAAGACCGGGAATATGTATTGGATAGATTAAAGGATATTTATGTGGATCTGGGAATGCCGGAAGGTTAACAAACTCAACTCTCCCCGTTAAAAACATCCGTCATTTCCTTCAACCAAACCAGCGCTTCAGAAGTGTTTACCCAGGCCGCGCGGGCCTCTTTTGCGTACAAAACAGCCTCTTCTTCACTCCCGGGACTGTAATAAGCAGGCAATTGGTAAGGAATCCATTTTTCACCCAAAAGGTAAGGGGGCACATACTCGTTTTCTTCCAGGGCTTCTCTCAAACAGACATCTTTCCTCTCTTCACCGGTGCGAAAAGACCACAGGGCCTTACTGTAAGCGATAAAACAGGATGACTCATCTCCGTGTTCCTTGATAAAGTCGGCAAACTCTGCGTCCCTACCGCTTTCCAGAAGACAGCAGGCCAGGGGATATCTTACCCCCTGGTTATCATCGGGGTTTAAGCGTAGCAGCTCATTGAATAAGGAAATGGCCTGTTTCAGATCTCCCATTTCCCGGTAACAATTGGCCAAACCTGCAAGTGAGCGCATGTACGGCCTCGTCTCAATAATATTCCAAAAATCTCCTTCGTTTTCCCGGAAGAAAAGCTCCCCCAAAGAAAGCTCGGCTGCCGTGAGCCCTTTTTGAAACAAAAAGTACTTCTCCTGCAGATCACGACTTTCCCAGGCAAGCAGGTTATACGCATCTGTACAGTACGGAGATATGCTTAAAGCCTTACAGGCCGTTTCTATATACTTCTGCTGGTTTTCTTGTTCCCAGGCTTCGTATAATAAATCCCGGGCTTTCTCCAACCTGTCGGGAGAATATTTAATATCGTTAATTGGTTCGTCAAGGAAAGTCCTGAAAGGCGGCCTCTTTGAAGGATATTGTTGGGGAGATTCCGACCGCAGCATAAGGCCGGGGGTTTCTTCCCCGGGCGAAGGGAAATACTGCTTAAATATATCATAAGGAGCAACACCCCTGGGGTGGCCTGGCGGAAGGTTTTCCCGCCATTTTTGAACCTTGTCTTCACGGCTGTAAGGCTGCAGTAAAAAGCTGTAGACTTTCTTTTTGAATCGTTTCACCGCCTCCAGTGATTGTATGGATAATCGGCCAAGATGATAGGCAATATTGTTTTCCAGTTCCTTGATAATACGTATGCCTGAAGCAAAGCCGCTGCTGGGATGGACGATTTCCAAGCCCAGTTCCCTTAACCCCTCGGAGAGCCCCGGCAGAGCAACCAGCTTGGGCACGGAGATAATTGCGGGCATGCCCCAGAAGTGTCTGTCTTCCTTGTCCTCGCGCCAGGCATAATGTAAAAAATCCACCAGGGGTATTAAAGAACTGGATACGGCAACCTCAAAGAAAAAGTTGCCGCTGAAACGGTCCTGCAACACATAATAAACCAGGTGGTCCTTTTTTGACTTCCCGATGTTTGCCATGCTTACCTGCAAGGGCTTCTCCTGGTACTTGAACAAACCGTTCTTCTGCAGGTAAAAATGCCTGGATACAGAGATCAAGAGCTGGTGCATCTGGTTGGAGTATGCTTCATGACCGGACATAACAAATAACACCTCCGCCTTTTCTACATTATCCGTAATGATATTCCATGATCCAGTCTTCGCAGTCTACTCTGATGGAAAGATCCGGAGATTCGGCCGCGGCTTCGGCCAGAAACAGTTCGAAAGCCTGCAAAGATTTCGAGGAAGGGTTTTCTTCAATCCACCGGTCAAGAGTGGGCGGGGGTTTATAACGTAGAAGCGTGATGCTGCTAAAGCCGCATTCTCCCATCCGCTCCAGGATTGTTTTAAAGTTTGCCAACGTGGTCTTGCTCACCTTTAAGTTGGCGCCGGTTTTCATACCCGCACCGGCAGCCATCTGTAATCCACACCGCAGCCTTTCCGTTTCTTTCTGCGGAACTTCCATCAACCGGTGTTCATCTATGTTAAATTGCAGCACCTTCACAGCCGGTGAAAGCTTCTCCACTGTTTTTTCCGGCAGTTCCGCCTCACCCGTGGTTACATGCACAACCATGCCCAACTGCGCAGCGGCGGAAGCCAAATCGGCCAGATCAGGTCTTAAGAAGGGTTCGCCGCCGCCGATGGCCAGTTGGAAAACACCCCATTGGGCCAGGGAAGCCACCGCCTTTATGGCCTCTTCGGTATTAATTTCGCCGTCTTCATGCCGTCCATGACGGCGGATATAGCAATCGGGGCAGCGGGAATGACATTGATAGGTAACGGCCCAGTGGACCGTTTCCGGAGCCCTTAAATAGCTCAGGGCAGGCCAGCCTTCTTTGGGGATAACGAGACGGCTATGCGGCAAGGGAGCCCTGTCTCTAGCGGTGGAGTCTTCCGCAGGGTAGCGCTTCCCGGTGTGTCGTACCAGCAAGCCGAGTCCGACCAGTTGATCCAATACTCTTTTCGCCGCCCGGTGGTTACATTTTTTAATATTGAGAGAAAAAAGGGCGCCGAGCAGATCCTCTTCACTAACGATTCTGTTTTCTGTAACAATGGCAAGCATTTGAAATGCCTTATGCTCCTCTTCTGCATAATGCCGGTATTCATCCGACCAGCCGATCCAGTCACACCCCCATCTCTTGCACTGATCGTGCCCTTATCACCCCTTAAAAAGCAAGTGTTTGTTGCATCCCCTTCTCAACTGGAAGTTGGTTTAGCATTAAATCATCCAGATTCAGGTTTTTCAGATATTCGTTATCAAAGTAAGAAACATTAAAGGTACTATTCTCTACTTCCACCGCAGAAGCCCTACTAATTTTTGTATCATAACTATAGCTCATAATTCATTACCAACACTTCATCTATTTCGCCTCTCTTGTCAGCCTTGGAATTTATTACTCTTTTTGCTTTAATAACTTCAATTCGGTATCCGTTGTAAAGTTGTTTTATAAAATCAGTTGACGAATTTGAAAGAAGAAACTTAACTCCTTTATCGTTTAGCTTGTCACAAGTCATTTTTAGTCTCTTTTGCTCATCCTGGTCAAATCTACTTTTATCATAACCTGTGAAGCTAGCGGTATCTGAAACTGGATCGTACGGAGGGTCAAGGTAAACAAAAGCATCTTTCCTTATCCCCTTTAAAGCACTTTCAAAATCCTTACAAGTAAAGGTTATATTGGCTTTGTTGAAATAATTACTAACAGCCCTTAAAGTTATTTCGTTTACAATGTTTGGATTTTTATAATTACCAAAAGGCGCATTGAGAATTCCCCAGCCTTGTTCACTCTTAAATAAACCATTATAGCATGTCTTGTTAAGGTAACTGATCCTAGATGCTTTTTCAATAGGTGTAAGCTTGTTATATTTATCTTTATCCCGATCCTTCTCTCGTATCGTGTAAAAGTATTCTTCATCATTTCTATGTTTTTTTAGGTCTTGTATTAATTCCTCAACGTTATCTTTTATTATCTGGTAAATATTAATCAACTCGTTGCTTATATCATTAACAACCGCTTTCTTGGGTTGCAGTTCAAAAAAAACTGCGCCACCTCCAAGAAAATTCGCTTCGCTCATGACTTTAAAAGCATTCTGGTATTGCTAAATATTTCTTGGAACTGCTCAATTTACTCTTGATTCATATTTTTGTGTA
>JAGVAS010000034.1 GCA_020060185.1 Desulfovibrio sp. | reverse complement strand
TTTTCTCTCCAAGTACTCTGTTTACCTGCTGACTGTTATTCTTTTTACCGCCTTACTTGCTACAAGCCTCAATATTTCCCTGGGTTATGGTGGAATGTTGCCGCTGCACCAGGCTGTTTTTTTCGGTGTTGGTGCTTATGCCGCGGCACTGTTTTTAAATAAAAGCCCTTTGCCGCCCTGGCTTAGTTTTTTGGCTGCCCCGCTGGTAGCCGCCGGGGTGGCGCTGGTTATCGGTAGTATTTGTGTCCGCCTGCGCGGCCTGTATTTCGGCATGATGACCCTGGCCATGGGGCAGCTGGTCTGGGCTATAGTATACCGCTGGTATGAATTTACGGGTGGGGATGATGGTATTCACGGCATTGCTGTTCCTCAGGTGCTGCGCTCTATTCCCGCAGCATATTATACCGCTCTTGTTGTAGTTTCGGTGTGCCTGCTGATTATCTACATCATTCTCAACTCACCTTTTGGCATCGCCCTTCAGGCCGTCAGAGACAATCCCCAGCGTTGCGAAAGCGTTGGTATCAATATCCGCCATCACCAGTTAATCGCCTTTGTCCTGGCGGGATTTTTTTCCGGTGTCGCAGGGGTATTGTTTATAATCCTGGAACGCTCCGTTTCTCCTTCTTTGCTGTTCTGGACCAAATCGGCAGAGCTTCTGATTATGGTGCTCTTAGGAGGCATGTTTACCTTTTTAGGCCCTACTTTTGGGGCAGCGGTCATCATCGTGCTGGGGGTTTTCCTGGGCGTTGTCACCGAATACTGGCTGCTGGTACTGGGAACTGTCCTGGTCCTTATAATTCTTTTCCTTCCCCAGGGAGTCCTGGGATTTGTTAAAGAAAAAATTGGCAGCAGCAGTGCTCCGGGGCGGAAGGGGGTAGACAGGTTTGCTCAAGGTTGAAAAACTGGTAAAATCCTTTGACGGGTTTTTAGCCGTAAACGGTGCGGAGCTTACCGTGGAAAAAGGCCAGATAGTGGCGGTAATCGGCCCTAACGGGGCCGGGAAAACCACCCTGTTTAACCTTATTACCGGCCACCTCGTTCCTTCAGAGGGGACCATCGAATTTAAAGAACGTGATATTACGGCGCTATCACCGCATAAAATCTGTCACATGGGCATATCCCGTTCCTTCCAGTTAATTAATATTTTCCCGAAGTTAACGGTCTTTGAAAATGTCCAGGTTTCCATTCTTTCCCGCAAACGTAAGATTTTAAACATGTTTTCTCCCACTAAAAAGATGCTGGTGGAAGAGACCTATCGCATCCTGGAAAAAGTAGACCTGGATGACAAGGCACAGTTTTTGAGCACCTCTCTGTCATACGGAGATCAAAAGATCCTGGAAATGGCCATAGCTCTCGGGAATGAGCCGGAACTGCTGCTGCTGGATGAACCAACGGCGGGAATGTCTCCCGAGGAAACAGCATCTACCATTAAACTGGTTAAGGAACTGGCAAGAGCAGAAGGGTTGACGATCTTATTTACGGAACACGACCTTGATGTTGTTTTTGGCATTGCCGAAAAGATCATGGTTATGCAGCAGGGGAAAACTATCGCCCAGGGACTACCTGCTGATATACGGGCCAATAAACTGGTACAGGTAGCTTACCTGGGGGAGGAATTATGATGATAGAAGTAAAAGACATTCATACCTATTATGGTTTAAGCCATATCCTTTTCGGGGTATCTCTGCAGGTGGACAAAGGAGAGATAGTCTGTATCCTGGGCCGAAACGGTGCGGGGAAGACTACCACGATGCGCAGTATTATGGGTCTGACCCCACCCCGGCAGGGAAGTATTATTTTTAAAGGTGAAGATATCACCAGGATGCCGGTTTATAAGATAGCCCGCCTGGGCATGGGTTTTGTCCCGGACAACCGCCGGATTTTCCCTGACCTTACGGTGGGAGAAAACCTGGAAATAGCAAGTAAAGGCAATTCTCAGGGGGGTGGATGGGACAAGGAACGGGTTTACCGGCTTTTTCCGGCGTTAAAGGCAATAGATTCCCGTAAAGGGGGCTTTTGCAGCGGCGGAGAACAGCAGATGCTCAGCATTGCCCGGTCTTTAATGGGCAACCCCGAGTTTTTACTCCTGGATGAGCCTACGGAGGGGCTTGCTCCACTGGTGGTGCGCGAACTGATGGAACAGATTGGCAGGCTGAGAGAAGGGGGTCTTTCCATATTGATGGCTGAACAAAACGTAAAATCAGCGCTTAAGCTGGCTGACAGGGTCTATGTAATCGACCGGGGGCAAATTCGTTTCCAGGGAAGTGTAACGGAGCTCGAGGATAATGAAGAAATCAGGAAAAAATACCTGCTTGTTTAGAAAAAACGGGCCTGTTTCCGGACATCCTGATAGGAGTGAAGCTGTTAAGGCCGATCCTATCTTAACTGTTCCTGATGGGAGTGAAGATTACCATTTACGTTTTTTAACCGGCAATAAATACATTTCCCTCCCGGAGATCATCCCTGAAATAGGGGGGGGGATAGCTTCTCTTAACGTCCTGCACATGGCCTCCTGTTTTTTTCTGTGGAGAAAAGATGGACCTTGCATCCCGGCCAGTTGACGGCAGGAGTTGTGTTCTTCCGGCAAGGCTCCCGGGTGGCAGATAATCTCTGCATCCTGCAGGGCCAGAATACGGTTTACTTCCGGGTACCAGCTGTCATTGTACACAACGATCCCCAGCTTTCCCAGTTCCGTGTTAAAGACCCTCAGCTCTTCACCCCTGGAGAAACACATATCCTTCTCCAGGCGAGCGTTTTGCTGTTGTCGGAGCGACTTGTGCAGCGAGGAAACAAGTTCACTAGCGAAGCGAGTTGTTGGCCGACTCCTTAAGCGACGAGTGCTACCATAATATGAGTTGAACTTGCCTAAAGCAATGGTAACTTTCCGCCCATCTAGAAC
>JAGVAS010000148.1 GCA_020060185.1 Desulfovibrio sp. | reverse complement strand
GTGGTACTCCCCAGGGCTCTTCCCCGGAGCGAAAGATGTTCTACCTCTTCTACCAGTCGCTCTATCTCAGAGAGATGAGGTGATCTCCCCTCCACCTGAAACATTATTTTGCACGCAGCAAGAAATTCAACGGGGTCTACGCCAATTTCAAAACAGCGGCCGACTAATTTCCTGGCAAAAGACAGGTTGTTCAACCTGAACATCAGCTGACATACAGCCTTTACTTCGCTTTCCATAGGCGAGCTTAGAATTTCCTCCCGGCTGCCGGCATGCCGGTTAAGGCACCCCACTACGCAACCCGGTGCACAGTTACGGTTAAGACGTATTTTTACGCCCCTGTCGTCTTTTATTCCGCCTTTTGTTTTCGCAGCAGCTTTTCCTTTTGTTTCCATATTGAAAGCTTCTCTTATGTTATGGTTCTGCTGCATCATTTTCATAAGGGTTATTGACCCGTAAGCTGGAAGCGCACCGCCGCAAACAGGGTTCTGAATAATGAGGCTGCTCAGCTTCTTGCTGTATACGGCCATCTCATCCCGGTTTTGAACAGCGGCACGAAATTGGTCTTTTGTGGATATGACCACAGCCTTCAGTCCAATACTTCCAAATATCTCCCCCACCTTGTCACGGGTTACGGAAAAAACGGGTATGCCCTGCTCAGGATAGGTGCTGAATACTCCGGAAAGGGGGAGCAGATGTTCCCCAGCAGGTCCCACGCCCACAATGGCTGAACCCTTTCCCCACCTTTTACGCAGGTCGTGTATAGTGCAACTTACAGGCTTATCTTTCAACTCCCGGCAGAGATGAAGGACGGTGCCTCCTTCATTGAGGTGGACGACAGCCGTCCTGCCAGGATTGTATTCACCACTTATAACCAGGGCATAAATACCCTGAGAAGCCAGTTTCTGTGCGAATGGCCCTGCTGTATTGGCCAGATGAATCCCGCATTCTCTGACCTTTAAACCGGCGATAACCAGCCTGCCTGTACAAGGGACCCGTGTACCTGTCAATAGTCCCGGAGCCAGAACAAGACAATTCCTGCTGCGTTTCCCTGTTTCTTTGACGGCCTGTGCTGCAGCAAGACGGGCAGCCAGGCCTCTTCCGGTTCCAGCAATATTTTCAAACTCGAATTGTTCCTCGCTGATCTTTTCTGTATCCAAGTCAACAAAAAGTATTTTAGACAAAAGTTTTAACCTCCCCCAAAAATTTCATGCTCTCAAACAGCTGACGGGTATATTCACTGGAAGGGAAATTCATAACGGCACTTGTTTCTCCCCTTTCAACAATAAAACCCTTGTAAAGAACGAAAACCAGGTCGCATGTTTTATGGATAACACTGAACTGGTGAGTTATAAACAAAACGCTGAGTCCGGTTTCAGCATTAACAGCCTGCAGGACATCAAGAATGGAGTTGGCTGTCTCTACATCCAGCATGGATGTGCTTTCATCGGCAATCAACAGGCGGGGTCTTGGAATCAGGGCCCGTGCAATAGCCACTCTCTGGCGCTGCCCTCCGCTTAGCTCTCCGATTTTTTTGAAAGCCCATTTTGCATAAGTTAAACCCACCTTATCCAAGGCTTCCTGTGGATTAATGGTGTTTTGACGTCTCCTTCTTCGACACAGCCAAAGAGGTTCCTTTAAGGTCTGCTCCACGGTGTACCCGGGCTCCAGAGCTGCGTACGGATCCTGGAAAACATACTGTATATCAGCAGCATGGCTGAAAGGCCTTTTGCCAAGAGGCAGGAGCAGGTTCCCGTCAAGGTAGACACTCCCCCTATCGGGTTTCTCCTGGCCGGTAATAATCCTGGCAATCGTTGTTTTACCGGAACCGCTCTCCCCGAGGAGACCTGCCATCGAACCCTTCGGAAGGTCAAAACTAACACCGCGCAAAATACGGGTTTGTCCTTTGAATGTGCGGTAACTTTTTCCCACGTTAACAACACTTAACAGGCAGTTTTCTCCAGGCATAAATGCTTCTCCAAAAACAAAATGTTGTCAGACAGGTTGTTGACCAGGCCCTGTTCGTGGGAAACCATGAGAAAAGCCGTCCCCTCCTGCTTTCTTCGCTGTAAAAACTGTATCATAATTTTTAAAGTAATAGCGTCAACTCCTGAGGAAGGCTCATCTACAGCGTAAAGTGCCGGCCTTTTCAAAAAACCCAGCAGAAGTACCAGCCGCTGCTTCATTCCTCCGCTGAGCTGGTAAGGGAAAAGCTCCAGCACATCCTGGGCGAGCTTGAGTTCATCCATCCAACCAATCCAGATTTTTTCTTCTACGGTTTCCAGGCTTCTTTGAACGTGACGAAAGTGAGTCCTTACGAAAAGAGACGGGTTTAATGCATTCTGGGCAAATTGGGGCATATAGGATATTGTGCTGTACAGCCCGGAAGCGGAAATCGCGCGTAAATCCCTTCCAAGTATCTCGCCGCGGTTGTACTGGACCACACCGGGGAAAAGGGGCTGGAACAGCGCGTTAAGCAGCGTGGTCTTACCGCAGCCGGTGGGGCCGATAATACTCAGACACTGACCTTTTTCCACGTGTAAATCGGGAAATTGAAAAAGGAAAGGTGCAGTCCGGTAGCCGGCCTTTAGTCCCTTTACCAGCAGAACAGTCATTTCGCTCTCTCCTCAATTTGGACATGGTGGTAAAGTTTGCAGTAGGAGTTTTTAAAGCCTTAAGGACAACTTCATCTGTTTCTCTTGTTTTATAAAGCTCATTGACACTCTATCCTGGCCTGCCGCTCTCCTCAAAATCAAAGGTAAGCAAAGCGAGGGCAAGCACAAAAGCGATCAGGCATAGAAGAGGGGGCAGCAACCACCACAGGTAGGCGTTGCTCCAAAAGATACCTTCATAATCCATGGCCGCCTTGATAGTGCGCCCCCAGGATTTAAGTGTGGGATCTCCTATCCCCAGGAAAGATAAGGTGGATTCATAGACCGCCGCCCTTCCGCACTGCTGGATAAAAATCGTGACCACAGCCGGGTAAAGGTGCGGCCACATTTTCTTGCCCACGTTAGCCAGGCCGCCTTTTAATAACAGAGTGTACTGCAGCGTATCCTGGCTAATAATTACCATTGCTTTGCCTCTCACGATGCGGGTAATGCGGCTCCAGGAAAAAAAGGTCATCACCACAATGACATCCCAAACTTTTGGCCCGGCAAAGGTGGCAAAGAGCATGATTACAATAATATCAGGGACAATGATAAAAATTTCGGTCAGGCGCATTATGAAGCTATCCACCAAACCACGGAAAAAGGCAGATAACACAGCCATCACTGTGCCGATAAAAGTAGTTAAAAGAGAGGTTATCAAGGCAATGCCAATCGTTATTCTAAAGCCGGCCAGCAGTGCAGAAAAAATGTCCTGACCCATGTTGTTTGTCCCCAACAGGTGATTGCCTCCCGGTGGGAGCAGGGGAGGCGAAGAAAAATCATCGGGATTATATGGTGCCAGGTAAGAATAAGCGAGACCCAACGCCACCATGATAAGAAGAAGAATTAAAGAGATCTTTTTTCTGTTGTTCATATATATCATGTGACCAGTCTAGGATTTATTTTGTCGGAAAACACCTCAAAAACAAAGTTAATAGCAATACTGTAGATCGTGGTCACCAAAAAAATACCCTGTATCAAGGGATAATCTCTTGATTCGACGGCGGCCTTCATCAGGGTCCCCATCCCGGGGTAGGAAAAAATGATCTCAACGAAAAGAGCCCCGGCGATAGCATAAAGGAAAATAATATTTAACCTTCCCATAATCTCGGGGAAGCTGTTTAAAAGAATGTAATATATCTGAATTGTTTTTTCCCGGATCCCAAAATAATACGCCGCTTCAACATAAGGTTCTCTTTTTATTTTATGCACCACATTTCGGGTTAAGATAGCTACGGGAGGCACCGTGGAGACCACCAAAACGGTTACGGGAAGAAAGGCGTGCAAGATAAAATGACCTGCAAACCCTGCATCTGTGGGGGTCATCCCCGGAGGATAGGCCCCGAAAGCAGGAAACCAGCCCAGGTTGTATGCAAAAAATAGCCGGCAGATGATGGCCAGCAGAAAAGCAGGAATTGTCTGTACGGCCAGAAGCAGCATAAGGATGCCTTTTTCCCCGCGGCCTCTCCTTCTCAATGCCAGGAATGTCCCCAAAGGAATAGCTATAATTGTAGAAATCGCAATAGAAGTCAACGATAAAAACAGAGTTAGGCTCACCCTGCTCATAATAATTTTCTTGACCGGGAGCCCATAACGAAAGGAGTAGCCCCAGTCTCCGTTAAAAAGATGGCTCATATAGATGGCAAACTGCCTTACAAGCGGCTGTTCCGGAACGTAATAATCCCTAAAACGGTTAAAGGTCTCCTCAGGCAGCCTTAAATTGAGAACATTGATCTCTTCACCTGAAAATGAGAGGGGGCTTCCCGGGATTAAGCGGGGCAGCAGGAAGCCCAGAATGATCAGAACAACCAGTAAAATACAATTCCTGCCCAAAATCATACCCAGCCGTAGTAATCTTGCTTTAAGAGGCAAAAGCAATATTATCTACCCCAAGTCCCTCTAATATAAACCAGTTTGTTTTGAACCGTAGGAACAGCCTGGGCAACGCCGTCTTTGGTGAAGAACCAGCCGTTCAATGTTTCGGAATTAAAAGCAAAGGTTATCTTCCTGTAATAAAGCGTTAATGTGGGAAGTTCTTCAGCAATAATCTCCTGCAGGCGCGCCACCTGCTTATAGCGCTCTTCGTAGTCTATTTCCCTAATCTGCCGGCTAAAAAGGTCGTTAAACTCTTTGTCTACCCACTGCCCGCCTCCCTGAGCCGTTACGCTGGGGGTAGAACCCAGGCTTGCCTTATCACTGGCAAAGCGGGCAAGCAAAACAGGATCTCCACCAAAGGAACCGTGCCCGTTCAGGGCGAGATCAAATGTACCCTCTTTGAGCAGAGAGTCAACGCTTTGCTGATCCATGGCCTTTATCTCCAGGGCTACACCAATGTCTCCCAGGTAGCTTTTTACCATTTCTGCCTCGTTAACCCTGTCGTTAGCTACCAGCAGTTCATACTTCATTGGACTTCCCTTGAACTCCCGGATTCCGTCACCATTTTTATCAAGGATATCTGCCTCGTCCAGCAGTGAACCGGCCTTTTCAGGGTTAAAAGCATAGTCCTTCACTCCAGGAAAGTACCATTCAGAATCGGGGTGGATATGCCCCGGGTTACCGGGTACGGCACCGCTGCCGGCAGCTTTTACCACAATCTCATCTCTATTGATGGCATGATAAAAGGCTTTCCTTACACTAACTTCGTTAAATTCAGGGCAATCGAAATTAAAATACATCCGGTAAACCCAGAAGCCTGGTCCTTCAATAACTGTAAACCGCCCTTCTTCTTTCATGCGCATGGCCTCTCCGTAGCTGATGCGCTGGGCCGCATCCAGGTCTCCGTTTGCGAGGGCTTGGGCGGGCTGGCTGACTTCGGAAAAGATGAGTTTATCTATAACCGGTGCACCCAGGAAATAATTTGGATTGGCGGCGAATACATACGTTCCAGCAGTAGCATCGTATTGTTCCAGGGTAAACGGTCCGGAACCGATAACAGCTTCGGGGGTATTAAACTGATGCGGGTCGGAAACATCCTGCCAGATATGTCTGGGCATTACCGGTACATTACCGGTGATTTCTGTTAAAAATGGGGCATAGATATCCGTTAGCTTTATTTCTACCATGTACTCCCCTACAGCTTCAACTTTTTCCACCATATCAAGAGAAACCCAGGGGTGGGGATGCTGCTGTATGTATTCATAAGAAAACTTAACATCTTCAGCAGTAACAGGCGTACCATCTGAAAAGGTCGCATTCTTAACAAGATAAAAAGTCCAGTTTTTTTTGTCGTCAGAAACTTCCCACCGTTCCGCCAAGAGCGGTACTATACCTTTTTCATCTTTCCAGGTCAGTGTGTCAAACAGGAAACTGGTCAACAAGTAGCCTCTACCCCGGGGAGAAACTGTATAGACAGAAGGAAAGCCCAAGTTTTGCTCGTCCAGACGCAAAATCCTTTCTTCACGGCGCTCTTCCTCAGGAGGACGTTCGTCTATCGGTTCAGGAACCGAAATATTCGGCAGCGGGTCAGCCGCTGTACACCCTGCCAATACCAAAGTGTACAGCAACATAAAAGACAACAATAAAAGAAGCGTTTTTTTCAAATTATTTACCTCCTAACAAACACGGAATTTTAAATAAAACAGTTCTTTGATGGGCGATTGTATTTTATCAGTTTTCTTTTTATGCTGACCAATACTTTAGATCTATAGTTAGTCCTTCTTGTATTTAAAAAACTTTCGCGAATATTTTTCCTGTTTCTACTCATAAAAAAAGCACGAAATACGCGCTTTTTAGTAATTGTTTTTATGTCAGAGGATTCAGATTCAGACCTATTTTGGTATTATTGTTGCCCTCGGTAAAAAAGAGGTAAGTACTTGGGAAGCAGGGTAAAATATTCTAAAACCTATTTCTTCAAGTGACATTATAAATACCCGCTTTCAGTTTAATTAATTTATACTCAATAACAGAGATTATTAATAACCTTTCTTTCCTCTAAGCCAATATCCTTCTACGCAACTCAAAATGGCTGCTGGTTGGGCTTTACCAGGTGGGTTCTTACCCACTATATGACGCGACCTGGCCCGGCCACACATGCAGTAGAATCATAAATAAATTTCATCGGTAGGGTTTTCACGTACAAAAAAAATCAGCGGCGAAGTGAAGCAATAAGACGTGAATTTCCAATTTTAATGCCATATCATTACCTCGCAAAAACGTAATACTTTACAATCATCACGATGAGGCTATCAACCTGGAGACATAATTGCACCTTATCTTTCGCTCACTCAAATTTCTACTACTTAAAAATGTTTCTTGTATCGACCTTTAGAACTTCCGGTCCAGGCTGCGGTACTGGATGGCTTCGGCTACATGGGCGGCGCTGATATCTTTTTCGCCGGACAGGTCGGCGATGGTGCGGGCTACCTTGATAATTCTGTCGTGGGCTCTCATGGAGATGGCCAGTGAATCGAAGGCTCGGCGTAAGAGACCTCGTGTTTCCCTGTCCAGGGGGCAAAACTCCTGGAGATGGCGGTGGGACATGGAGGCGTTGCAGTCAATACCAGAGTCTTTAAATCTTTCCCGCTGGATGGCCCGGGCCCTCTCCACCCTCTCCCTGATGCTGGCAGAGCTTTCCCCCTCCTGTTCCCCTTCCAGATCCCTGTATTGCAGGGAAGGCACCTCCACGTGCAGGTCGATCCGGTCCATTAAAGGGCCCGACGATTTGATGCGGTAGCGGCGTATCTGCATTTCGGAACATTTGCATTCCCGCAGCGGGTGCTGGTAGTAGCCGCAGGGACACGGGTTCCTCGAAGCCACCAGCATAAAACGGGAAGGATAGCGAACCGCTATTTCGGCCCTGGTAATAATTACTTCTCCGTCTTCAAGCGGCTGCCTTAAGCCCTCCAGGACTTCACGGGAGTATTCGGGAAACTCATCCAGAAAAAGTACCCCCAGGTGGGCAAGGCTCACCTCCCCGGGCTGGGGGTTCCTGCCCCCTCCGAGTATACCGGCCATAGTGGCAGAATGATGCGGGGCCCGGAACGGCCTCCGGGTGAGAAGGGGCTTGTCCTTTTTCAAAAGACCGGCCACGCTGTGTATTTTTGTAACCTCCAGTTTTTCTTCCAGGGTCATGGAGGGTAAAATGGAGGGAATCCTTCGGGCCAGCATGGTTTTTCCCGTACCAGGCGGGCCGGTAAGGAGAATGTTATGCCCTCCCGCGGCTGCAACTTCCAGCGCTCTCTTGGCAGCCAGCTGGCCTTTTACCTCTTTAAAATCAGGCTGTCCTCTTTCTCCTTCACCGGCAAGGATAGTACCTGGATCAGCCTTTATTTCCTCGAGATGAAGCTCATCTCTTAAATATGCTACCAGCTCTTTTAAATTAGCTACTCCTCTTACCGCTACATTGCCGGACAATGCAGCCTCCACGGCATTTCCCTGCGGTAGAATTAACTGTAAGGGTTTATTCCCTTCACACTGCTTCTTGAGAAATGCGGCCATTGCCATTACACCTGGGATCTCCCTTACCTCCCCGTCCAGGGAAAGTTCGCCGACAAATACCTTATCGTGAAGAGAACCGGTAGGAACCTGTTCTGTAGCCGCCAGGATACCGGCAGCAATGGCCAGATCAAAGTAAGATCCGTCCTTTCTTAAATCAGCCGGAGCCAGGTTGACGGTGATGCGTCGGGCGGGAAAATCGAAACCGCTGTTTTTAATGGCGGCCCGAACCCTTTCCCTAGCTTCTTTCACTGAAGGAGCCGCCAGTCCTACCAGGTTAAAGTTCGGCAGGCCGCCGGCTATATCCGTCTCTACAAAAACATTGAATCCTTCCACCCCTATCAGGGCACAGGTATTAACCTTGGAAAGCACTTTTCCCTCTCCTCAAAAAGCGTTTTTGATATGCTTTATTTCCTTTACAACTGAATTTTCCTGATCAAAAAGTAGGATCATAACGTCGAAACGAGACAGGCAGCCGTTTAATCCCTTTTCTTTCAAATAATAGGAGGCCAGCTGCCTTAATTTTTTCTGTTTGCGAAAACCGATGGATTCTTCGGCAAAACCGGCAAAAGAGAGGCTTACAGAGCGGACTTCTACAAAAACGGTTGTTTTTTTATCGGCGGCTACGATATCTATCTCTCCAAAGGGGCAGGTGTAATTCCTGGCGATAATCCTGTAACCTTCTACTTCCTGTAAATACTCCCCGGCAATCTTTTCACCCAGAGCTCCCAGTTTCTTTTTGTAACCCGGGATATCCCTTTTCACGAGTTCAAACCCCTCTCCCTGCTAATCATATTTAAAAGTCCGGCGGTGAATCGGAGAAAGCCCCAGGGCTTTAATTGCTTCCCTGTGCTCAGGTGTGGGGTAGCCTTTGTTCCTGGCAAAACCGTATCCGGGGTAAATCCTGTCATAACTTTCCATGATCCTGTCCCTGGTAACTTTGGCGACAATAGAAGCGGCTGCAATGGAAAGACACGAAGCATCACCATGTTTCACAGCCTCCTGGGGAATTTCCAGGCCGGGAACGGTAAAACCGTCACTAAGAAGAAAATACGGTTGAGGCCAGAGCTGCCGGACTGCCAGTCTCATTGCTTCCAGGGAGGCCTGGTAGATATTAATTTTGTCTATCAGGACAGCGTTTACAGCACCAACGGCAAAAGCCCTGGCACTGGCAGTAATAATTTCGTAAAGTTTTTCTCTCTTGTAAGGTGGAAGCTGCTTGGAATCATTTACTTCCCACCAGAAGTCGTCCTTTTCCGGTTCGAGTATAACAGCCGCAGCCACCACCGGCCCGGCCAGGGGGCCCCTTCCAGCCTCGTCTACCCCGGCAACCAATGTATAACCACTTTTTTGGATAGATTCTTCCTTCAGGATCATTCTATGTAAACGTTTTTTCTCTTCAAGCTCTTTTTCCCTGTACTGCAGGAAACTGGAGAGCAGCTTTTGTACACTTCTCCTGTTATCGCTCTTTAAAGTATTGAGTTCTACAGGAGATAATTCTTCCTGCAAATCCAGGTAATCTTTAATCTCTGCCACGCTCCAGAGAGAAAAATTATGTTTCTTCATAATCTCCGGGCTTTTCCAGGCTTATACGCCCCAGCACCCCCCTTCTAAAATCCCTGAGTACCAGCTGAGCTGCTTTCATTTTATCCACCCCGCCTCCTTTTTTATAACAACCGCGGGATAACCCTATTTCCACCAGCAGCTCAGCGGCACTTTTACCGGCATAATCACCTGCCAGTGAATAATAATTAATTAAAGACAGAAATTTTCCCCGGGCCAGGAATTTTTCTAGAAGCCATTTTGCCGTACGTTCCTCGTCAACAACTTTAAAATCAAGGGAGCCGATAGCGGCAAGCGCCAGGGCGTTTTCATTATTTTTTATATAGGGGGACAGAAGACCGGGAGTATCAAGCATCTCCCATCCGACCCTCAACCTGATCCACTGCGGTCCCCTGGTTATACCTGCCTTCTCACCTGTCTTGACGGCAAACTTATGTACCAGGCGGTTTATAATGGTAGACTTGCCGACATTGGGTATGCCCACCACCATTAAACGCAGGGATCGCCTGTACTGTAAATTCCCGGGGCGGTTTAAAAGCAGCAGCTTTTCTAATTTCTTCAGCCCGGAGATTTTCTGGGCATTAAAAGCTAAAACGGGCCATTTTTCTCTGGCTAAAACTTCCAGCCAGTGACCCGTAATATCTTCCTCCGCCAGATCAGCTTTGTTTAAAATGATCAGCCTTTTTTTCTCCCCCAGCATCTTTTGCAGCCTGTAATTCCTGCTGGTCAGGGGAAGGCGGGCATCGAGAACCTCCAGGACCAGATCAATATACTTTATGTTTTCTTTTAATCTTTTCTCTTCCCTGGCCATGAGGCCGGGATACGGGATTTTTTCCATGCCCTTCACCGAACTTTGCACTGATCTTTCTGGTGTTATATACCTTAAAGCAGCCTCATATTAAACGGCGGCCAGAAAACAAGCAAAGCTTTACCTTTTATCTGTTCCAGGGAAATGTAACCTACTGCAGGATCTCTGCTGTCCATGCTGTTATTTCTATTGTCGCCCAGGACAAAAGCATGACCGTGTGGAATAACTGCCGGTCCAAAATCCATCATGTTATAATTCTTAATATAAGGTTCCTCTACAGGCTGGTTATTAACATACAACCGTCCATTTTTAATCTCCACTATATCCCCTTCCAGGGCCACAACTCTTTTTATAAAGTCCCGGCGGGTAGAAAAATTAAAGACAATTATATCACCTTTATCCGGTTGTTTAAGATAAAAAACCGCTTTATTGACAATCAGGCGTTCATGGTTATTTAAAGTGGGAAACATGGACGTCCCTTCAACTACAGTCACCTGAAAAAAGAAAAGCCTGATAATAAATGCAAGGACTACAGCCAGAAGAATTGACCTGACCCACTCTTTTATTTCTTTTTTCAGGGTTTCACCTTTATTTTGTTCAGTACTGTAATCATTTTCCATTGCTCAAGCCCCACTTCTTTTTATTTAACGCCGAAAAGAGCCTTGCTTTTTTACTCCTGCTAGCGCTTTATCTCCTTTATCCGCGCGGCCTTACCCCTGAGCTCCCTTAAGTAGTAAAGCTTGGCACGCCTGACACGGCCTCTGCGCATAACTTCTATCTTTTCAATTTTGGGGGAATGCAGCGGGAAAGTTCTTTCCACTCCCACTCCATAAGAAACGCGCCGCACGGTAAAACTCTCACTTAAGCCGAAGCCCTTGCGCTTGATGATCACACCTTCAAAAACCTGAGTTCTTTCCCTGTTGCCCTCAATAACTTTAAAGTGAATCCGTACCGTATCACCGGGAGAAAAAACAGGAATTTGCTCCTTTAAATGCTCCTTCTCTACATGCTTGATCAAATCCATCTTTACACAAACTCCTTTCACCTGTAGGCGAACTTACAAACACCGCCTGATATTATAACATAAATGGCCGCCTCAAACAATACGACCCGTACCTCGGGCAGGAATTCCGC
>JAGVAS010000195.1 GCA_020060185.1 Desulfovibrio sp. | reverse complement strand
CCTAAAGGGTAATTATCCCGCAGGTCCTTTTTATAAGTAAAAGGAGATTTTTTAATGTCTTCCCAGTTTTTTATATCTTCCGGGTTAACACCTGCTTCATTGAAACGTTTTCTCATAAAGGAATTATTGTCAAAAATATGACGTACCTGCTTCTTAAATTTTTGAAGCTGAACTTCCCGAAGTTTTTCCAGTGGCATCGTTTCCAAGTACTCGTCAAAATAAGGCATTCAGATAACTCCCCCTTTTTATTGTTCTACCCTTTGTGTATGAGCAACCGCCTCTGTACCGCCTAATAATTCCTTCAAAGGAGTACCTGCAACAGCAGTTCCGTGCCCGGGAATGAAAAACATAACAAATGGGTTCTGACTAGCCATTTCCGCTTTTTACCCTGCTTATTAACCTGGCAAAAAAGCTGTTTACTATTTCCGAATATTTATCAGCTTTAATTTGTTCTTCGGAAATTTGTTGTATCTTTTGGTACGATACCATACCCTTTTCTGCAAATTCTTTACCTGCCTTTTTAACAGCTTCATATTTATCATCATAGGCACCATGAATAAAACCTAAAGCGCCTGCAGGGACAAGAATTTCCCCACCGTTTTGCCAGCCAAAATTTTTGCATAAAGCTTCAAAGTGATGTCGAATATGGTTAAAATTATCGGCTTCCGAAAAACCGCAGGTAGATACCAGCAAGGCAACCTGTTCCCTGGGCTTAAATCTTTTATGGCGGCAATGTCCTTCTTTATCAACAGTAATAAAAGGGTCAAGCATGGCAAAACACCTATCCAGTACCGCCTTTACCGGTGCACTAAACCCATCTATATATACGGGGCTGGCCAATATAAATACATCAGCCTCTTCTATTTCCTGTTTAAGAATTTTCATATCATCATTAAATACACATTTACCAGGTGTCTTAAACCAGCACGTTAAGCAAGCCCTGCAGTAATTTATATTCATCTTATGGGGATAAAATTTTTTGTAATCGACCGGGTCCATTCCCTGTATGAATAAATCTAATATTTTTTCCGTAAAAGATTTTTGATTGGGCTGCCCGGACCTGGGAGAGCCAGAAACAGCTACAACCTTTTTTGACAAGGTCACCAAAAACCCCTCCAAAATTTTTTTTGACATTGAGGCAGCGAAGCAGGTGTAGTAAAATGTTCCGGGGTGTCGAAGACCGGTACTCTGTTATGGGTTAGCAAGAGACATTTGGCAGCTCTGCTAAGGCCTCCGGCTGGCCCTCCCCGGGAGGAGTTCCCATCCTACTCACCTCCCGGCTGCTTACTCCCATGCCAGGAGGACCGCCTTTAAGCCCTTGCCTCGCTGAACCTGCTTGCTGCGCTGCACATGCCGCTCGCCACACCCTTAAGCCACCTTTGCTGTGCCCAAAAGCAAATGATCAGCATCTACACGCCGACTATCAGGCGTAAATAGACGCCATAACACGCAGGCCGCTACAAGTAATCCCGAAACCTGTTCCCCGGTGTTGCTGCGCAGTCTTTTATTTACCCTGAAAATTAGGCTTGCGTTTTTCCAGAAGAGCTTTAATACCCTCAACACGATCTTCACTGGTAAAAGAAATAATAAAGCTTTCAATTTCCAAATTGGTCGCAGAATTCAAGTCCATGTTTTGTCCCATATTAATAGTTTTCTTAAGCATCTTCATGGCAACAAACGGTTTAGATGCCAGTTTTTTAGCAAATTGCTCTGCATATTCCATCAAACTAGCATCAGGTATAACTTTATGCACCAATCCATATTTTTCAGCAGTCCCGGCATCAATTATATCGCCCAGGAAAAGTAATTCCTTGGCCCTGGCCAACCCAATTAGCCTCGGTAAACGCTGGGTGCCGCCCCCTCCTGGAATAATTCCCAGGTTAATTTCCGGTTGAGCAAATTTTGCACTTTCTGCTGCAATACGGAAATCGCAGGTTAAAGCCAGTTCACAGCCACCACCCAGTGCAAGACCGCTTATAACAGCTATGGTAGGTTTACTTAAATTTTCAATTTTGTTAAAGACGGCTAGTGATAACGAACAGAAATCATACATTTTTACCGGGGAAAGATTAACTATCTCAGTTATATCGACACCTGCTGCAAATGCTTTTTGCCCCGATCCTGTAATTATGACGGCCTTAATTGCAGGATCTGACTCGATTTCCTGAACAATAGTGTCTAGTTCCCGGAATACTTGGCTGCTTAGAGGATTCATGGGAGGACGATTTAAAGTAACAATGGCAAAATCATCACGTTTTTCCAGCAAAACCAGTTCTGCAGACATATTTTCCAACTCCTTTCCACACTTGTGCCTTAATTGTTATAATCATACCAGCCGGCACCGGTTTTCCTCCCCAATCTCCCTGCCCTAATCAATGCCTTAAGGGTTTGCGGGGGATTCCAACGCGGATCTTTAAATTCCTCATAAAAATAATTGGCAACAAAATATCCTATATCAACTCCGGCAAAATCATTAAGCTCAAAGGGGCCCATAGGATAATTAAGACCCAGCTTTACAGCTGTATCAATATCCCTGGGAGAGGCCACGCCCTCCTCCACCAAGCGTATTGCTTCAATATAATGGGCCATCATTACCCTGTTAACAATGAAGCCAGGCGAATCTTTTTTAACCTCAACGGTAGTTTTACCCATTTTCTGAGCTACCTTTGAAACAACTTCAACGGTTTCATCGCTGGTAAAATAGCCCCTGATTACCTCTACCAGTCTCATCAGTGGAGGGGGATTAAAAAAATGCATGCCTGCAACACGTTCAGGCCTTTTCGTTGCACTTGCCAGCACAGTAATAGGCATGGAAGAAGTATTAGTGGCCAAATAAGCCTCAGGTTTACAAATCTTATCCAGTTCGCCAAAAACCTTTTTTTTGAGTTCCAGATCCTCGACGACGACTTCAATAACCAGATCAACATCACCGAAATCAGCCATATTTGTGCTGGGAATAATACGTCCAAACACTTCTTTTTTCTGTTCTTCTGTCATCTTGCCCTTTTCAATACTTTTATTAAAAAATGCCTCCATACGGCTTAAAGCCTTATTCACAAATGTTATATCCACATCATTTAAAATCACCTGGTAACCTGCCTGGGCTGCGACCTGGGCAATACCCCCTCCCATCTGTCCGGCTCCTAAAACCCCGACTTTAGAAATAGTCATTTAGTAAATACCTCCTTAATTAAACAAGTTTTATTATGTTGTAAAAATTTTATAATTAAATACTATAAAATAATTTACAATTTTACTATCACCTAAAAGTATCAACCATAGGGTGAGAAAAGAATTACCCCTTTGCTTAAAATGAAAGCCCGGGTAAAATTAGCCCGAGCTTTTTAGCTTTATAATTATAGTTATTTCACTTTCTCAAAGGCATAAAAAACACGTTCCATTTCTACAAATTCTCCCCGTTTTCCATCTACTGGAACAGGATCTACCGGGAAAACTGCCATTTTAACGCGGTCACCCTCCTTAAGCTCACCGGTCTGACAGTTAATTATCCGTGCAAAATGGGTAAGTTGCCCTTCCAGATCAATTAATGCATGAATCAAGGGGTTTTCAAAACCCAGAGGCACGCCCACTACCTCTTCCGTAACTACTTTTACCGTCCCTTCCGTAGGGAGATCTACCCATTCCAGATTTTCCGAAAGACACTCCGGGCAGATAACTCTTGGCGGGAAGGACCGGACGCCGCAATCATTACATTTTGTGGTAGTAAAGCGTCCTTCACGGAGATGATCATAGAACTTGTATATCCTGTTAAATTCTTTACTTTGTAAAGGGTACATATCCATGGTAACCGCATATCTTCCATTTAAAACAGAAATACCTCTCATTATATGTCCCTCCCGTAAATAAGAACAGTGTGCGCGGCAATAAATCCGCTGAGGTTGTGAGTAAGCCCCGTTCTGGCTCCTTCAACCTGCCTTACCGCCTCTCCGCGCAACTGCTTCATTATCTCCATGCCCTGTCTAATCCCCGTTCCGCCAAAGGGATGCCCGCAACTTAAAAGACCGCCGTCTGTATTCACAGGAACAACTCCCCCAAAATCCGAGCGGCCTTCCTGGATAAATAAACCTCCCTCACCTTTTTCACAGAAACCCAGGTCTTCATATTCAATAATTTCTGAAATGGTAAAGCAGTCGTGTGTTTGCGCCACATCTATATCCGAAGGCTTGACACCGGCTTTCTCATAAGCTTGTTTGGCAGCAATCTTCAGGGCCTCCCAGGTTGTCCAATCCGGCATGTTGGCGGACATATTGTTGACCGTCGCCTGTCCGGTCCCTTTAATGTAAACCAGGGGCTTATCTGTATAATATTTGGCTTTTTCCTCACATGCCAAAATAACAGCAGCAGCCCCATCTGTTACCGGGCAGCAGTCATATAGTTTCAGGGGAGGAACAATCGCCTTGGCGCTTAAAGCTTCCTCCAGGGTAATTTCCTGCTGAAACTGCCCTTTGGGATTATTTAACCCGTTTCTCCTGTTTTTAACAGAGACAAGAGCAAGCTGCTCTTCCGTTGTACCAAATTTTTTCATATGTTGTTGTGCGACCATTGAAAAAGCTGGAGGCGGTAATCCAAGACCCTGAGAACCATCCCAATCATGGTCTACCGAGGCCAGCTCACTGTACTGAATCTCCCATCGCTGAGGAGTATAAAGCTTTTCACCGCCAATAACCATAACGACATCGGCTATTCCCGCTTTTACCAGGCCGTAGGCAAGAATTATTCCTGAACTGCCGCTGGCACAAAGCAACTCCACCCTGGCACAAATATTACGGGGCTTAATTCCCAAGTACTCCGCTATCACCGGTGCCAGGTGAGTTTGGAAAGAACATCTTTCTGTGTAGGCAGAAGCAACGATCAGGCCGTCAACATCTTTGTTGCTAAGTGCAGGAATGGTTTCAAAACAGGCCTTTCCGGCCTCCTGAAAAACATCCCGCTGGCTTGCCTGGCGTACCCCCCATTGTGACATTCCACCAGCAATGATGCATACGTTTCTCTCCATTACTAACCTCCTGTTAACTTCGGATTTAAATAAAATTTAATATACGTCGCTTATTTCTCCCCAGCTAAACTCTCTCACCTCCAAACAAATATATATCAAATGTTAATTATGAATTTCCTCCAGCAAATAGAAAACTCCCGGCAAGATATCACCATCACCTGTTTTATTTTCGCTAAATAACCGTGTATTTCCTGCCGGAAATTAATTTTAAAATAAATTATTGTTAAATCTGCTTTTTTAATCTTTTAAATAAATAATTCCAATCTCTATTTTTAAATAAAATCTACGAGACTTCTTAGCTCTACATTTTAAAAGTTGCTAACAAATTAAGAAAAATATTAATGCCATTCTAAATATTTTTACTATTATCTTATCCTGAATATTGACATTATCCCACTGGTGCTATAAAATCAAAAACAAAATAAAGTTTTCTTTAAAATTTTAACTTTTTTTTAAATACGATTTTTAATAGGACAAATTTCCTTTAATTATTCTTAAGTTTATTTTAAATAAAATAAACTTATATAAAGGATTCTGTAACTTAATATTGCTTTAGAAGAAATGTTCTGAAAGGAGTGTTTGACAATATGCTGGGTATGGAAGATGGATGGATTGCCCTGGTATGGTGGCTGTGTTTACTCTCGACAATTGGCGGGGTCGTTTACGGAGCCGTCAACTGGAACCACGGGGATGAAGCAAAAGTAAAAAAGGGTAAAGGAGTGGAGCATAGATGAACCTGGGTTTGCTGGCCATAATTATTATATTATACCT
>JAGVAS010000142.1 GCA_020060185.1 Desulfovibrio sp. | reverse complement strand
TGCTTTTTAATTTAAGAACTTGCTGATTTAAAGCAATGGTAACATTCCCGCCCAAGGTGTAAAAAAGTATATCGGTCCAAGCTCGTTTTCTGACATCCTGTCAGCTGGGTCGTCTCCAGCTCTCGTTTCGTAGTGAACTTGTTTCCTCGCTTTACAAGTCACTCCGCCAACAGCAAAACGCTTAAGTCTATGGAACAATTACGGGATTTAAACGCAGTCATTTTCATCTATTATTGTGACCCGTAGGGTCGTGACGGGGTATAATAAATGTGGATGAAAAAAGTGCCCCGGGGTTGAATACATTCCCCTGGTGGTATATTAGGGTTATATTATGGGGAGTAAATAAAGGACTGTTTTTTCATGGGAAAATTAAAAGGGTATACAAAAAAAAGAAACTTTTCTCAATCACCAGAGCCGAAACCCGGAGCGGCCGGTGCTGGAAATATTCCCCCCGGAGCAAAAGGGCGTTTTGTTATTCAGGAGCACCATGCCCGCAGGCTTCACTGGGACTTTCGCCTGGAAATGGATGGAGTTTTAAAAAGCTGGGCTTTGCCAAAGGGTCCCCCCAGGGAAAAGGGGGAACGCCGCCTGGCTGTAGAAGTTGAAGATCATCCTCTTGAATACATGAACTTTCAAGGAGTAATTCCTGAAGGTAATTATGGGGCGGGGGAGGTTATGATCTGGGACAGGGGGTTGTACGCCTTACTGGAAAAAAAGCCGGAAAAAATTAAAGTTGTGTTGAGGGGAGAACATTTACAGGGTGCTTTTCTTCTCGTTAAAAGAGGTAAAGAGGAGAACCAGTGGCTGATGATAAAATACCAGTAGATATAAAAATTAATAATTTGGGAAAAAGGAGGGAAAACCCTTGGAAAAGGTAGATTTCAAAACAGGCAATAGTTTGCTGGAAATTATCAGGGGGGATATAACAAAACAGGATACAGAAGCAATTGTCAATGCCGCTAACAAACAACTGGCCCCTGGTGGAGGAGTGGCCGGTGCAATACATAGAGCCGCCGGCCCGGAGCTGTGGGAAGAGTGTAAAAAAATTGGGGGTTGTGAAACAGGGGAGGCCAAAATAACCGGCGGTTATAACCTCGCTGCCCGCTATGTAATCCATACGGTGGGGCCTGTTTATAATAATACCTCCGAGAATGCCAGGGATTTGGAGAACTGTTATCTTAACAGCCTATCCCTTGCTGTCCGGCATGGCATAAAAAGTATTTCTTTTCCGGCAATCAGTACAGGAATTTTTGGGTATCCCCTGGAAGAAGCTGCCGAAGTGTCCCTGCGTGCCGTAATTAAATTTTTAGAGGAAAACAACAAGCCTGAGGTAGTCCGTTTTGTCCTCTTTGGAGAAAAAGATTTTAGTGTTTTTAAAAAAAGCTTGCAGGGAATTGTATAAAACAAGTGGCTGCAAGTTGGACAGAGTTGAAGTTCTATTTTCTTTTGGGACAGGCTTTAAACCGGAAGGATTGTATGTAAAAAGGAAACTGAAGATAAGCAGGAGCCTGCAAGTATGGAAAAACACAAAAAATTATCAGGTTCACCTTTTCTGGAATTGTTGGGGATAAAAATTGAGGAAGCAGTATATCCCCGCTCCCGGTTAATTCTTTCCTGGGACGGGAGGCTGGTGAATCCCATGGGGACTCTGCACGGAGGAGTAATTTCCTCCCTGGTTGATGCTGCCCTGGGGTGTGCTTTACTGAGTAAGGAAGAGGTCAAAGGAATTGCCACAATGGAATTAAAGGTTAATTACTTCAGGTCTATAACTGGGGGAATGATCAAAGCAGAAGGGGAAATTATACACCGGCGGGGATCGATAGCCTTTGGCCAGGCCCGCATCTACTGTGAAAATAACCTGGTGGCCCTTGGCAGTGCCACTTATAAGCTTACCGTATAGTAGTGGTTAACCTGTATTTTTACCTTATAAAACAAAAGCCGGCGGCATACCACAAATCTATCCGCCGGCTGTAGTAAAAAGGTTTTGGAGCGGGTGCTCCTTCTGCAGAACACTAAGCAGAAGAGATAGAAAACTCTTCGGTATTGGGGTAAAAGTAAATTACCTAAATTTTACCCTTCGTTGGCTATTTCCTCTTGCAGAAGCCTTTTTTCAACTTTTCCGGTAAGAGTTAGGGGCAGGGATGCCCTAAAAACATACTGGTTAGGGATTTTAAATTCGGCAAGGTGTTTCTCAAGAAAGGAAATGATCTCCGCTTGTTTAAGAGCATTCCCGTCTTTAGTCACTATATAAGCCCTTCCTGTTTCACCCAGCATAGGATTGGGGACACCGCAGACAGCTGCCAGTTGAATTTGGGGATGCCGCATCAACTTGTCTTCGATTTCCTGGGGAAAGACAGTATAGCCACCGGTTATAATCATGTCTTTCTTCCGGCCTTTTAGCCTCAGGTAACCGTCGTTATCCAGCGCACCGATGTCACCGGTATAGAACCATCCTTCTTTATCGATAACTTTTTCCGTTTCAGCGGGTAACTCATAATATTCTTTTAACACGCCATCACCTTTTATGGCTACTTCTCCTATTTCTCCCGGAGAAACTTCCTGGTGAAGGTCATCGACAATTTTCACAGAAAAACCCGGAGCGGGTTTTCCTACAGTTTCCATTAATTTTTCCATGGAGTCATTAAGGGATGTATAGGTTACCAGACCTGATGTCTCCGCGAGGCCATAGGCTGTTCTTACGATTCCCTGACCCACCTCGAACATCTTTTTCAATACGTCAGGGGGTGTTGGCGCTCCGGCAACAGCACACATGCGTATACTGGAGAGATCATATTCATCAAAATCGGAAACGTTAAACATCATGTTAAACATGGTAGGAACCTGGCCCAGGAAAGTAACCTTCTCTTTTTGAATTAGTTTAAGCGCTTCTACCGGATTAAAGTGGTCCATAACAATAAGGGCAGCCCCTGCCATCAGGCCGGCAATGGAAAGTTCCGCCGCACCTCCGATATGGCTCATATGCAGGTGAAGCATGATCCTGTCCTGCGGGGAAATCTGCCATTCCTCCACCTCTGAACCAATTGTGGATATTATATTTTTATGGGTTAAAACTGCCCCCTTTGATTTACCCGTTGTTCCCGAGGTGTAAATAACCAGAACGCTGTCATCAGCGGAGATTATTTTTTTCCTGGCCAGCAGTTCTTCATCCTTAATGCCGTGGTCCCGGGTAAGCAGGTCTTCAAAGATATGTGCCCTGCGCACCAGCTTGTTGCCCTTCGTTTTATGAATAATTATAAAAGGAATAATCCCCGGAAAAATATATTCCCTGATAATTTTTTGGTAGTTCACCTGGCGATGTTCTTCAATCATAACCAGCGCCTTGGGTTGGGAATTACTCAAGATGTAAGCTATTTCAGGACCTTTATACATAGGGTTAATACCCACCACGACAGCCCCTACCATGGAAGAAGCCATGTACGTATAAAGATACTCCGGGGAATTAGGCATTAACACAGCTATTCTATCGCCTTTCTTTATACCCAGCTGCAGAAAAGATTTGGCTAAATTTTTGGCGGCAGACAGGAACTCCCCGTAAGAAATTCGTTTATCCTGGTATACAATAGCTTCTTTATCCGGTGACGTTAATGCTGCTTTTTCCAGATAATCAGATAAAAGTTTCAGGTCCAATGATTATTACCTCCTTTTTTTGTTATTTAGAACCAATTAATGTTTTACTTTCCAGGTTTATGCCGTTATAATTTTACTAATATTATAATAGAAAATGTCTTAATTATCAATATTATTAAAAAAGTTGATCTATAATTTTTTTTAATATAAAATACTCCAAAAACTTTTTTAAAAAACTCAGGTTATTAGGGGTTGCCGGATGTGGTATAATAGTTATGGGAAATGCAACAAGTGTATTTTAACAGGATGTGGTTTTTATGAAAATGAAACTGACTTTTTATGATAAATTTTTTATTACTTTTGTTCTCGCTGTGAGCCTGGTGGTTTTTCTGTTAAATTTCCAGCTTGATGCCGCCATAGAGCAAAAGTATATTACCGTACATGTTAATAACGAGTTTATCATGGAACTTTCTTTTAACGATGAAACAGAGCAGACTATCAGTTTCCCCTTCGGAGAAAAGAAAGAACATCTTGCTGTTCTGGAAATCAGCGGAGGGAGAGTACGCATGCTTCCCATAAGCCATGAACTGTGCCCCCGGGGAATTTGCTCTCATACAGGATGGATAAGCCGTAACTACCAGAGTATTGTCTGCGTTCCAAACCGGATCATTGTTTCCTTTAGTAATAAAAAGCGGGATGGAGTGGATGGTGTTACGTACTAACTGTTCAGTCTAAAGTCCAAAGTCCAAGGTCTAAGGTTCCCAGTTCTCTTTTGGACTTTTGACATTTGACTTTTGACCTTTGACTCATGCCTGAATAATTACTGCACATATTAATGTCCAGGTGGGGAAAGATAAAAGAAAAAGAGGAGTGAATACTTCTATGATTAAAGTCGCAGTAAGTCCCACCCTTTCCCACCTCAAAGAATTTTTACTCGACGAAGGGATGAAAGTTGTCGACCTTGATGATAAAGCTATCAACCGGGAAGGCGAGGGGATTACGGCTATAGTAGTTTCCGGAACTGATATAAATTTTTTGGGCATGCAAAATATCAGTGCGGCAGTCCCGGTTATTAATGCTCACGGCCTGACTGACGAGGAGATTTCGGCGGAAATCAAAAAAAGAGGACGCCTGGCTTGAGGATATGGTTCTAAACTTGAATCCCGAAGACCTCCGGCTGGAGGTCTTTAAATTTTGCGGCAACGTTAATTCTTGACAAAAAAGTTAACCCTCATATATAATTAGGCTTAGTTTCGGAGGGATGGTAAAATGCGGCTTTATGTCCCTGATCTAAAAAAAGAAGAAGGAAAGTTTTTACCTTTTAATAGCTCCATTAAACTGGAGATTAACAATGACAAGATTGCCGTAATGGATGTCAGGCTTCAGGCCGCTTATATCCCTAACCGGGTACTGGTAAAAGGGAAGTGGCAGGTAGATGTGGAGGGAGAATGCAGCCGTTGCCTGGAAAAATCTACCTACTGCTTAAAAGAAAATTTTTATGAAGAATTTATTCATTTGAAAGGTCCTGCCGAACTGAAAGAATTTGGCGGAGGAATGGAACTGGAAAAAGGGGAAAGGTTTGTTTTCAAAGGAGAGCTGCTCGATTTAACCGAATATTTTCGCCAGTCATTTTTTATGTCCCAACCCTTAAAAATTCTTTGCCAGGACGATTGTAAGGGCCTTTGTCCTGCCTGTGGGGTTAACAAAAACAGGGAACAATGCCAATGTGTGCCGGAAGATATTAATCCCCGCTGGGCGGTTTTGGAGAAGATGAGGGGAGATTTGTAAAGACAGGTATTATATTTTGAATGGATAAAGGTTATTGGTAATAGTAAAGGGAGGTGTTTGTTCTTGGCGGTACCTAAAAGAAGAACATCCAAGACAAGGAGAGATAAAAGGAGAGCCAACTGGAAGCTGGCTATGCCTGGATTTTCTAAGTGTCCACAGTGCCACGAAGTTAAATTGCCCCATCGAGTTTGTCCTCATTGCGGGTATTACAAAGGAAAAGAAGTTGTCAAATAGGGTCCTTTTTTATATGCCTGGGTTCTGCTTTTAAGCAGTTTACCCGGGGTTTATTTTATTTGATGATATTTTGGTTTTAAGGGAGATGGGGAATGTGCGGCGTGTGGCTGTAGATGCCATGGGGGGTGATTATGCACCTGCAGAAATAGTAAAAGGCGTAATTTCTGCCGTTAACAGGGCAGAAGACCTGGAAGTTTTACTGGTTGGTTCCCGCGAAGCTATAAATAAAAGCGTGGGTACAGAAATAAATTCCCCCAGAATTAAAATTATAAATACCGAGGAAGTAATCGGTAACAATGAAGACCCGGGCCTTGCTATCCGTTCCAAGAAGAACTCTTCCATGATAACGGCTATGTATCTGGTCCGTGACGGTGAAGCCGATGCTGTAATAAGTGCCGGGAATACCGGTGCCCTCATGGGCGGGGGACTGCTTTTTTTGGAAAGAATCAGCGGAATTAAGCGGCCCGCACTGCTTACGGTAATACCCACATTTGAAGGGAAAGGAACCGTATTGCTGGATATCGGGGCAAATATGGACGCCAAGCCTGAGCACTTACTGCAGTATGCCATGATGGGGAAAATATATGCCCGGGAAATGCTGGAAAAAGAAAACCCCCGGGTTGCCCTTTTAAATATTGGCAGTGAAGAAAATAAAGGCAATGCACAGGTTAAAAGTGCCTATCAATTATTTAAAAGCCATATTACTAATTTTGTTGGCAACGTGGAAGCAAAAGAAATATTTCAAAATACGACCGATGTGCTTGTATGTGATGGCTTCGTCGGCAATGTATTATTAAAAACTATCGAGGGACTGTCCAGGGATATTTTTGCCTATCTGCGGAGAGAAATTAATAAGGATTTTAAGGCGCGGGTAGCTTCTACCATGCTTCTTCCTGTTTTTCAAAAAGTGCGCTCCAATCTGGATGAATCCGAATATGGCGGGGGACTGTTAATCGGTGTGAAGGGTGTTTGCTTTAAATGTCATGGTTCCTCCAGGGAAAGGGCTATTATGCAGACAATATTAAAGCAGGTTTACCCCTTTATCAACAAAAATACCAATCAGAAAATTGAGGAAGCCTTAAAGCAAGACACCTAGTCGAAAGGAGGAACACCGTGGGATCTGGAAATGCAGTCGGTATTATTTCCACAGGAAGAGCACTGCCTGTAAGCCGTATCACAAATTTTGATCTGGAAGAGATTGTGGAAACCAGTGACCAGTGGATCAGGGCCAGGACAGGTATCGAAGAAAGACGCATAATCACTAATGA
This sequence comes from Desulfovibrio sp., assembly GCA_020060185.1. Classification (GTDB taxonomy): domain Bacteria; phylum Bacillota; class Dethiobacteria; order DTU022; family UBA8154; genus UBA9862. The sequence continues at coordinate 13,571 of JAGVAS010000142.1, read as the reverse complement.
TGAAACCAACTCTGAACTTTCTGTACTTGCTTCCCTCATCGCCCTGGAGAGGGCTAATCTACGTCCTGAAGATATCGATTTGCTTATTGTGGCAACAGTAACGCCAGACCAGACTTTGCCGTCTACAGCTTGCCTGGTTCAGGCCAGGCTTAATGCTTATAATGCTGCCGCTTTTGACCTCGCCGCAGGATGTACAGGTTTTCTTTATGGTTTAAGTGTGGCAGAACAGTATATTAAAAACGGAGCTGCAAAAAACGTTCTTCTCATAGGGGTTGATACTCTTTCCCCTATTGTTGATTGGCAGGATCGGAATACCTGTGTTCTTTTTGGTGATGGTGCCGGAGCCGTGGTGTTGGGAAAAGTGGAAGACGACCGCGGGATACTGGCCAGCAAAATGTTTTCAGACGGTACTAAAGCAGGCTTACTTTATATTCCCGCCGGGGGGACACGTTGTCCGGCAACGTTGCGGACCGTAGGAGAGAGGATGCACTTCATAAAAATGAACGGTCCTGAAGTTTTTAAATTTGCCGTAACAGTTATGATCGATTCTACGTTACAGGTGCTGGAAATGTGTGGAAAAACCTCTGCTGAATTGGATTACCTGGTACCGCACCAGGCTAACGAACGTATTATTAACTTTGCTTATAAAAAAATGGGTTTAAAACCGGAACAGGTTTTGATTAATATCAACCGTTATGGCAATATGTCTTCGGCTTCGATTCCTGTTGTACTGGATGAAGCGGTAGATGGAGGGAAGTTTAAAGATGGCGACCTGATTGCACTGGTGTCGTTTGGCGCGGGGCTTACCTGGGGTGCTGCTGTTTTAAAGTGGTAAATTAGGGAGGATTTATATGACAAAATGTGCTTTCCTTTTTCCTGGCCAGGGCGCGCAGTACGTGGGAATGGGCAAGGATTTGGCAGACAACTATCTCGGGGCTAGGTCTATTTTTCTGGAGGCTGATGAAATACTGGGTTATAAATTAAGCCAGGTAATTTTCCAGGGAGATGAAAATGACCTCCGGAAGACGGAGATAACCCAGCCTGCAGTTTTAACGACCAGTATAGCGATCCTTTCTGTTTTGAGGGAAGAGGGTTTAAATCCGGATGCTGTAGCGGGGCTAAGCCTGGGAGAATACAGCGCATTGGTATGTGCTGGAGTGCTTTGCTTCAGTGATGCCCTTATTCTGGTGCAGAAAAGGGCACAATTTATGCAGGAGATTGTTCCCCTCGGAAAAGGGGGGATGGCCGCGATTCTGGGCCTGACCCCTGATGAAGTTAGTATTTTGTGTGAAGAAAGTTTGCCTTTTGGTCACGTTGAACCGGCAAATTATAACTGTCCCGGTCAAATAGTAATCGCCGGTCATAAAGAAGCGTTAGAAGAAGTGTGCAGGTTGGCAAGGGAAAAAAAAGCCAGGGCTGTGATGCTTTCTGTAAGCGTGCCCTTTCACAGCAGGTTGTTGCTGCCGGTGAAAGAAAAAATGGCATCTCTCCTGGGGAATATACCGTTAAAGGTGCCTGCCTTTCCCTTTGTTGCAAACATAAGCGCAAGTTACTTGAGTGATCCGGAGGACATCAGGGAATCGCTGGTGAAACAGTCATATACTCCTGTTTTATGGGAGGATTCCATGAATCTTTTAATTAATGACGGTTATGATTTGTTTATTGAAACCGGCCCCGGCCGGGTGCTTACCGGATTTATGAAAAAGATTGATAAAGACGTCCAGGCCATCCATGTTGAAGACAAGCTGACACTTTACAGGCTGTTGAAAATTATGGAGGAGGTGCAAACTTGACTTTACAGGGGAAGGTAGCTTTGGTAACAGGGGGCTCTAGAGGGATAGGACGGGAGATTGTCCTTGCTCTGGCCAGAGCCAAGGCAGCAGTGGTCATAAATTACCAGAAACGGGAGGATGCTGCTGAAGCTGTTTTGCAAGAAGTCAGGGAACTCGGTGCGGAAGGCCTGCTCTACCAGGCGGACGTAACACAATTACCGGAATGTGAAAAAATGGTTAAAGCCACCCTTGATCATTTTGGCAGAATTGATATACTTATAAATAATGCGGGCATACGCAGGGATAATATTCTGGCCTTGATGAAAGCCGAAGACTGGGAGGTGGTTATGGATATCAACCTTAAAGGGGTTTTTAACTGCTGTAAGGCAGTTTTAAAGCCCCTGTTAAAACAAAAAAGCGGCGGTAAAATAATTAATATTGCTTCTATTGCCGGCGTGGTCGGAAACAGCGGGCAGGCCAGTTATGCGGCTGCTAAAGCAGGGGTTATTGCTTTTACTAAATCACTGGCCAAAGAACTGGGCAAGAGAGGGGTTACGGTAAATGCCGTGGCCCCGGGTTTCATTCAAACGGATATGACAGAGAGTTTGCCACAGCAATTAAAAGAAATGATTCTACCCCGTATTGCTCTGGAGAGATTCGGGAGACCCGAGGATGTTGCAGAAGCAGTTTTATTTTTGGCTGAGAGCGCGAACTATATAACCGGTTCAGTTATAGTGGTGGACGGAGGGCTTTCCCTGTAAATATTTATTGAAACTGATGGGTGTTGGAGGGAGGTGAATTTAGTTGGATATTTTTGAAAAGGTGAGATCTTTAATTGTGGAACAACTGGATATAGATGAGGATAAGATAACTCCGGAAACTACCTTTGAAGATATCGATGCCGATTCACTGGACGTGGTGGAACTGGTCATGGCCCTTGAGGAAGAATTTGACCTGGAAATCGCTGATGAAGCGGTTGAAAACATTAAAACCGTAGCAGATATAATCAGTTACATAGAAGAAAACATCTAGATGGGCAGAATAAGACATAAAGAAGCCCTGCTTCTTTGCGGGGCTTCAAATTTAGTTCTAGTTGTGCTTTCAAAGAGAGGTGAAGCCAGTGGATAAAAAAGTGGTTGTTACAGGAATCGGAGCTGTTACACCTATCGGTATCGGCAAAGAAGCATACTGGGAAAACTTGAAAAAAGGCAGAAGCGGTGTTAAAACCATTGATCATTTCCGTGATTATCCCACCTATATTGCTGCCGTAATTGATGATTTCGATCCTCAATGTTATATGGAGAAGAGAGACGTGAAAAAAACGGATCGGTTTACCCAGTTTGCCCAATCAGCGGCTCAAATGGCGATCGAAGATGCAGCACTTAATCTGCAGAACGAGGATAAAGAAAGGGTAGGTGTAATAGTTGGTTCCGGCATTGGAGGCCTGGATACCATCGAAAAACAATTTAAAATTCTACTTGAAAAAGGGCCTCGCCGCGTAAGTCCTTTCCTGGTCCCCATGCTGATAGCAAATATGGCCTCCGGCTATATTTCTATAGTGTACGGTCTTAAAGGTCCCAATTCAACCACTGTCACTGCCTGTGCCAGCGGGACCCATGCTATCGGCGAAGCCTTTCGTATTCTGCAAAGAGGAGAAGCGGATGTTATGATTGCCGGAGGAGCCGAGGCTCCTGTAACCTCCATAGCCTTTGCCGGTTTCTGTGCAGCCCGAGCCATGTCTACCTGTAACGACCAACCCGAAAAAGCTTCCAGGCCTTTCGACCAAAAACGTGATGGGTTTGTTATGGGAGAAGGTGCCGGCGTTTTAGTTTTGGAAACACTGGAACATGCCCTAAAGAGAAACGCTTTTATTTATGGAGAAATTGTCGGCTATGGCATGTCGGCCGACGGTTACCATGTAACGGCGCCAGATCCGGAAGGGCAGGGTGCCTATCTTTGTATGGAGAGGGCTTTAAAAGACGCCGGTATTTTACCGGCGGATGTGGAATATATTAATGCTCACGGAACTTCTACAGATTATAACGATAAAATTGAAACTTTTGCTATAAAAAGGGTTTTTGGCGAAGATGCTTATAACATTCCTATCAGTTCAACCAAATCAATGCTCGGGCACTTGCTGGGTGCTGCCGGAGGGGTGGAAATGGTTGCCACTCTTCTAAGTATGCAGTATGGAATTATTCCTCCAACGATTAACTATGAGTATGAAGATCCTGATTGTGATTTGTTTTATGTGCCTAATAAGGCTATTGTAAAGGAATTTAAAGTAGCTATGTCCAACTCTTTTGGCTTCGGGGGTACAAATGCCTGTCTTGTGGTTAGAAAATATTAACTTGAAGGGAGGAAAGGTTAACGCTATCCTATAAAGAAACTACCGAACTACTGGAACTCCTCCATTGGCCGGTACAAAATAAAGGACTATACCAGGAGGCATTGACTCATTCTTCCTATGCTTACGAGACAGAAGGCTTATGCAGCAACGAACGTTTGGAATTTCTGGGGGATGCGGTATTAGAACTTGTAATATCTGAATATTTTTTTAAAGCTTTTCCAAATGATCCCGAGGGAAAACTTACATTAATGCGCCATAACGTTGTAAACGAAAAATCTCTGGCGCAAATTGCCCAAAGCATAAACCTCGGCATATATATAAGATTGGGAAAAGGGGAACTCTTAAGTGGCGGTTCAGAAAAAATGTCAGTGCTAGCTGATACCCTGGAAGCACTTATCGGTGCTCTTTTTTTAGATCTGGGTTACCAGATGGCCGGTTCCTTGATAATCGATCTTTTCAAGCCGGTTCTGGAAGCCATGGAACGGGGAGATATTCCTTTACTGGATTACAAGACCATGTTGCAGGAAACATGCCAGTCCAGGATGGGTAAACACCCTGTTTACCAGATCATGGCAGAATCTGGTCCACCCCACGACAGGACTTTTGAAGCGGTAGTTAAGTTAGAAAATAAGGTCATAGGCATGGGCGTGGGAAAAAGCAAGAAAGAGGCAGAGCAGTCTGCAGCAAAGGCTGCCTGGGAATCCCTGGTATTATAAATGTTTTTTTAATAGGCATGCAGGAAAATATTTCTATAGAGACGAATTACAATCTAGAGTGATTAAAGGGGTAAAGGAGGAACTACTATATATGGAAGTACTCAAAGTATCAGCCCAGTCCAAGCCCAAATCCGTTGCAGGAGCTCTGGCTGCTGTAATAAGGGAAAAGGGTGCAGCCGAGTTGCAGGCTGTTGGGGCCGGTGCTGTTAACCAGGCCATAAAAGCTATTGCCATTACAAGAGGCTACGTGGCACCAAATGGTATTGACCTGGTAACAATCCCGGCTTTCGTAGAAATAATAATAGACCAGGAGGAAAGAACGGCCATAAAATTTATTGTTGAACCCCGCTGACACACGAAAATAAGCCAGGCAAACCTGCTGAAAAGCAGGTTAATTTTTAAATAGAGCAGGTGATTTTAAATGTATCTAAAATCCCTGGATATAACCGGCTTTAAATCTTTTCCCGAAAAAACTCAACTGAAATTTTCTTCCGGCATTACCGCTGCTGTAGGCCCCAATGGCTGCGGCAAGAGCAACCTGGTGGATGCCATTCGCTGGGCCCTGGGCGAGCAGAGCGCGAAATTGTTACGCGGTTCAAAAATGGACGATCTTATCTTTAATGGAACTGCCAGGCGTAAAGCCCTTAACTTTGCCGAGGTTTCATTAACTTTCGACAGGGCCGATAAGTACTTGCCTCTTGATTACCAGGAGATAGTAATTACCAGGAGAATGTACCGATCCGGGGAAGGGGAATACTATCTAAACAAAACGCCGTGCAGGCTCAGGGATATAACAGAACTTTTTCTTGATACCGGTATCGGTAAAGAAACTTATTCTTTAATCGGGCAGGGTAGGGTAGAACAGTTGATTAACGCCAGGCCTGAAGAGCACAGGGAGCTTTTCGAGGAGGCAGCAGAAATCCATAAGTACAAGCAGAGAAAAAAAGAGGCCAGGGCAAGGCTGGAAGAGATGAATAAAAACCTTTTGAGGGTTGAAGATATTTTGGCAGAGCTGAAAAATCAATCCTTGCCCCTCAGCGAAGCGGCAGCCCTGGCGAGAGAATACAGGGACCTTTCCCATAACCTGAAAGAGATAGAAAAAACTATACTTGCTAAACGCTGGTGGGACAATAATCGCCTGCTGCAGAAAATTAATGACGAGCTTGGAAAGATTTACGTTACTCTCCAGGAAAAGAAAGGCAGCCTTGAGGCCTTAAGGAACAGGATAAGCGCAATTGAGCAGCAGGAGAATCTCAAGCTGGCAGAGATTAACGAGGTAAAAGAACTTTACCAGGAACAAAAAGAAAAGCTGGAAAAACTCCAGGGCCAATTAAACCTGATTCAGGAACAAAAGAAATATTCCGGGGAGAAAACTTTAATTAAAGAAGAGGCCTGCAAAGAAGTTCTGGGCCGTATTTCAGGCCTGGAGGAAACTTGTAGGAAAAATGAAGCCGAATTAAAAAGCGTCCTCCTGGAACAGGAACAACTTGGGGATAAAGCTTCGGGCTTAAAAGCTGCACTGGAAGAACTTCAGAAAAAAACCAGTCTTACAGCCCTTGATGAACTGAGGCAGCAGAAAGCGGAGAAAAATTTGCAAAAAGCAGCTCTGGGGCAATTTCTGGAGAGTACCAGGCTGCGCTCCCAGGAGCTGTGGGGTAGAATAAATGAGTTCGAAGAGCGGGAAAAAAGTAAAAACGGGGATTTAGATTCCCTGCAAAAGATTGAAAATGAGGCCGTTGCTTCCCTGCAGAGACTTAAATGGGACAGGTTGGACAAGAATAAGGAATATGAGCTGCTGGAACAACGCCGCAACGATTTTTACGGACAAAGAAAAATGAGGAAAGATGAGTTGGGGCGCCTGGAAAGAGAATGGCAGAAAAAAAGTACCCGCTTGAAATACTTAAAAGAAAGTGAAGATGATTTAAGCCTGTATACCAGCGGGGTAAGGGCTGTGATGAATGATTACGCCAAGGATCCCTCTGAGAAAGGTATATTCGGTCCGGTTGCAAACCTGATCAATGTCCCTCCGGAATTTGAAAAGGCGCTGGAAGTGGCGCTTGGAGCAAAAATACAATTTATTGTCACCTCCGATGATCTCTCGGCACGGAGGGCGATAGAATTTTTAAAGGAAAAAAAAGCGGGCAGGGCTACATTTCTGCCTTTGAATCTCTTAAAGCCGGCGGCCAGGAGGGAATTTTCCCCGCCTGAACCGGAAGATATTTACGGGGTCGCTTCCCGGCTGGTGGAAACTCCGGCGAGATTTAAAAAAGCCGTGGAATATTTACTTGGCGGTGTGCTGGTGGCAAAAAACCTGGAAGCAGCTCTCAAGCTGGCCCGCAGTAACAAGGCGGGCTGGAGGATAGTAACCCTGGAAGGAGAAATGCTCACACCCGGAGGTGCCATTTCAGGGGGATATCAGTCGGAAGAGCGCAGCGGTTTCCTGCAGCGCAAAAGAGAATTAAGAAACCTGGAAACGGAAATCATGGAAATTGAAAAACTAAATAAGCAAAAAAGTGTGGAACTGGAAATAATCGAAAACAGTATAACTGAGTTGGAAAAAAGTTTTGCAGAGCTGGATTTACAGGGGAGGAAATTAGAAGAGGAAAAAATCAAGGTTCAGAACGATCTTACCAGAATCGGAGCAGAAAAAGGCAGAATCCGAGAGGAAATAACCCATTTGACCCTGGAGAAATCTAGGCTCCATGAAAAACACCGTGAGCTTGCAGAGCAAGTGGCGAGTATAGAGGAAGATTATAAACTCCTCGATGAATCACTTGAGGCTGTAAATATTGAAATGGAAAATTTAAGCCGCCAGGTAAAGGTCGATGAGGAGCGTTATAAAAGCCTGGAGAAAGAGCTGGTAGAAGTAAGGGTCAGGTTTTCGGCACTGCAGGAAAAGGAGAGCTCTTTACAGGGGATTCTTCTTAAACAAGTCCAGGAAAAAGAGCGCCTCGATGAGATTGCTGCCGGCCTCTTCAAGGAGAAAGACAAACTAAAGGAAGAGTTAAAAGATTTGGAAGCTGCAGAAGACAAGGCAGCAAATACGCTGGAAAAAGAAAGAGGAAAAATTCAGGAATTAGAAAAGTTTCAGGAACAGTTAAATAAAGACTTAAATCACTGTAAGCAGGTAAAAGAAGAGTTGTTTTCGGAAGTGGAAAGAGAGCAAAAAATCCTGGAGAGATATGAAAGACGCCGTCAAAATGTAAATATTGAGCTGATAAAGTTGCAAGAGGCTGGAAAGTACCTGGAAGAAAGTCTCCTGGAAAAATTTAAGGTTAACCCCGAAAAAGATATTTCTTTCGACTTTCTGACCGGTAAATCCGAAGAGGCCTTATTGAAGGACAGGGAAATTCTGGAAGAGAAGATCCTGTCCTTGGGAGAAGTGGATGCAGGTGCCATAGAAGAATATGAGAGATTACAAAACAGGATTTCCTTTCTCGAAGGACAGCGTGAGGATCTGCTCAATGGAGAAAGGGGCGTTAAAAAGGTTCTGGAAGAACTGGACCAGCATATGGAGAAAAAGTTTCTGCAGGCCCTGCAGGCCATTGAGAAAAACTTTTTGGAGATTTTTGCACAGCTTTTTGGTGGAGGGCAGGCGTTTTTAAAGTTAACCGATCCTGATAATGTCCTCGAATCAGGAATAGAAATTATTGCTCAACCACCCGGCAAAAAATTGCAGAATATTTCCTTGCTCTCCGGGGGTGAAAAAGCTTTAACGGCTATTGCTTTGCTTTTTGCCGTGTTGCAGTATAAGCCGGTGCCTTTCTGTGTCCTTGACGAAATCGATTCCTCTTTGGACGACAGCAACCTTTCCAGGTATATACGTTTCCTTAAAAGGTATGCTGCCGGCACCCAGTTTATTGTTATCACCCACCGCCGGAAGACCATGGAAGAAGCCGATGTGTTGTACGGAATAACAATGGAAGAACAGGGGATTTCCAAGGTAGTGTCCCTAAACTTGAATCAAAAAGCAGGTTGAGATAAGGGTGAGATATAACAATGCTGGACAAATTTATAAAAGGCCTGCACAGGACCAGGGAGGCCTTTAAAAGCCGATTTGATTTTCTTTTTGGCAACAAGGAGATCAATCAGGAATTTTTTGATGAACTGGAAGAGATTTTACTGACTGCCGATGTGGGCGTGGAAACGACTGCGAAAATCATCGACTCCCTGGGGAAGCGCCTGCGGGAGGCAAAAATCAGGGAGCGTTCCCCTGCCAGGGAAATTCTCAAGGAATTACTGGTGGAAATACTGGAAGCTGATCATAAAACCGGTCTTTCCCTTGCACCTGCCCCACCAACGGTTTTTTTGATCTTGGGTGTAAACGGTGTGGGAAAAACTACGACTATCGCCAAAATGGCCTACCGGTTTACCCGGGAGGGAAAGAAAGTTTTACTGGCTGCCGGCGACACCTTTCGTGCCGCCGCCATTGAGCAACTCGATGAATGGTCAGGAGTTGTGGGAGCGGGAATCATTAAACACCAAAGCGGTGGCGATCCTTCAGCAGTCATGTATGATGCCGTAAGCGCCGCCGTTGCCCGGAATGTGGATATCTTAATATGCGATACCGCGGGCAGGCTGCATACCAAAACAAACCTGCTGGAGGAGATAAAAAAAATATACAGGGTGATTAATAAATCCCTTCAGGACGCACCTCATGAAATATTGCTCGTTTTAGATGCCACAACCGGGCAAAACGCTGTAGCCCAAGCCAGATATTTTCAGGAAGCTGTTCCCATTTCGGGATTAATTCTTACCAAGCTGGATGGAACGGCACGGGGAGGTATTGTTATCGCGGTTAAAGATTTAACAGGCATTCCTTTAAAACTGGTCGGGGTCGGTGAGAAGAAAGAGGACCTACAGGCCTTTAATGCCTCGGAATTTATAGAAGCTCTTCTTTCCTGAAAATAAGATTGTAAAGGGTATTTACTTTACAGCAGGAATGGTGTATAAATGTTAGAGAAGGTAAACAGGCTGAACTACCTTTTTGATTTTTACGGGCTTTTGCTGACGAAGAAGCAGCAGAGTATCATGGAAATGTATTATAAAGAAAATTTTTCCCTGGCTGAGGTTGCCGAGCACCTCAACATTTCCAGGCAGGCTGTTCACGATGCCCTGTCTCGTGCCGTCGGTACTCTCGAGAAATGGGAAGAAAAACTTAAACTGTACGAGGTTTATCTGCAGAGAAGGGAAGAGGGCCTTAAGGCCCTGGATTTGCTTTCCAAAAGGCCGCTTAATGATGATCAGATAAATAAACTTAAAGAAATTGTAAAGAGGTTTATGATCGAGAGTTAAAACTTTTAAAAAGGAGGCAGCCCCGGGATGTACCGGGTAAATAACTTTGTTGTTTAGCTCACTGTCCGAGAAATTACAGGAGACTTTTCGCAGGCTCAAGGGAAAAGGTAAGCTCACTGAAAAAGACGTGGACCTGGCCCTGCGGGAAGTACGCCTGGCACTGCTGGAAGCCGACGTCAACTATAAAGTTGTAAAAAATTTTATTTCCTTGCTGAAAGAAAGGACCCTGGGAACAGAGGTTTTAAAAAGCCTTACCCCCGGCCAGCAAGTAGTAAAAATTGTCTATGAAGAGCTGGTCAGGCTTATGGGGGAAACCCAGAGCAAACTTGCTCCCCTGGATAATCCCCCGCGGGCTTTAATGATGGTGGGGCTACAGGGCTCCGGTAAAACTACTACGGCCGCCAAACTGGCCTCCCTATTACAAAAAAACGGCTACAGGCCCCTGCTGGTTGCCGCGGATGTCTACCGGCCGGCAGCAATCAGGCAGCTGGAAGTTCTGGGGAAAGAAACAGGAATTGCCGTTTTCAGTATGGGTAAGGATGACCCTGTAAAGATCGCCCTGCAGGCCCTTAAGGAAGCTGAGCGGGAAGGAAACGATTACGTTATTTTAGATACCGCCGGGCGGCTTCATATAAATAAAGAGCTGATGGCGGAGCTCAGCAGCCTCAAAGAAAAAATAAAACCCCTGGAAATTCTCCTGGTGGTGGATGCCATGACGGGCCAGGATGCTGTCAATGCCGCCCAGGCTTTTCACGAGCAACTGGGATTGACGGGAGTAATTCTGACCAAATTGGACGGCGACACCAGGGGCGGAGCGGCCCTTTCCGTCAGGGCGGTAACAAATTGTCCGATTAAATTTGTCGGGGTTGGGGAGAAAATCGATGCTTTTGAACCCTTTTACCCTGACAGGATGGCTTCCCGGATCCTGGGCATGGGCGATATGCTCTCCCTGATTGAAAAGGCCCAGCAGGTGGTAGATGAAGAAAAAAGCCGGGCCCTCGAAAAGAAATTGCGGGGGCAGAGCTTAACCTTGGAAGACTTTCTGGAACAGCTGCAGCAGGTTAAACAAATGGGGCCGCTGGAAAATTTACTGGAGATGATCCCTGGCTTTAACAAGGCGGCCAAACAGTTTAAAAACATTTCCCTGGATGAAAAGCAGCTGGTGAGGTCAGAGGCCATCATCAGCTCTATGACTAAGAAGGAGCGCCTCCAGCCGGAAATAATCAACAGCAGCAGGAGACGCCGTATTGCCATGGGAAGCGGGACTACTGTGCAGGATGTCAACAGGCTTCTGAAGCAGTTTGATCAAATGAAGAAGATATTAAAGCAGGTAGGCTCTTTGGAAAAAGGAAAAATTAAACACAGGGGAATATTCCCCTTTTAAAAAACAAAAACTTTTAGGAGGTGTTTTTTTAGTGTCAGTTCGTATTCGTCTAAAGAGAATGGGGGCGAAAAAAAAGCCTTTTTACCGTGTTGTTGTTGCTGATTCCCGCGCTCCCCGGGACGGGAGATTTATTGAGGAAATAGGTTACTATAATCCCACGACATCCCCGACAACGATCAAGATTGATACAGAAAAGGCCCAAAAGTGGATCTCTATGGGTGCACAGCCTTCTGATACCGTTAAGGTTTTGTTTGCCAGAGCGGGTTTTCAGAAAAAATAACAGCAGGTTTTAAAGGAGGAGTGGATGGAAGCAATGAAAGAGCTTGTAGAATTTATTGCCAAAGCACTGGTCGATTTTCCTGAACAGGTGGATGTAAAACAGGTGGAGGGTGAGCGCTCCATCATCCTTGAACTAAGGGTCGCACCGGAAGATATGGGAAAGGTTATCGGCAAGCAGGGCCGTATTGCCAAGGCTATCCGGACCGTTGTTAATGCGGCGGCTATAAAAGAAAATAAGCGGGTCATGGTGGAGATCATACAATAGGGAGAATCAGATGGCTTCTCAGATGACGACTGTCGGGAAAATAGTAGCCCCTTTTGGTATAAGGGGAGAAGTTAAAGTATATCCCTATTCGGATTTTTTGGAGCGTTGTTATTTATTAAAAAAAGTCCAATTGGAAGCTGAAGGAATATGCCAGTTTAAAGTTGTTCAAAAAGCTTCTATTCATAAGAACATGTGGATCTTGCACTTTGAGGATTGCCATACAAGGGAAGAAGCCCAGAAATTAACCGGTTCACTCGTTAAAATACTTTCTTCCGAACGAGTGCCCCTACCGCCAGGGAGCTATTACCTCGACCAGATTATCGGGTTGGAAGCTTTAACTGCCGCCGGTGAGAAGCTGGGCCGTGTCATCGGTATAATCAAAACCGGCAGCAACGATGTTTATGTGGTAAAACAGGAGGCCGGGGATGAAAAAAACCCTGGAGATGGTAAGGAAATCCTTGTTCCTGCTTTAAAGAGCGTGGTCAAGGAGATTAACCTCCAAAAGGGCTATATAGTACTGGAACTTCCGGAAGGGCTTTTAGAGTAAAGATGGAAGTAATTATTCAGGCATGAGTCGAAGGTCAAAAGTCAAAAGTGAAATATCAAAAGAGAACTGGGGAACCTTAGACCTTGGACTTTGGACCTTAGACTGAACAGTTACAGATAGAAGATAAGGGTGCAGGCAGGTGCTAATCAATATTATTTCCGTTTTCCCCGGGTTGTTTCAAAGTGTCTTTGCGGAAAGCATGATTAAAAGAGCCCTGGAAAAAGGCCTGATTGACATCAGGATCCATGATCTGCGGGATTTTTCAGAAGACAAGCACCGCAGGGTCGATGATTACCCCTATGGCGGGGGACCGGGGATGGTTATGAAATTGGAGCCTTTCTTTAAAGCCGTAAGGGCTGTCAGGAAAGAAAGCCCGTCTAACGGAAGGGTTATTCTTATGTCCCCTCAGGGCCTCTTGCTTACGCAGGACAAGTTAAAAGAGCTCAGCGAGGAAAAAAATCTAATTATTCTCTGCGGTCATTATGAGGGTGTAGATGAGCGGGTGAGAGCGCATCTGGCCGATGAAGAAATATCTATCGGAGACTATGTCCTAACCGGTGGAGAAATACCGGCTATGGTAATGGTAGACGCCCTCGTCCGGCTTATTCCCGGCGTTTTGAACATTTCATCCCTGGAGGAAGAATCATTTGCCGGCGGGCTGTTGGAATACCCCCAGTTTACACGACCCCGGGTATACGAGGGAATGCGTGTTCCGGAAATCCTCTTGTCCGGGGATCATGAAAAGATCAGGCAGTGGCGCTATGAAGAAGCGTTAAAACGCACCTTAAGGCTGAGGCCGGATCTCCTGCAAAAAAAGGGAATTGCCACGGGGGAACCAGATTCTTAAAGTAATAGGTGAGGTACGGGGTGTGGAAAATAATTATAGGCACTAAAATATGGAAGCAGCCATTAAATAGTGAATATAAGGGTTCTTCAAGGCAAATTTAAGGATTTTCGCAGGAG
>JAGVAS010000031.1 GCA_020060185.1 Desulfovibrio sp. | reverse complement strand
CGCTCGCCACAACCTTGCGCCACCCTTGCGGGACATAATACGGTTTCTAATAAAGATCATTTTCATCCGCTTTTGTGACCCGCAGGGTCATGGCGGTTAGTATGAAAATAGTGCATCGTTTGCTGTTAGCGGAGTTCCGAATTCCGCTCTGAAAGTTCTAGCTAGATGAGTGGTAATGTTACCACTGCTTTAGGGTAGGACTTTTTGGGGTAAGAAGAAGGAAATCTTTTTGCATTTCACTTGTTTTGGTTTACTATTAATGGTAAAATAAGCGTGACAATATAAGGAAATCCGTATGATATGTATATTTTTTAACGCTTTTGCCTATTTTAGGGTAGATGGGAAATAATATAAAAATATAATAAAGAAGGTATTCTTAGATTGAATATAGAAAGAATTCAAACATAAGGGAAATATATTGTTCCGGAATAAAAGGAGCTAAAAAATGAGTGATAATAAAACAATTGACATTTTAAAAGACTTTTTTATCTCGAAAGCGGACGTCTCGATGGCCTTTTTGTTTGGATCGGCTGCCAGTGGAAAAACCAGGGATGACTCTGACGTGGATATAGCTGTCTATTTTGAAGAGGATTTTAAGGTAGAAACTATTAATGCCATGTGGATAGAGCTAGAGAAACTCCTGGGGTGTGATGTGGACCTGGTTATTCTAAATAAGGACAACTCTACCTTGGCCTGGTCAGCTTTAAGGGGTATACCCTTACTGGTCCGGGACTATTCATTTTACCTGGAATACATGCTCCAGATTTCCAGAGAGGCCGAAGACTTCCAGGATTTTATCATCGATCTCTGGAAAATGAGAACCGACCTGCGAGGTGAAGTTCATTGACGCCGCTAGAAAAAGCGCAAAAAGAGGCTATCATCAGGCGTATTTCGTTTATTGAGGTAGAGCTGAGTGATCTGCAAGAGTTCGGAGAATTAAACTATGAGATTTACCAAAAGGACCGAGTGAAACGGCGCAACATCGAGCGCATTGCGGAAAACATTGCTAATGCCATTATTGATCTCGGGAAAATAGCGCTTTCAGGAGAAAAGGTAGATGTTCCCGGTACATACAGGGAAGTGTTTACCCGGCTAAGCGAAGCGGGTTTGCTTTCTGAAAAGCTTGCTGAAAAATTGGGCGAACTCTTCAGGACCAGAAACATATTAGCTCACCAGTACCTTGATCTTAAATGGGAAAGATTAAAAGCTTTTATTAATGAGGCGCCCTCGGCAGTTGATGAATTAATAAAATCTGTTGACCATCTTCTAAAACCAGATGAATAATTATAAACTTCCATAACCCTATTATGGGACTACTCAATATTGAGGCTTTCTGTTTTCTTTTCCGGGGCCTACTGGATCGGAAATCGGCTTTAAATTTGGTTCATGAATTATTTATAACAATTTAATCTATTTTTTATATCTTCTGTCTCTTAGATACTTAGACCGGGAAATAATATTACAGCGGTTTCATGATCTCTTTTTTCCCTGGTTAAAAAATTTAAGGGTAAACTGCAGAAAAGCATGGCTTAGAGGGGGTAAAATACGTTTTTTTCTAAATACCAGGTAAAAATTCCTTTTTAAAGATAAATCCTTTAACCTGTACCCTTCCAGTAATCCCGCTCTGAGTTCTTCTTCTACCGCTTTCCTGGAGATAACGGTCAGGCCCAGGCCTGCTTTAACAGCTTCTTTGATAGCCTCCTGGCTTTCAAGATAACCAATAACGTTAAGGGCAATATTGTTTCCGAATTGTTTTTTTAGGGCTTTTTCGAAGACCTTACGGGTGGCGGAGCCGGGTTCCCTGAGGATAAAGGGCATATTAATATTAATACAGGCTTTTAATTCGGTAGTGGGAAGCTGGGAGCCCGTTTCTTCTATTACAGGCAGTTTTGTTTCCGGGGAAGTTATGAGGATAAGTTCATCTTCCACAAGTTTAACCTGTCCCAACCCTTCCTGCATGCCGGGTTCTCCGGTAAACCCCAGGTCATAAGTATAATCCTTTATGCTCTGCAAAACCTGTTTGGTATCGCGTAAAAGGACGGAAAAGGTAACCCCGGGGTATTCCCGGTGAAAGGATTTTAATAACCCGGGCAAAAGATAAGCACCGGGAACGCTGCTGGCAGCAATTTCCAGGTGCCCTTTGACAATCTTGTATTCTTTCTGAATGGCGGAGAGTGCCTCTTCCTTTATTTCCAGGAGCTCCTGGGCATATTGAAAAAGTATCTTCCCCGCCTCGGTCAGCTGCAGTTCCCTCTGGCTGCGGTCCAGAAGAGGTGTCCCCACCTCATTTTCCAGTGTCTTGATATGCGCGCTTATGGTGGGCTGGCTTAAAAAAATATTTTCGGCGGCACGGGAAAAACTTTTCTGCCTGGCTACTTCTAAAAAAACCCTCAGCTGGTGAAAATCCATAAAATATTAATCCTTTCGTTACGAAATCCTAAAAGATCCTGAAACTAGAATAGAGCTATTTACACTACCTGTCATCAAGTATGGTATAGGTTTTATAATCTTAATTTATATAATATCTCTTAAAGTTTTATAAAAGGTCATTTCTTTTTTTAGCCAGCTTTGGATTTATATTAGTAATTAGCGCGTTAGGGTAAGAAGATAACTATCATTTTCTGTAGTTACCTGCACCTGCCAGCCCAGGGCTTTAGCCGACCTGGAGACGTTATCACGGGCTACGGTGCTGTCCACCTTTACTTTTACCTCATTAATTCCGGGTTCCTGCATGGCTTTTCTGGCCTGAATGACCGGTTCCGGGCAGGATAAACCGGAACAGTCAACAAATTTGCTCTTCATGACCTGCACTCCTTTCTCTAGTATAGCACTTATTTAGCAATTTGTCGCAAAAAAATGCATATTACCCTTGAAAACCGGTGGAAACCCCTGCTTTCTTTTTTTCAGAGGTTTTCACTGCCTGTCTGGTAACGGCAAAGGCGATTATCAGCAGTAAAATCCAGACAACTACTACCATAGCCTGGCCTCCGGCGGTTACCCCCTTGGGGCTGGCTGCCCAGCCGAAATTATGCATGATCGCGGCCCCAAAAATAGTTCCCAGGATTGTAGCGGCTGCATCGGCGTTTCCTTCTCCGGTAAGTATCAGCTGCCTCAGAGGGCAGCCTCCGGCCAGGACGGCCGCTAGGCCGACAATACCCATCCCCAGGAAATTCCATATGGCTTGAGTGTGAGCTACAGGCTGGCTGGAAAAGCCGGGGTTAAAGAAACCGTAGATTAAGTTCCCTGCCAGGGCAACAGCAAAAAGGGCGGCAATGCCGGAGAAAAGGTGGTAATCCCTGAAGAGGAGCAAATCTCGGAAAGCGCCCATGGTACAAAGCCTGGAGCGCTGGGCTACAAAACCTGTCAAAAGTCCGGCGATCAGGGAAATGAGCAGCGGTGCCCTCATGGAACCGGGGCCTTCCGCACTGAAAAAAATAAAAGCAGGTGCCGTAAAGGCCAGCAGCAGCAATCCCAGGGACAGAAAAGGCCCTACTAAACCATTGCTCTGCGGCTGTTCCGTAGCCGGGCCCAGGGTATAACCTTGTTTTAAAAATAGTGTCCCCACCCATATACCGAAAATATATCCCGGCAAGGCTACAAGGGCATTAAAATCTCCCCCGGCTATTCTCAGCAGCATACGCAGGGGGCATCCCAGGAAAATAAGGGCACCCATCATCATAAAGGCACCCAGGGTAAACCTCAGCAGGACACTGGAGCCGCCCCTGGACTTAAACTCGCGGAATTTCAGGGCGGTTAAAAAAGCTCCCAGCACCAGTCCCATTATTTCCGGGCGCAGGTACTGAACCACGGCAGCGCGATGCAACCCCAACCCACCGGCTATATCCCTGAGGAAACAGGCGATACAAAAGCCCATATTGGCAGGGTTGCCCTGTAAAACCAGAAAAACTGCTATAATACCGAACAAAACTCCTGCAATAATAATTGGATACTTTTCTTTCATTTACTTACACCTCTTTTCCATAAATTCTCTTTACCAGATTAAATTATCTGGTGACTCACCTTTTATGTAGCTCTTTTCCTGTTTCACTGTCGTTAATTATAATGCAAGGCCTGGCCCTGAGGGAAATAGAAATTATCAATACTTCTTGACCGGTGGATAGAAAAAGGCGAGGAAAAGCTTTAGGGAATGTTGAACATGATAGATGAAAAAGTCAGAGTTAAAAACATTTCCTCTGCTCTTTATAATTTTATTAAAAAAATGTTAGATCTGTGTTAGAATGATGTTAGTGTTAAAAGCGGTGCTCAGATTTTTAGGAACTCTTTGGAGATGAATGTTATGAATGCACAGGAACGTATAAAAATTGGAAATAAAATTTCAAAAGTTACAATTGTATGGAATATAGTCCTGTCATCTGTAAAATTATTTGCCGGTATTATAGGCCGGAGCGGTGCAATGGTAGCTGATGCGATTCATTCATTTTCTGATGTGATTAGCACGGTTGCTGTTATGATCGGTTTGCACATGGCTAAAAAACCGGATGATGATGACCATCCATACGGGCATGAAAAAATGGAACCTGTTGTCGCGAAAATACTTGCGGGGATTTTGCTTGTTACAGCTCTTGCTATAGGTTACAACGGTCTCCAAAGGATTCAAACCGGAAATTATGAAGGACCTGGAGTTATTGCCTTATATGCTGCAATATTATCCATTATTGTTAAGGAATGGATGTACCGTTATACATTTAAAGGTTCAAAAAAAATTGAGAGTGCCGCATTGCTAGCTGATGCATGGCATCATCGTTCAGATGCATTTTCTTCTTTTGGAACATTAATCGGCATCGGAGGAGCAAGACTCGGTTACAAAATTTTTGACCCGATTGCTTCTTTAATAATCTGTGTATTAATAGTTAAAGTATCTATAAATATTTACATGCAATCTGTAAACCAGCTTGTTGATCATGCTGGCGATAAGGAAACTGTTGAAAATATAAAAGCTGACATCATGGGGGTAGAAGGCGTAATCCATATAAATAAACTAAAAACCAGGGTACATGTCAATAAATTATTTGTAGATGTTGAAGTAGCTGTAGTAAGTACATTGTCAGTAGTAGAAGGGCATGACATTGCAGAGAAAGTTCATGATAAGATTGAAAATGGTGATTACAAGGTAAAACATTGTATGGTGCATATTGAACCTTACCATTGTATTAAGGCAAATTCATAATATCCGTGATAAGGTCACTCCTGGAGGGGCTTCTTAATCTGGGCTCCCGTGTTGCTGTCTATGTAATAATTGTCCTTATAGAGCAGTTCCGAAATGGGCACTACTTCGTAGCCTTTTTCTTTTACATAGGCGATGATCTCGGGGAGGGCTTCTGCCGTGTACTTTCCGTTGTTATGGAAGAGGATAATGGCTCCGGGATGGAGGCTCTCTGTTACCCTTTTGACCATGGGTTCCTTGCCCAGTTCTTTCCAGTCCAGGGAGTCGATGCTCCACTGGATGGTATGGTAGCCGCACTTTTCCGCCGCCGTGATAACCTTGTTGCTGTACTCGCCGAAAGGCGGGCGGAAGAGGTCCGGCTGTTTCTCCGTAAGCTCGAAGATCATACTGCCGACCTTTTCAAGCTCGGTCTTGATCTGATCTTCGGAAAGGCTGTTAAGGTGGGGATGACTGTAGGTGTGGTTGCCGATTTCGTGGCCTTCTTCAACGATCTTTTTCACCAAGTCCGGGTACTTTTCCACCCAGAAGCCAGTGAGAAAAAAGGTGGTTTTAATGTTATTTTCACGCAGGATCTCCAGGATGGTGGGAGTGTAAATTGCACCCCAGCTGGCATCAAAGGAAAACGCCGCTTTTTTTTTCGTGGTGTCGACGTAATAAATGGGAACCAGCCTGGCCTGCCGGGCAATTATGGGCAGGGCATAAGGCAGAAGAAAGGTATAAACAATATATAGAACCAAAAATGATGCAGGAAGTAACAAAAGGGCTTTTAGCTTTTTTTTGCTTATAAATAAGATACTTTTCATTTAATCAAATCCTTTATTTATACTTTTTAATATTTATGCAAAAAATCTTTTAGATATGAAATAGTTGTCGAAGCTGTTACAAGTTGCAGGGAGAACTTCAGGTTTTCGGCTGCTGGTGCCTATTCAGGCATTCCGCAAACCAATAATTTTAAAACCAAGTAAATGAGCATAGTAAGGGATTTTAGGATGAAGTTCATGAAGTACTGCAAATTCGAATAT
>JAGVAS010000019.1 GCA_020060185.1 Desulfovibrio sp. | reverse complement strand
TGACATAACAAAGGCTGCAGCACCCATTACCGGGGGCATTATTTGCCCCCCGGTGGAAGCTACCGCTTCTACTGCTCCGGCAAAATGTGCAGAGTAACCTGTTTTCTTCATCATAGGAATAGTTACACTACCCGTGGTCATTACGTTAGCGGTTCCACTACCAGAAATAGTTCCCATTAAACCACTGGCCAGCACAGCAACCTTAGCCGGCCCTCCTGGAGAACGTCCGGCCAGGGAAATGGCCAGGTTGTTCATCAATGCTGAGCCCCCACTTTTTATTAAAATGGAAGCAAAGATAATAAAGAGGGCAATTTCATTAGCAGACACTCCTAAAGGGATACCAAAAATGCCTGCTGTGGAAAGGTACTGGAAATCAAGCAGCTGTGTCCATATTAAGGATACGGAACGGAGTCCCCCTGGCAAAAAGGGTCCTATAAAAAAATAACCTATAAAGCACAGGACTACAACCAGGAGACCATTTCCTATTACCCTGCGAACCGCCTCCAGAACAAGCAGAATGGCCAATATTGCTAAAACCTTTTCCAGGCTGCTCATTGGCGTAAGCAGACTAAACCTCTCTGCCGTTATCCATGTATAGCGGAATAAAGGATAAGCCGTAACAACAACAGAAGCAATTGCCAAAAAATAATCTAAAAAACTAAAGCGTGATTTATCTTTTTTACTTAAAGGATATATTATGAAAACCAGTACAAGACCCAAACCCAGGTGTACAGAGCGCTGTTTCAGGGCATCCAGGCTGCCCCAGAGTCCAGTATAGAGATGAAATAAGGCCAGGGTAACTCCTATCAAAGTAACAAAATACTGGCGGTTAGTTGAGTTCAACGTGAAACCTCCCCCTTTTTTTTATTGAAAACCGCCTTTTAGTTTTAAAACGTCATACTTCTGCACCCCTTTTAAGGGGTGCAGAAGCAATGAAGACATCCTTAATTGTTTTTTACTTTATCCATCCACGTTCACGATAATAACGCTCTGCACCCGGGTGCATAGGAATTCCCGTATCCATGGCCATATCCTCGAGCCGGGCATAGGACATGGCTTTCAGGACACCTGGATAACGCTCGAAATTTTCGGCTATAGTTTTAACCATACTATAGGCCACATCTTCAGGGAAGTCTTCACGTACAATAATATGTGCCCTAACGGCAATTCCTTCAACTGCATGATCTACTCCCTGATATAATCCACCCGGCAAAGTATATGGCTCTACCCCTGGAAATTTTGCCAGTTCTGCTACTTTGTCCGCAGGAATAGGCAATAAGCGAATAGGCCTTTGAGAGCCCACATTAATTACTGAAGCAAAAGGAAAAGGAACAGTAACAAAAAGTAATGCATCAAGGTGCCGGTCAATCATCTGTTGAGCCGCATCATCAAAGGAAAGAAACTGGACCGTCATATCATCATAGGACATCCCATATAACTTCAATAATCGCTGGGACTGCAGATCGCAAGAAAGTCCCTTGGCACCCGGGCTAACACGTTTTCCTTTTAGATCTTCGATAGAATTAATATTCGAATCAGCCCAGACCACAATATGGGTCGCCTGGGGATAAAGAGCAGCCAGATTACGAATATCCCTGATCTGCCCCTTATCTTTAAAATAACCTTCCCCCTGCCAGGCTTGAGCAGTGGTATCAGTAAGGCTGAAACCTACTTCAAATTGTCCTTCATGTACCCCTACCACGTTTCCCGAAGTGGTGCTAGGCAGGATTGAACCGGTTATATTCGGATTGGCTTTTTTAATATCTTCTAACATAGCACTGCCGATTACCTGCCAGGCTCCACCAGCTGTAATGGTACCCCACCTTATATCAATTTTAGTAGGCTGAACAGAAGGCTCCTTGGCGGGTTGGGTTCCCGGTTCTTTTACCTGTTGTCCACAACCTGAAATAATTGAAATAAATAATAAAGCTGTCACTAAAATACCTGCCACTAGAGATCTCTTAAACTTTATCATAGTAGATCCTCCCTTTTTTCAAAAAATATATTCTGCTTAAAATATTTCGTCTTATTAATATAGTCACCCCCTTAAAAATTTTAAAACCCGATTATTTTGTTTTAATATTAAATAAAGTCATCTAAGCGGACATTACCATGCCCCATCGGCAGAATACGTTCAAAAATAGCGCGGGCTTCGGGATCAGAGAGGGGAGGTTTGGTGGCATCGATAATCACCTTTCCACCCACCCGCTGCCAGGAAGGAGTGCCGGGAGGAAAAAGCTCTTTGGCTGTAGGATCCATAGAATGAATCCTGGTTCCATTCAGGATCACAATATCTTCTTCCGGGTTAACACGTGTATTTATAGACCAGAGGATTTCCCAGTAGTTAAAAATGTTTACATCATCGTCAACGGCAATGGCCACTTTGGGATGAAGATATTCACTTGACAGTGCTGCCATGAGGATATTTTTTGCCTCCCCATAGAAACGGGGAGTCATCTGTACAACTAAACCGAATATTCCCGGTAGAACTAATACGTTTTTTATGTCTGCAAAGCCGCCCACAGTACGGATGCGGTCATAAATCGCCGCTCCCATGGGTACCTTGTGAAAAATACAGCCTTCCATCTCCGATCCGTTTTGTAAATTTTTGTAAATAGCATCCTTACGCATGGTAACGGCCTGGAACTCAATTACCGGGTTTTTCCCCGTTCCCGAAATATAATAATCCTGAAATTCGGAAAAAGGACCCTCGTCTTCGCGATAGCCGGGTAATACGTGGCCTTCCAGGACGATTTCTGCATCGCAGGGAACTTCCATATCGATGGTTTCGCACTTTACTGTCTTTACAGGCTCTCCTAACAGGCCACCAGCCAGCTCCAGCTCATCCATCTCGTAGGGACCGGTAGTAGCCGCAGCCATATAATAAAGTGGATGGTGTCCGATAAAAATAGCTATAGGCATGGGTTCATTTTTTGCTTCATATTTTTGCAGGTTTATACTTGTGTGCCTGGGAACTAGCAGTATTCCAGTCCTATTAGGCCTCTTAACCTGCAAGCGGTGGAAGCTCATATTCCTTATTCCTGTTTCAGGATCTTTGGTAATACACAGTCCGGCAGTAATAAAGGCCCCGGCATCCTTGGTACCCCCAATATGTATGGGAAGCCGGGAGAGATCCACTTCTTTTCCCTTTAATACTACATCCTTTACCGGTCCAGTTTCTACCTGTTCTGGCACAAAACGTCTCTTCATTTTTTCTGCTACAGTAAAAACCAGGTTTTCTAATTCCGTTTCAAAGGCAAGAGCCGCGTGTTTTAGATTGGCGGGAGCCTGCCCCAGAGCCCGCCAACCCGGGTATCCCTTTAAATTATTGAATAAAAGTGCTTTTTCCCTGGACTGCCAGAGGAGAGCACCCATCTCTTTTAGAGGATCTACTGGTTTACTAATTTCCATTATTTCCCCCGCAGCTTCCAACTGTGCTATCCAGGTCCGCATGTCTTTACTCATAACTTCCTCCCCTTCCCTCATTTTTTAAAAGTCATTTTATCTATTCTTTCTACTACTTGCGGCGATCAACAACTCTGCGGGATTTGATTCTCTGGTCTACATTCAATTCTTTTTGTAGTTCTCCAGGAGAGCAAAACTCAATGGGAATTTGAACCCCTATATGTACCTTCAACGCCTGCTGCAGCTTATGATGCAGCTGGTCCAGCTGTTCTCCTTTAAAAATTGTCTCTACTCGGAGGATGACCTGATCCTGTCCGTCAACACTATCAATAATAATACAGTACTCATCACCCACCTCCTGTAGGCGATGTAAAACGCTTTCGATTGATGTGGGATAAACGGTAACACCCTTAAACTTAAGCATATCATCAAGCCGGCCGGCAACCTTGACAATACGACGTAAGGTGCACCCGCATTTACAGGGCTCATCAATTATTGTGGCAATGTCACCGATCATGTAGCGGATTACCGGCGCAGCTTCTTTGAAAAGAGAAGTCACTACCAGTGCGCCCTGTTCTCCGTCCGGAAGCGGTTGCCCGGTTTCAGGGTCCACTACTTCAAAATAATACCCATCTTCATTGATGTGCATGCCATTTTGTTCGCAGCATTCCCAGGCAGGTGCTCCTGTCTCTACCGAACCGTAATTATTGTAAGACTTGCAGCCCCATTTTGCCTCAATTCTTGCCCGCATCTCTTCTGTAAGTGGCTCGGCTGTATGAAACATTACTCTGATCTTAAAGTCCCTTTTCGGATCATAACCCATCTTTTCAGCCACTTCAGCCAGACGCAGAGCATATGCCCCTGTTGTACCTACAACCGTAGTACCCCAGCGGTGAGCAATTTCAACTTGTCGTTCGCTAGCCGTTACTGCCCCACTTCCCGTGGGGATAATTGTAGCACCTATTTTTAAAGCTCCCTCAGTGGAGGTAAATGCGGGTATAAAGAGGGCATAGGTAAAAGCAATCTGCACCATATCCCCTTTCCGAACATCCTGCGCTGCCAAACGTCTTGCCCAAAAATTAGTGATTATATCCCAATCGTGAGATGTGTGAAAGATAGGCTTGGGATAACCGGTAGAACCAGCGCTTGCCTGAATTCTGTAGCAGGGGTAATCCCCCTGATAGTCACCAAAAGGGGGATAATCTCGCAAGCTTTGTTCCAGATCCTTTTTGGTAATTATAGGAAGATTTATGATATCTTTCAGATCCTTTATTAGGGAAATATCTACCCCTGCTGACTGCCAAATACGCCGATAAAAAGGGATCCTTTCCCAGGCAGAATGAAGAAGACGTTGAAAACCTATGTTTTGTATGGAGATAATAGTTTTACGGTCAGCCCTTTCAATGGCCTGGCTTGCTGGAGGAGAGGGGTAATTGGTTACAATTGTATTCATATGATTCACCTTATTCCATGTTTTTCTTTAAAAATTCATCATTTTCTCTGTCTGCATTTACTATTTTTTTAACCCATAACCCTCCCAATTAGCCTTCACTTTTGCCAACGCATTCTCATCAGGTAATACGGGCGCACCCGTAGATCGACGGTTTTCTGAAGCAATTTTTTTAGTAGCATCGATAGCCATCTTGCCGATATAGGAATATTCAGTAAAACCAGTTTCCGGATTTACATCTTCCCTTCTGGAAGCTGCGGGGTTAAGGGGATAAACACCCATTTCGGGGATAATAATTACATCCTTGGCAGGATCCATGCGCGTAGCAATAGCCCAGTCAACAGCTTCCTGGTCAAAAATATCGATATCTTCATCGACAACAACAGCATAGTTGGCTGCAGCCATCCCCTGCCCGGTACTAAGAGCAGCCAGGGCAGCCTGTTTACCCCATCCCGGAAACCGCTTACTTATCTGTACTACAACTTTATAGCCACGTGATTTATGAGGTGCCCAGAATTCTCTAAAACCAACAACCGTACTTTTCAACACATTATAGTTGTTAGCCTGAATAGCCGGCATCCTGATAATTTCTCCTTCATTATTAGGGTGCCCCAGAATACATCCCTGGTAAAAGGGATCTTTCCTTGTGGTAATTGCTGTTACATGAAATTGTGGAAGCATCATCGGTTCCTCATAATACCCCATCCATTCAGCAAAAGGCCCTTCAATACGAGCATTTCTGGGATCGATATCCAGCTCACCTTCAAGGACAATCTCCGCATACGCCGGTACCTGCAGGTCAATGGTTTTGCACCTGACCATTTCCACAGGTTCACCGCGCAGTCCTCCCGCTAATTCAAACTCATCATCAGCAAAGGAAGCCATTTTTGTAGTTGAAACTATGTTTATAACTGGATCAACACCTAAAGCTATAGCCAGGGGCATTTTCTTTAAGCCTTTGGATCTGGCAAGACCGACATGAATACCAATATCCTGAGTTTTACAGCACATTACTCCAGTAGTTTTTTCATCATGAATCATGACGCGGTACATTCCTGAATTTAACCCGTTTTTAGGGTCGGACATATCCTTTGTGATGATATTTGTCATGGTAATATACGGGCCTCCGTCAAGGGGGCTCCATTTAAACACAGGTAATTTATATAAATTTACTTCATCTCCAACCATAATAATTTCCTGGCAAGGAGCATTATTGATCATAACTGTTTTGAGCCATTTATTTTTGGTTTCTAACACTTCGGCAATTCTGTTACGGATTTTTAAAAAATTTTCTTTATCACTTTCTCCCGGTTCAAGACCCAGTGCCATACAATTACGTTCCAGAGTACCATGAACATTCATTACAAGCGGTATATCATAACCCCTAGCTTTAAAGACTACTGCGGGACCCTGCCTTTCAGCCAATTCCCA
This sequence comes from Desulfovibrio sp., assembly GCA_020060185.1. Taxonomy (GTDB): domain Bacteria; phylum Bacillota; class Dethiobacteria; order DTU022; family UBA8154; genus UBA9862. The sequence continues at coordinate 1,292 of JAGVAS010000019.1, read as the reverse complement.
GGTAAGAGCAGAAATTTCGAAGCCATTTTCCAGTTCCTTTTCTAGATACACTAAATGTTCATTCTTTCTTAAATAATCCATAAATTCTCGCAAGTCTTGATAAGCCATTTAGTTGCCTCCTTATTTTCATAATTATTTTTGTGATTACAAATTTTTAATAACTAAAATATCAATTAATATAAATCTTTTTCCATTTAGTTAAGCTAACAGACGTCTGTTTTTGCTCTAAAATAATTATAGTAATGCTGTATAACTTTGTCAAGATTATTTTTTAAATAATAGCAAACTTTTTACAAGTTCCATAAGGAGCAATATTCTTTAATGAGTTGTATAAAAATCCTTCCATAATAAAACAAGGATATAAGGCGGGCAGGGAGAATAATATAAAACAAGTATATATTATTTTGCTGAGATAGGAGGTTTTTTCAAAATGCAACCCTTTTACATTTTCCTGGCTATTGTGGTGTTCCTGGTCATTTATGTCATCGCCGGTTACAACAGCCTGGTAGCAAAACGCAACATTGTTGATAATTCCTGGCACAATATCGATACCCTGCTGCAAAAGCGCTATGACCTTGTTCCCAACCTGGTCAATACGGTAAAAGGTTACGTTAAACACGAAAAAGAAGTGCTGGAGAATGTAACCAGGGCACGCTCTGCCTGGATGAACGCCACCAGCGTCCAGGAAAATGCCCGGGCCGAAAATATGCTCGGTGGAGCCCTGAAAACCCTCTTTGCTGTGGCCGAAAACTACCCGGAATTAAAGGCCAATGAAAACTTCAAGCTGCTGCAGGAGGAGCTTGCCGGCATCGAAAGCAAAATCGCTTACGCACGGCAGCATTACAACCGCACGGTTATGGCATACAATACCGCAATCCAGCGCTTTCCCACCAACATTTTGGCCGGTTCTTTTAAATTTACTCCCCGGGATTATTTCCAGGTTGAGGAAGAAGCGGCGAGAAAAGCGGTAAAAGTGGAATTCTAGCTGCTGGAGGTGATAAGAGATGTTAATGCCTATTTACGGGCATATCAAGGCTAACCGGAGACGCACCTTTTTCCTCTTCTTCTTCTTTGCCCTGCTTTTCCTGGCGGCAGGGTACGCCCTGGGTTGGTACATGGGAGATCCCTTCTTTGGCATTATCGTTGCTGCCGTAATCTCCGTATTTATCCTGCTTATCAGCTATTATGCCGGGCAGGGTGTTGTCACCTCCATGGCCGGCGCCCACCCCGTCAAAAAGGAAGATGAGCCTTACCTTTATCATACGGTGGAGGGCTTAAGTATCGCCGCGGGG
>JAGVAS010000039.1 GCA_020060185.1 Desulfovibrio sp. | reverse complement strand
TTTAAGGCACATTTCCTCTACAAACGCTTCACGTTTTTCTTTTCGCAGGCTGTAAACCTTAATTTCTTTAACAGGCCGTACCGCCAGGAGAGCCAGAAGTTGAGCCCCGGCCTGCCATCCGCTGCCGATTAAACCAGCACAGCAGGCATCTTCCCGTGCCAGGTATTTGATCCCCAAGCCGTTAGTGGCCCCCACCCTCATTCTCTGTGTTACCCCGTCAGGAAACATAGCCAGCAATTCACCGGTTTCCGTGCTGAAAAGTTGTACCAGGCCGACCCAACGCCCCTTAGCCAGCGGTATTTTTACCCGCCTGATTTTTCCTCCAATATTTGGATGAGTAATAATATCGGAGTTAAGACGTAAAGCCATAATCTTATGCCGGAGCCATCCTCCCCCCATATGTTTAAAAGCATAGTAGCCATCTTCATAGCTGCAGGGAACGACGTTATCAACGCGCCATACCTCTAAAGCCTGTTCATCAGCCAAATCCCGATACATCTCTTCCAAAATATCCAGGCATTCCTGCATAGTAAGCATTTTTTCGATTTCTTCATTTGTAAGAACCAGCATGCCTTTCATTACACCTCCATCTATAAACTTTGATTTACTTCGCAATGCTCCCAAATAATGCCTTTAAGACATAAAGACTATAATTCCACCGTTGTTTTTTTGCCTACATAATTAAAAACCACTTTATCTCCCAGAATTTGATAAAATATTGCTGCTGCTTCAAAGCTAGTACAATGCCCACACACCAGGACTTCTACACCTAGCTTCTTTAACCACAAGGCTAAATCTTTCAGTTTTGGTATACTGGTATCACACAGGTGTAAGCCACCAACAATACCATAAATTCTTTCTTCATGCATTATTTCCCTGACCTGATTAACTGTATTTTCGAGCCCATTATGAGTACATCCTAAAATTAATAGAACGCCTTTTGGTGTATTTATGACCAAAATTTGTTCATCTGTAAAAGGATCGGGTTTGAAGGTCAAACCCTCTTTCAGGCAGCGGTTTGGCATGAAAAGATGGTCTGAAGGCTTTACCCTGGCAATGGGGCCAACCAAACTCATTTTTTCTGCTATCTCCATTTTTTCATGACGGAGAATAAATTCGGCTCCCAGCAGTTCGTATTCGTTCTTATCTTTAGGCAAACCGTTGGGATAACTTTTATAAGGCCTAATTTCTGCAAAAGTGTTAAAGTGCCTTCGAAGATACGCATAAGGAGTCCTTAAACCTAACGGCTGAAACCGTGCTCCGGCTACGGCAGTATAAAGCATGGCATCGGTGTTTTCGATAGTGTTTATTGTTTCCTCGCAAATACCACCAAATTTTGTACCAAAAGCTTTAACAGTTTCTTTTGTGCGCTGATATCTATTAAAACCAAGATCGATTTTTACAAATTCTAAATTTACTTCAGGAAAATAGGAAACCGCATTTTCCAAAACCTTTAGGGCTGCTTCCATCGCCTCGGGCCCTGCATCATCGCCGGGAACGCAAGCTATTCTAAAAAAAGATTTTAATCCTGTCAATCTTATTGCCTCCTTATAACCATCTCAATATTTTTGTATGGTTGGAAACAACAAAACATTATTGTGTTTTCTTTATATTTACTTTGCAACAGGAATACGTGAACCAGGGGGTCTCCCGTCCCATACATCCTGAATCACGTCTATTACGGCAGGACGGCCGGATTGGAACGCCCGCTCTAAAGCAGGGGCAAATTGTGAAGCTTTCTCCACCCGTTCGCCATAAGCTCCAAGAAGTTGGGCGAACTGGGCAAAGTCCGGATTTTGATAAAAAACACCAATGTACCGTCCCTTATGTGCAGTTTCCTGCCTATCTCTTGTGTTTCCAAAACAAAAGTTATTAATGACAACATTAATTATGGGAATATCTTCGCGGACTGCAGTTTCTAGATCCTGTGCCACCATCCAAAAAGCGCCATCTCCCGTAATATGAATGACAAGGTTTTCAGGCCGTGACAGCTTTATGCCCATAGCTGCCGGAAGTTCCCAACCCATGGCTCCCCTGCAGGTGAAAAATATGTCCCGGGCTTAAAGGAAAAATACCTGCGCATCCCTTGGTTTGAACATCAAGAGGTAAAGAAATCATTACCGGGCGACGTCTTCCGGTCAGTGAGGTTCTTACACCCCTCTGCATTAATTCCGGTATCCGCTCCACCCTGTGTACTTCTGCCGACCATTTTGTAATGGGCTTAAAAAAACTCATTAGGTCAAGTTCCTCAAAGCTGTCACGGTAGTAAATGGAATCGGCTACCTGCCCAATTATGGCCAAAACCGGAATTGATTCTGCATAAGCATTGTAGAGTCCTACAGTCATATTGGCCGCACCCGGCCCCCTCGAAGCCATACACGTAGCAACATGATTTGAACCCCGGGCATAGCCGTCTGCCATATGAGCAGCTGCTTGCTCATGCCTCACAGTAATATAACGAATACTTGGTTCATCATAAAGGGCATCCAGTAAAGGCATAATTGTTGTTCCAGGTAATCCAAATACAAAACGCACCCCTTCTATTTTCAACGCTTCAATAACAGCCTGACATTCATATATTTTTGACCTCCACATTAACATCTGGTTTAATTCGTGTAAAATCTGTAAGGAAATAAAAAAGGCAACCAACCCTCAGCCTCCAGAAGTTACACTTTGGCACAAAAACTCTTGAGGCCGGGGCTGGTCTAGATTAACAATAATATTAAGAAGGTAGGGTAATTACTTCTACTCCTTTTTCTCCTCCTTTATAAAAACTATAGGCACATAGGCAATTCTGTTGTCTCCTTCAACAAACACAGGAACATCATGCACACCTGGCTCTAACAATCCAACTTCCCCTTTATCCAGCACCCATACAGCAGTAAATGCTCCTTCTTCATTTGTCTTTGGATTACCTAACTGGTAGCAGATGTTGCTTACTGCCTGCCCCATTGTAATGTAAACGTTAATGTCACTATTTGGAGGAAAGCCAACTCCAGCAAACAAGATCTTTTCTTTAGCTTTCAAAGTAACACCCAAAGGCTGTACCTGCACAATTGGCATTCTAACATCTTCAACAGTCTCTGCAGCCTGTTTTTCCTGTACTTCTCCGACAGCACCAGTGGTATTGCTCGGAGCACAACCTCCCAACAGCCCTGCCACAACAACAACAATCAGAAACACTATTACCTTACTTTTCACCTTAAACACCCTCCCTTTCATTAATAAAATTTTTAGAAAATACGTAGGAAAATCCCAAATAGTGTATATAAAAAAGCACCAATACCCAAAGACAATTTGATAGTAAGACTAAAAGACAATTTACTTTCAAAAATACAAAACAGGATCAGAAACGCCAAGGCCGCAAGTAAAGGATTCACATACAGAAGAAGCAGGTATACGATTAACCAGGCGAAAAAACGTAAAACATCAAGCCACTTAGTTTTTAATTGGATGGATTTATCGGCAGCCATTCCAGCAGTGACAGTTGTAGGGCTGCCCACACTCTGGGAACCAAGCTGGCTTGTTTTTAAAAATTTTAGTTTATTGGAAATTACCGGCGAAAACAACATTAACAGCTGTAAACATACTATGGACAGGCCTGTAACTCCCAGTGCCAGGGGTATCAGTCTCGCTGCTGGTTTGTAAGAAAAAGATGACCAGGTAATTACCAGCATAAAAAGCAGTAAAATGATGAGAAATAAGATCTCCTCTTTCGTTTTTTTGCCCTTCAAGCAGCATCACCAGCCTTTTGACCTTTTATCAACGAAATAGTTACCAGTAAAACTATAAAAACAAACATACCCAGAGAAATAGGCCTAAGAAAAAAGCCCTTTATTCCCCATAAGATCATCGTCTGGTGAAAAGTTTTTTGAGCCAGCCCTCCGAGCATTAAGGCAATTATGAGGGGAATGCGCGGGTAATCCAAGCGTTTCATGACGTATCCCAAAGCAGCGAAACCCAGAGCTGTAATTATATCGCCATGTATCCCCCTCATGGCATAAATCCCGATAACGGCTATAGTCAGGACTGCGGGGACCAGCACACCGGGCGAGAGAATGGTGACCCTGCTTAAATACCTGGCTGCAAGCAAACCTATGGACGAACAAAGAATATTGGAAAGTACCAGAGTATAGATAAGGACAACGATTAATGAGGGATGATCTAACATCAACCTTGGTCCCGGTGTTATACCGTGAAGTATTAGCGATGCCAGCACAATAACCATCATAACACTCCCCGGAATCCCGAAGATCAGAGTAGGAATAAGGGCACCCCCGTCTTTGGCATCATTAGCAGCCTCGGGTGCAATTACCCCCCTGATATCACCTTGTCCAAACTTGTGTGATTCTTTACTCGTTTGCCTTGCAGCGATATAAGCGATAAAATTTGCTACGGAACCCCCAACACCGGGAATTAGTCCAATGACAGTACCGATTATGGAAGCTTGTAAAAATACCCCGAAATGTTTGAATACAGCCTTAACTCCTGCAAACACATCTGTCAGCCTGCCTTCAAACATTTCTCTTCTGGTAATAGCTTCCTTCCTGACAAACAGGTCCACCAGCTCTGCTAAGGCAAAAAGCCCAATCAATGCAGCTATTGTATTAATACCGTCCCAAAGGTAATCTACACCAAAAGTAAATCTTACGGCGCCTGTAATGGGGTCAGAGCCGACAGATGAAAAGACAAGCCCCAGTATACCAGCAGTAAACCCCTTCAATATCGCCTGTTGTGAAACTATGATGATTACACTCAAGCCAGCCATAGCCATCATAAAATATTCCGGAAAGGAAAAAGCCAGCACCAGATAACGGCCTACAGGAAGAACCAGAACTAAGACAATTGTCCCAAAAATGGCCCCCAAAGCCGAACTGGTACCCGCAGCCCCTAAAGCATAACCCGCCCTCCCCTGCCTTGCCAGAGGATAACCGTCAAAGCATGTAGCGGCACTTTGCCCTGTTCCAGGAGCATTAATAAGAATGGCGCTTATAGATCCACTGAAAGCAACCGAACCCATGGCCCCGATAAGCAGGATAACAGCGTGTTCGGCGCTAAGACTGTAAGTTAACGGTAGCAGCAAAGCCAGGCACATTCCCCCGCTCAGCCCCGGTAGGATACCGAAAAGCATTCCTAGACTGACCCCAACTAAAAGATACAGGGGGGCAGGCCACTGAAAATATTCAAAAAAGGCTGTAAGATGAAATAACTCCTGCAATTATCTTCCACCTCCATAGGAGAGAAGGGTGATGATTACTGCCCCGCTCTAAAAATCCAGTGTGCCGTACCAGGCATTCCGCAAACCAATAATTTTAAAACCAAGTAAATGAGCATAGTAAGGGATTTTAGGATGAAGTTCATGAAGTACTGCAAATTCGAATAT
>JAGVAS010000127.1 GCA_020060185.1 Desulfovibrio sp. | reverse complement strand
TTCTCCCTCCTCAAAATTATGAGGAAGGATTTACCATGGGCACAAGGTTTTCCTCCTTATTTGCCCAAAAACGTGGAATTTTCAATGCCCATAAATGGGAATTTTAAACGCCCTTTTTTGCCCTGTTTTCAGTGCCCAAAAGTGTCCCTATTTAGATTACCACCAACACTGGCTCATAACGGCAGGGGCTGGTTACGGCTGTACGGGGATTATCCGGGACGATGACCTCTGCTACCCCGTTGAAGTATTCAAAGCTCAGGCAGTGTAGCAATATCCAGTTCTCCAGGTCCTGCGAGAGCACAGCACGGGCAAAGGTGTAATTGCTGGCCCCAAGTACTGCAATGAAGATGTAGGCCTGGAGTTCCTGGCCTGTTTTTGGGTCAATGATGAGTACTGTCTGGCCGGCAAAGTCAACAAACATCTTTTCCCCGACCCTGTGAACCTTGCGCAGGGGCGGGTCCAGTTTTTGACGCCAATTGTAGTAGAGTTCACAGAAGTAGCTGTAGCGGTAGCCGCCTGGATACTGTTCCTTGTATTCTTCCCACAAAAGCTGCAAGGTCACGCCTTTGCGCTTCAGTTCCTTATGGATCCATTCCATGTCCGGCAGCGGCCTATTCTCTGGTTTTTCCGTACCGGGGTAGAGCATGGCTGTAAGAGCCGTCTCGTCCAGGTCTTCCGGCAGAGGCCAGGAAAGACCGGCCTTCTCGGCCTGGCTCAAAAGTACCGAGACCGTGCTGGGTGAAACATTTACGCTTTTGGCGATCTGGCGGTTGCTGAGTCCCGCCTCTTTTAGACGCAGGATTTCTTGTATTTTGCGCATAGATAACCTCCTTTTTTTCTTAGACATGGTTTTTCCCTCCCTTCGCTGGCTGTAAAACAGTTTCCAGAAAGGAGAAGGAAAAACCTGCCTTATGGGTTATCCAGCGGCGCTTCCTATATTCCGGAGTTTCCGATCGCCTGTTCCGGAACTCCCGATCACCGATTCCGGAAAAAAGCAAAAAGTGATCGGCTCAAAGCGGAATCGCTGATCGATTAACTCCGGAATTGGTGATCGATTTTGTCCGGAATTGGTGATCGGGTTGCAGTGGAATTAGTGATCGGTTGTTTCCGGAATGGGTGATCGATTGGCTCCGGAATACGCAGTTTGGATATCTTCACAATTCTATCGTAACCGAATTTTGTATGTTTGCTCATGGAAAATGATAGCTATACAGTTAGATGAATGAAAACCCTTCATTCTGCTGAAAATAACTAAAAAGAGTAGAAAGGAGCAACTAGGATGTTTAGAGCACCATTTCTTGCTAGTTTAGGTTGGTTTTGGGTTATCACCTCATGGCAGTTGGATATGTAATCTTCTGAGTATAACACTTAACTGGTTAGACGATAGGATTAAAGCTTAATATTTTTCCGTTATTTTACAGGGTTTAAGCTCTTCTTTCAGGGAAATATATACCTGAGGAGGTGCTATAAGGTGTTGTTTATGAATCATTTTAAAAAACAGAGAAGCCCTTCAATGACCAGTTGGTCTGTAGTCGGCCTGGGGGCCCTGGTGACTTTACTGGGGTACTCTTTATCCGACCATGATGAAAGGCTCGGGGCAGGGGTTACCGGTTTTGGCCTGGCCCATATTTTGCTCGGAGCTCTGGATATGTTTCGCCCTACGATTAAGGAGCATTAGAAATTTTCCTAAAAAAATGATGTACAAAAAAAGGTGAAGGCATACCCTTGCTTTTTTTTAAACTATTTGTTAAAATAATTCTTAGCACAAAGGAATGAAGGGTCCTTAGCTCAGTGGGAGAGCGCTTCCTTGACGCGGAAGAGGCCGTGCGTTCAATCCGCACAGGACCCACCAATATTTAAATATCCCCCTGTAATGAACAGGGGTTTTTTATTTCCTTTTTGTGTCTGGCCTTGACATGCCAGGATATAATCATTATGATTTAAGATGGTATTGTTAATACTACAGCAAAAAGTATAAGTAAGCGAAGCCATGGGGACGGGTTTAAGGTAAGGGGACACACCTCTTTTAGAAGGATGTCCCCATGTCACCCATGTCACCATAACGCAGCGAAGGTCTGAAGGCAATAAGTAAATAAGTTAAGTGCCAGGCACCTTATAAACAAGGCGGAGGGGTCTAATAATGGAAGAAAGTAGTGATCGTCCGGGCGAAAAAATAGTTATCCGGATAAAGGATTGGGGTTCAAAAGAGGTAACCCGCGGGACAACAATTTTGGAAATGCTGGGGGATCTTCATCAAAAATTGAAGAAAGAAGCCCTGGCAGCCCGTTTAAACGGTAAAATTGTTGATCTTAACACCCCGTTGCTAGAGAATGCCTCTTTAGAAATTTTGACCTTTGATGATCCGGAAGGCGCCGAAATCTATCGCCATACGGCCAGTCATGTTATGGCTCAGGCGGTGAAAAGACTTTATGGCAACGTCCGCCTGGGGATTGGTCCGCCCATAAGCAACGGTTTTTATTATGATTTTGATTTTACAACCCCTATAAGCCCAGATGATTTGGAAAAAATAGAAGAGCAGGTAAAACAGATCATTAAAGAAGATATACCCCTGCAGCGTATAGAGGTAAGCCGTGAAGAAGCCCTGAAAATCTTTAGAGAAAAGGGAGAAAATTTCAAGGTGGAGCTAATTTCCGACCTGCCGGAGGGAGAAACGATCAGCTGTTACAGGCAGGGCGATTTTATTGATTTGTGTGTTGGCCCTCATCTTCCCTCCACAGGCAGGCTGAATTTTTTTAAATTACTTAACCTGGCGGGGGCTTACTGGCGTGGTAACGAAAATAAGCCCATGCTGCAGCGCATTTACGGTACAGCCTTTCCCAAACAAAAAATGCTGGAAGAATACCTGCATTTCCTGGAGGAAGCGCGTAAGAGAGACCACCGTAAACTGGGGAAGGAACTTGATCTTTTCAGCTTTCACGAAGAGGGCCCCGGTTTTCCTTTTTATCATCCCCGGGGAATAATTGTGCGGCGTGAACTGGAAAAATTCTGGCGGGACGAACATCAAAAAGCGGGTTACCTGGAAGTGGAAACGCCCCTAATATTAAACAGGCGCCTTTGGGAACAATCGGGGCACTGGGAGCACTATAAGGAAAATATGTATTTTACCAAAATAGACGGGCAGGATTATGCCATTAAACCCATGAACTGCCCGGGATCAATGCTTATTTATAAAACCGGTATGCGCAGCTACCGCGATTTTCCTTTAAGAATGGCAGAAATGGGCCTGGTACACCGGCATGAAAAATCCGGCACCCTGCACGGGTTAATGAGAGTGCGCAGTTTTACACAGGATGACGCCCATATCTTCATGCTGCCCGAGCAGATCGAAAGCGAAGTGGGCGGGGTTATGGAGCTGGTGGATCATTTTTATAAAGTTTTCGGTTTTAGCTATCATGTAGAACTTAGCACCAGACCTGAAAAAGCAATGGGATCAGATGAGATGTGGGAAAAAGCCACCTCCGCCCTGCAGTCTGTTTTGGACAAAAGAGGTATCCCCTATAAAATTAATGAAGGTGATGGCGCTTTTTATGGACCTAAAATAGATTTTCATTTACAGGATTCGCTGGGTCGTACCTGGCAATGCGGGACAATTCAGCTTGATTTCCAGATGCCGGAGAAGTTCGACCTGAGCTATATAGGGCCAGACGGGCAAAAACACCGTCCTGCCATGATTCACAGGGTGGTTTATGGCGCTATGGAACGTTTCTTTGCCCTGTTAATTGAACATTACGGCGGGGCCTTTCCCTTATGGCTGGCTCCGGTACAGGCAATTGTTATCCCCATAACTGACCGGCAGCGCGGTTATGCCCTGGAGGTAAACGACCTCCTCCGGCATGAGAAGGTCAGGGTGGAAATGGACGATCGTAGCGAAAAAGTAGGTTACAAAATACGTGAAGCACAGGTGCAGAAGGTTCCCTATATGCTTGTAATCGGTGATAAGGAGGTTGAGGCACATTCCGTGGCGGTTCGTCACCGTGAACGGGGGGACCTGGGGATCCTTTCCCTGAACGCTTTCGTGGAAAAAATAAAAGAAGAGATAAATGAAAAAAAATAGCAAAAACTGTTTGACGGGAATTTCCCTTTATGGTATATTTACTATCGTATAAAGTAGAAGCCCCAGCTTCTCACCTTGGAACGCTTTCAGAGCTGTTAACAGGGTTGTCTGTGGTCAATAAAATCCAAGACGCTGAAATTTCTGCAGGTGGGGCCTTTACCTGCTTTTTTTATATTTTAATGGAAAAATCGGGAGGTGGCTTTAAGATTAATAAGGAATTATTAATTAATGAAAAAATAAAGGCCAAAGATGTCAGGGTAGTCGGTACTGAGGGTGAGCAGCTGGGGATTATGTTACTGGAAGAAGCTCTAAGATTGGCTCAGGAAAAGAACCTGGATCTGGTTAATATCGCACCCCAGGCAAAGCCTCCTGTATGCCGGATTATGGACTTTGGCAAGTATAAATACGAGCAAAGGAAAAGAGACAAGGAAGCGCGTAAAAAACAACGTTCCATAACGGTTAAAGAAGTTAAGATGAGACCCAATATTGAATCCCATGATTTTAGGGTTAAGGCGCGTAATTGTATTCGTTTTTTGGAAGACGGGGATAAGGTTAAAGTTTCCATAGTGTTCCGTGGGAGGGAAATCACTCACCCGGAACTGGGGAATAGACTTTGTTTACAACTGGCCAAGGAACTTGAAAATGTAAGTATTGTTGAAAAAGAGCCCCGCATTGAAGGAAGAAATATGGTTATGATCCTGGCTCCCAGATAATTTATTTGAAAAAGAGGAGGAATTAAAATGCCGAAAATGAAGACGCACCGAGGGGCGGCTAAACGCTTTAAAAAGACCAAATCGGGAAAGGTCAAAAGATATCGTGCCTTCCATAGCCATATTCTGGAGAAGAAATCGCCCAAGAGGAAGCGCAGGTTACGCAGCGCGGCCCTGGTTAATGACAGCGATATGAAAAAAATAAAAAAATTATTGCCTTATTAATAAAATTAACGTAAATAGGGGGTTAAATAAAATGCCCAGAGTTAAAAATAGCGTGAAAACCAGGAAGAGGAGAAAGAAGATCCTTAAACTGGCTAAAGGATACTTTGGATCAAAAAGCAAACTTTTCAAGGTTGCAAACCAGCAGGTAATGAAATCCCTTACCTATGCTTACAGGGATCGCAAAGCCCGTAAAAGAGATTTTCGTAAATTATGGATAACTCGTATAAATGCTGCCGCCAGGAATAACGGCCTTTCATACAGCAGGTTTATGAACGGGCTTAAAAAAGCGGGCGTTGAAGTAAACCGGAAAATGCTGGCCGACCTGGCCATAAATGATCCTGCCGCTTTCAGCACACTGGTAAAAGTTGCTCAGGGAAAGTAACCTATGGCCGGGAGAGAAGACCTAGGTAATAGGTCTTTTTTCTTATCAACGTCTTTTTTATTAATGAATAGTATCCTTATTTTTGCCCGATGAGGAGCTGTTGCAGTTATGGGATTTTTCAAGTTAGTCAATTTATCTCCGGCTCGTTTTCTTGCCGGGGGATTTGCCTTGATGATAGCTACTGGAACCTTTTTATTGTCCCTGCCCTTTGCTACCGTAACGGGTGAAATCAGCTTTATCAACGCTTTGTTTACGGCTACATCCGCTGTCTGTGTAACAGGCCTGGTTGTGGTTGATACCGGGACTTATTTCAGCCTTTTTGGCCAGCTGGTAATTATGTTCCTGATCCTGGGGGGCGCCCTGGGCTTTATGACTTCAGCCACATTGATTTTTGTTATCCTCGGGAAAAATATAACCTTAAAAGACAGGCTCATTATCAAAGAAGCGTTAAATACGGACTCCATCCAGGGGGTAGTACATCTTATTCTCACCATTGCCAAAATGGCGGTTATAACTATTTTGCTGGGCAGCATTTTTTTGGGTTTTCGCTTTTTTCCCCAGTTAGGCTGGAAGAGAGGCCTTTTATTTTCTGTTTTTCATTCCATATCAGCTTTTGGCAATGCCGGTTTTGATCTCATCGGTGATTTTGAGGGTCTGACTCTATATGCCGACGATTTCCTTGTCAGCGGCACAATCATGGCTCTGTTTATTGTTGGAGGGCTGGGGTTTACAGTTATTCTGGATATCTTCCAGCGAAAAAAACCGGCCAGGTATTCCCTGCACTCCAAAATGGTGTTATTATTTACCGTTTTTCTTCTTGTCTCCGGCACTTTGTTCATCTTATTCCTGGAATATAATAACCCGGCAACACTGGGAGATGTGCAGGTAGGAAGTAAAATATTCAGGGCCCTGTTTACGGCTGCCACGCCACGTACTGCCGGTTTTAACGTGGTTCCCACAGAGGCACTAAAACCTGCCTCCCTGTTTTATATCTTAATACTAATGTTTATCGGGGCCTCACCGGCTTCTACAGGTGGAGGTGTTAAAACGACCACTTTTGCACTTATCGTAGGAGCTGTAAGAGCGCTTCTCAAGGGCTCGGATGAAGTGGTTTTCTGGGAAAAGCGTATTCCCTCCACCCTCATCCTCAAGGCGCTTACGATAATATTTATTTCTATCTTCTTGATATTTTTTATAGTTTTTGCTATGACTATTGTAGAAAATAAACCTTTTCTGGATCTTACCTTTGAAGTTTTTTCAGCTTTTGGAACAGTAGGGTTAAGTACCGGTATAACCCCTGACCTTACTGTTATGGGAAAAACTTTACTCATTATCACCATGTATGCCGGGCGCTTAGGTCCGTTAACCATGCTCTATGCCCTTACAAGAAAATTCAAGGCCAGGGGTGTAAGGTACCCTGAAGAAAGAATCCTTATTGGATAAAAGGGAGGTGAAAAGCCTTTTATGGCTCTGAGAATGAAGCGAAAATCTTTTGCTGTTATCGGTGCCGGAAGATTTGGCTCCAACCTGGCCCTGGCCCTTGCAGAAATGGGTCACGACGTTCTCATTGTGGATAATGATGAAAAAAAAGTCCAGGAGCTATCCGATAAGGTGACGCATGCTGTCCAGGCTGATTCTACCAACGAACAGACCTTAAAAACCCTGGGGATAACCAATTTCGACGTTGTTGTGGTCGGTATAGGTGTTGATCTGCAGGCCAGTATCCTGACTTCCCTTATATTAAAGGAGCTGGGTGCAAAGTATATCCTGGCCAAAGCCAGAACAAGCCTCCATGGCAAGCTGCTGGAAAAAATAGGTGTTGACCGGGTAGTATTCCCGGAAAGGGATATGGGGTTGCGTATTGCCAGGCATTTGGCGGCCATGAATGTTCTGGACTGTATAGATTTTTCCCCGGATTATTCCGTTACGGAGCTCATTGCTCCCAAAAAGATGATTGGAAAATCTCTCCGGGAAATGGATCTACGGGCCAGATACGGTGTTAACGTTATCGCCATACGCTCTGGCGAACAGACCAATATCTCACCGCTCGCTGATGATATTATCAACAAAGATGACCTGTTAATTATAATCGGGGAAAATAAGGCTATAGAAAAACTCGTTAAGGAATAAGAATTTTACCGGAAATGGACGAAAAAAAATCGAGCAGGGATAGAATAATTAAAGAATACAGGATGCTGGGCAACCGGAAGTACCGTAAAAAAAGCGGAAAAATCATCCTGGAGGGTTATCACTTGCTGGAGGAGGCCTTTAAAGCCGGAATCGAGGTAGAGGCTGTTCTTTGCACGGAGGAATTTGCAAGAAAGGCTGTAAACCGGGAACTGCTAACCCGTGCCGGAAAAACCAGGATCATAAAGGTATCTCCTAAAATATTTAATGCCATTGCCCAGACCGAAAACCCGCAGGGGATAGGGGCTATCGCCTGTCCCCTCCGACTTAAGGCTGATTTTACCGCGGGAAATTGTCATTTTTTTCTTATACTCGACAGCCTCCAGGATCCCGGAAACCTTGGTACTATCATCAGGACAGCAGCAGGGGCGGCTATTGACGGCATTTTTCTGCTGCCCGGCACGGTGGAACCCTATAACCCCAAGGCCTTAAGAGCTACCATGGGAGGTATTTTCTACCTTCCCGTACTTCAGGTTGCCGGAATAAATAACTGCTATGAGTTCTTTGAAGAAAGGGACCTCCAGCTGGTAGTTGCTGATCCCTGCGGTGAAGTGCCCTACTATAATGTAGATTTTTCTAGGCCCAGTGCCGTTGTTATCGGGAATGAAAACCGGGGAGTACAGGAAACGTTGCTTGAGAAGGCAAAGGTAAGAGCATATATTCCCTTAAGGGGGAAAATAGCCGCCTTGAATGCTGCCGTAGCAGCTTCTGTTTTTATTTTTGAATACCAGCGCCAGCGGGAAGGAAAAAATAAGGACATCACATGACTTGACCTTTAAATCTACTTGCTGCACGAAACCTGGAGCTCCGCTTCATACTGACGATTACCTGCACTTTGCCAGCACATTTTTGCATTTCTGCCAGGCATTCCGCAAACCAATAACTTAAAATCGTAGCAAATGGACGTGGTAAGGGGTTTTAAGAGGGGCAACGCAAAGTACTGCAAATTCGAATATTCTG
>JAGVAS010000150.1 GCA_020060185.1 Desulfovibrio sp. | reverse complement strand
TTACGTCCACGGCACTTCAGGTTACAATCATGGATAAAAATCCGAGTTTGTTTCCAGAGGTCGTCGGAAGCTCGAGGTGAGTAGTAGAACTTGCCGAGCTGAACCCGGAACTCCGCTAACAGCAAACGCTGGTCATAAAACCTGTCTCAAGCGAACCCGTTAGCGAACCAACCTTCGCCACCTCATTTTCATATTAAGCCTTACAGAGGGGAGGTAGCCTGGTTTAAAAACCAGGCTCTTAAGAATGATCAATTTAACTTTAAGCGGTCTGCCGGTTAAATGGGACCCGGAAAAAAGGATGCTTTTTTTCGGACCGGACGCGGAGGCTGCTAAACCGGCAATACGCTACCTTGAGGATATGGAGGAAGTTCTTTATGCTCGTGATGAAGAGTTAAAGGATAAAGACGATCCCCGGCGTGAACTTTATTTTATGTTTCGTGATCTTCACTTGCCTGAACACCAGTCTCTTTTTAGGGAAAAGGGCATCCGCTATGATATTACTGTCCTGGTACCAGGTACAATTGGCAGAGAGTATGTTAAAACAGCCGGCCACTATCACCCCTTCAAACCGGGAACAACTTATACTTACCCGGAAGTTTATGAAGTTCTTTACGGGGAAGCCCATTATCTTTTACAAAAACCAACGAATCTCATCAAGCCGGGAGAAGGGGTGGAGGAAGTAATTGTTGTTGCTGCTGAACCGGGGGATAAAGTTCTTATCCCTCCCGGTTTTGGACATATCACTATAAATCCCGGTTCCGATTTTCTTATTATGAGCAATCTTGTAGCCGACAATTTTAATTCCATCTACGAGCCTTTGCGTGAGATGGGAGGCGCGGGCTATTGCCAGCTTTCCTTTCCGGTGAATGAACAGGAGCCGCTTTTTGTAGCCAATCCCTGCTATCCTTCCTGCCCCCCGCTGCATTTTTCCCGTCCGGTAGAGCTTTCGCAATTTTTACTGGAAAAGAATACCCCTCAATACCATGCTTTTGTCCAACATCCTCAAAATTTTACTTATTTAACCCACCCCGAGGACTTTCAGGAAGAATTTAAAAAATATCTTGAGGTCTTAAGACAAAATTCTTTTTATCCGGATTCCATATGCTAAAAATTTTTTCTGAAATGTAGAGGATTTTTTACATTTTTTGCCGAAGATATTCTACCTTTAATCAATTACTAGGGGCGGTGAGGAAATGTATACGGTAGGGATAGTCGGCGGTGGAAAGGGAGGGCTTGCCATTCTCAAATTGGTGGAAGGCATGCCCAGTGTTTCTTTAAAATGGGTGGCTGATATAAATGAGTATGCTCCGGCAATGCAGCGTGCGCGTGAACTGGGTATTAAGATTACCAATGATTTTATTCCTCTTATCAAAGATCCTTCACTGGATATAGTTATTGAGGTCACCGGGTCCGAAAAAGTGCGCTCCCTCATTGCAGAGAATAAGCATCCGGGCCTGGCCATAACGGAAGCCCTGGCAGCAAAGTTCCTGGCCGATATTGTGGAACAGAGGGAGGAAATGATCCATAGCCTCCACAAGCAGGCCGAGACGCTGGCGGAAAATGCTGAAACCCTGAATGAAAGTACCGTACAGATTCGCCAGAGCATGGAGCATCTGGCCAATGAAGCCGAAAACCTGGCCAGGACGGGACAATATATGAGCGCCACGGCAGAAGAGGCCTCCAAAGCCGTTTCCGAAACACATGCTATTTTAAAATTTATTCAGGACATCGCTGATAAGACCAATATTATCGGACTAAACGCCGCTATTGAGGCCGCAAGGGTAGGAGAAGCAGGCCGGGGTTTTGCCGTGGTCGCGGATGAAATTCGTAAGCTTGCCGATAACAGCAGTTCTTCTGTTCAAAAAATTACTGATATTACTGAAAACATTGTAAAACTTATGAAGAACATCAGCGGGGGCATTAAAAATGCCGGGGAAACGGCGCAAAATCAGGCGGCAGCAACCCAGGAGATCCTGGCCTCCCTGGAGGGGATATCCTCTATTGTCGTCTCCCTGAAACAAATGGCTGATGACCTTGTAAAGGTATCCTAAGGAAAATATACGGATCCTTCCCGGGAGAGTTCGCATCCTACTCACCTCCCGGCTGCCGGCTTCCATGCCGGCAGGGCCATCTCCAACCTTCTCTTCAACGTGAGCTTTTAGCTTCGCTGCACAAGTCGCTCCGCCAACAGCAAAACGCCGCATCTATGGAACAATGGCTGGATCTAAATCCGGTCATTTTCATCCATTGTTGTGACCCATAGGGTCGTGGCGGTTATTAAAAAATTTTCTTTTGCCCTCTTTACTTTTGAAGCTTTTTAGTCGATAAGTTATCTAAAGAAGTAATTCCGTAAAGCATAAAGGTGAAAACATGAAAGTAAACCGTCCGGAAATCATCAACCTGATTAATAAAATTTACAGGCAGGAACAGCTCCGTAACAAGAGTAAACCCGGTGAATCAGTTAACGCTTCCCCCGGAGATAGGGTAGAAATTTCCTCCGGTATCGAAGTCTTAAAAAAGGAAATAACCCGCCTGGAGGAAACGGATCCCTCCCGCTTGCAGAGAATAGCGGGACTCTCCCACCAGATTGAAGCAGGCGAATATAAAGTAGGCTCCCGGGAACTGGCGGCTATCATCTTAAGAGCTATGAAAGAACGTTCATGATACTTCAAAGCCATAAAGGGAAAAAGGAGGTGCTTCTGGTTTCAGAGGGTTTTTAAGCTTGCGAAACCAGGATTTTTATGGTAGAGCTTTCCCGCTTAAAAGCGGTACTGGCAGAGGAAGTACGACTGCTGGAGGAAATGGTGGATATTGAAGAAAAAACGGGGCGGATCCTTATTGAGGGAGATGCCGGGGCTCTGCAAGGCTTTAATTTACGCAAAGAGGAACTTGTTGAAAAAATGAAAGAGATGGAGCAGCAGCGCGGCATGTTACTTCCCCGGGGGCTCACACTAAAGGAATTTTACCACAGGGAAAGCACTCCCGGAGCCGGAGAACTGGAAAATTTGCGCATACGCATTCTGCAGCTTTATACCTCCCTGCAGAGAAGGTTGAAGGTAAACCGCCATCTTTTAAAACACAACCTGCAGTTTATGGAGTATGCTTTAAATATAATTTTCCCACGGAAAGATGAGCCGCTTTACTCTTCCAGCGGGCAGGTAAAACTCGGGGAAGGCTTTTCTTCCGGGCTTTTGGATTCCAGTGTCTGATCCCCTTGCGGGGAGAAGGAAAACAGGAAAACGAAGACTTAAGTGTTTTACCCGGTTATTTTCATCTATTGTTGTGACCCAAAGGGTTGTGCGTTTATGGGCAAGGATATATACAGGGAGGTTAAAAAATGAGCAGCAGCACTTTTGGCAGTTTTGAAATCGGACGCCGGGCCATCCACGTGCAGCAAAAAGGAGTCCAGGTTGCCGGCCAGAATATTGCCAACGCCAACACAGAGGGTTATTCCCGCCAGGTTGTCCATATGAAAGCGCTGGTCCCGCCTGCTGTGCCCGGGGTGGTTACTCCTCCCGGTTACGGTGTTGCAGTTTCGGATATTACCCGCGTCAAAAGCGAGTTCTACGGAGATCAGATCATGAAAGCCCTGACCTCCCTGAATTACTGGGAACGCCTGGGGCAAACCCTGGGTGGAATCGAAGTTATTTTTCAGGAACCGGAAGAGACCGGGATCAACGTAGCTTTAAACGAATTTTTTAATGCCTGGCAGGAACTCAGTGTGAACCCGGAGAGCTTTGCGGCACGTATAAGCCTGCGCGAACAGGCCAGGACCCTTACCGGCCTGGTTAGGGATATCTACGGGCGGCTGGATGAGCTTAAATTTGACGTGGAGAAGGAACTGGAAGCAACCCTTAAACAGGTTAATACCCTTGCTGCGGAGATTACCGATTTGAATAAAAAGATAACCTACCTGCAGGCCCTCGGGCAGAAGTCCAACGAGCTTCTCGATGAAAGAGATCTGCGCCTGCAGGAGCTGAGCAAGCTCCTGGATATCCGCGTGAGCCAGAAGGCTGACGGTTCGGTGGAGGTGCTGGCCGGGGGGCGCATTCTTCTCCACGATGACCGCTATTTTCCCCTGGAGATGCATGTAAGCGGAGCTACCGGGGAAATAGAGGTTTTTAACCAGCTGGGTGCTGTGCTCTCTGTGCAGGGCGGTGGTATTGCGGGGATGCTCGAATCCTATAACCGGGTATTCCCCCAGTACCAGGGTGCCCTGGATGATTTGGTCTATACCCTTGTCGATAAGGTAAATGAGATGCACCGTACCGGTTTTGGGCTTGACGGAAATGACGGCCGTAATTTTTTTGAGCCTTTAGCGGGTTTGGAAAGGGCGGCTTTTCAATTTTATATCCATGATGATATTCTAACGAATTTAAGCCACATAGCTGCTGCTTCCGCAGGGGGAAACCCCGGTGACGGCAGTAAAGCCCTGGAGATTGCCCGGCTGCGTGAGATGCGTGTTATGGACGGGGGAAGTACTACTTTCCACGATTTTTTCCGCGGTGTAATCGCCGACCTGGGAGTGGAAGGGCGGGAGACGCGGCGCATGTCTCTTTCCCTGGGTGATGTCACCGAAAGGCTGAGGGAGCAGCAGGAAGCCATCTCCGGTGTGTCCCTGGACGACGAGATGCTCAACATGATCCAGTACCAGCACGCCTATAACGCTGCCGCACGTTTCCTGAATATTCTCGACCAGATGCTGGGTGTGCTGCTCAGCGAAATAGGACAATAAAGGGGGTTGGAACCTTGCGTGTTACCCATCGCATGCTTGTACAATCCGTAAATCGCAACATAAGGGATAATCTTCGTTCGCTGGAAGAAAAATCCGCCCAGCTTTCCAGGGGCCGCTATTTTGACCGCCCCTCCCAGGATCCCGTGGGAACCTACAAGGTAATGAGAATTACAGGTACGGGCTTATTCCGCAACGAGCAGTACCGCCGCAATATAGGGGAAGGGATTACCTGGCTGACAGTAACGGAGGATGCCCTGGCCGAGGCCATAGAGGTAACGCAGAGACTCAGGGAGCTGGCTGTTTATTCTGCAAACGGGACTTTATCACCCGAAGACCGTAAAGCGATCTCACCCGAGGTTAACCAGCTCCTTAATAATCTTGTCAGTACGGGGAATTGTGAAGTAAGCGGGCTTTATATCTTCGGCGGCTACCAGACCCAGGCACCTCCGTACGAATTTGACGGGAGCGTTGTTGAATATAAAGGAGACGAAGGCCAGAGGCTTGTAGAGATAACCCCTATGCAAACTTTGCCTATCAATCTCAGCGGTGTGGAAGTTTTCGGGGGGGATACAGGTACAGGGCTGTTTCAAACAGTAGGCGATATGTACGGTGCTCTGCAGGAAAACAACCAGGAGGCGTTGGGGGGGAAAATCCTGCAGCAGCTGGATTCTCACCTGGAACATCTCCTGCAGTGCCGTGCCGAGATAGGTGCCAGGATGAGCAGGCTCTCCTCCACAGAGCAGCGGCTGCAAGGTGAGCATATTCATTTAAAAGAGCTTCGCTCCAAGATCGAGGATATTGATATAGCCGAGGTTATTACAGAATTTATGATGCAGGAAAACGCCTACAAGGCGGCTCTGTCGACGGGAGCCCGCATGATTTACCCCAGCCTTGTTGATTTCCTGCGCTAAAAAATTGGAAGAGAGGATCAAAGACAGTGACAAGCCTGACAAGTGAGGGACAAGTTAAAGAGGCCGGCCTGCAGCCTATTTTCTTCAGGCAGGGATTGCCCGGGCTGGGCAGCAGTCAGGAATTTACCCTGTATGCCCTGGAGGACAACCCTTTCTTTTACTACCTGCAATCTGTTGAGGAACAGGGGATAGGACTTATTTTAATGGATCCTTTTTCCTGTTTTCCGGACTACAGCGTGGATCTGGGTGACGGGGATATAAAGGAATTGGAACTGGTAAAACAAGAAGATGTCCTGGTTCTAACCACTGTTACTTTTACCGGGGAGAAGACTATGACCACAAACCTGGCTGCCCCCATTGTTATTAACACCAGGAAAAGGCTGGCCCGGCAGCTTGTCTTTCCCGAAAGGATCGATGAAATGCGCATGTCCTTGCCCCTGGATAAAAAGTAAAAAATTAAGATCAATACTTGGCCTGACATATTTTTATTTTTAAGGAAAGCTAGAAGCTAACTTGGCCCGCGGGCCTTTTTTTATTTTAAGATAAATTTTTTTAAAAACAAGGAAAAACTTGATGGTACGAGAAATATCTATAATAAACAAGAATAAACAAGAATATAACCAAGAGGAAAGCATTTTATTGAAAAATTAAGAGCTATGTAAGGGGTAGTTTTTGCAATTTGTTGACTTTTTAAAATATATTCAGTTATAATTGAAGAGTAATGGAGGTGATTTATAGGAAGAAGGTAAAATGATACTGTTGCTTTCATCAGGTGGCAGGTTTACTAAAATGAGTACGACAAAATTAGGAGGGGAAAAACTTGAAAAAGCGTAAAAGCATAGTTTGGGGGGTATTGTTACTGCTGGCTACTGTTTTGATAATAGGCGGCTGTGCCCAGCCGGCGGCTCCGCCTCCAGCAGAAAAACCTGCTGAAAAAGAGGTTCCGCAAACATATAAAATCGGCATTGTCCAGATAGTTGAGCATCCTGCCCTTGACGCCGCCAGGGAGGGATTTATCAAAGGTTTAGCCAGTAAAGGTTTCGTTGAAGGGGAAAAAGTATCCTTTGATTACAAAAGTGCCCAGGGCGAAATGCCCACTGCTATTACCATTTCCGAAGGGTTCGTGGCTGAGAAGGTCGATCTAATCCTGGCCATAGCCACACCGTGTGCCCAGGCGGCAGCCACGGCGACAAAAGACATACCCATCCTCATTACCGCTGTTACCGACCCGGTAGCCGCCGGGGTGGCCCAAAGCTTAGAGCGTCCCAACACCAATGTTACCGGGACCACGGATATGAACCCTGTCAAAGAACAGCTGGAACTAATTCTGGAGATCAACCCCGGGGCCAAGAACGTCGGAGTAATCTACAATTCCGGGGAAGTAAACTCCGTCGTCCAGGTGGAGATCGCCAAAAAAGTGGCTCCGCAGCTGGGCATCAATATTGTTGAAGCCGTAGCTACCAACAGCGGCGAAGTGGGAACGGCGGCAGAATCCCTGGTGGGGAAAGTGGAGGCCATCTATGTACCCACTGATAACACCGTGGTATCCGCCCTTCGTTCCGTGGTCCGCGTGGCTGAAGACCACGATATACTTCTGGTGGCCGGTGATGTGGAAAGTGTTGTAAACGGAGCCGTAGCAACCCTGGGGATTACCTATTACGGCCTGGGTTACCAGACCGGCCTCATGGCCGCCGAAGTGTTGCAGGGCGCTGACCCTGCGACGATGCCCATTCTTGGTTCCACCGAGTTTACCTATGCCATCAACAAGACCGCTGCCAAAAATATGGGCGTGGAGCTTCCCAAGAGCCTTCTTGACCGGGCCGATGAAATGTACGAGTAAACGAAAGAGGTAAACCCATGAACCTTACCGTTTTCTACGGAGCAGTTATCCTGGGGTTGTTATATGCCTTAATGGCCCTGGGAGTATACTTGACCTTTCGCATCCTCAACTTTCCCGACCTGACGGTCGACGGTAGCATAACACTGGGGGCCGCGGTAGCGGCCTCCCTTATCATTTCCGGCGTCAACCCTGTGGTGGCCACCCTTGTGGCTCCCTTTGCCGGGGCCCTGGCAGGGCTGGTGACGGGCACGCTGCACACCAAATTTTCCATACCTCCCCTGCTGGCCGGGATCCTGACCATGATCGGCCTTTACTCCATCAACCTGAGGATCATGGGGCGACCCAACCTGCCACTTCTCCGGCAGCCGGTCATCTTCGAGTATGTTGCCAGGACAGGGCTTACCATGCGGAACAGCGAATTTACCTTAAGCCTCCTTGTTACCCTGGTCTTTATCCTGATCCTTTTCTACTTTTTAAATACAGAAACAGGGCAGGCGCTGCGCGCTACCGGAGATAACGAGGTCATGATGCGCAGCCTGGGTGTGAATACGGACCGCATGAAAATTATGGGCCTGGGCATCTCTAATGCCCTGGTAGCGCTCTGTGGAGCCCTGGTGGCACAGTACCAGGGGTTTGCCGATATCAGTATGGGTATCGGCATGATCATCGCCGGCCTGGCCTCCGTCATTGTCGGGGAGGTGCTTCTGGGAAGCTCGCGGATCATCGTCTGGCTTTTTGCCGTCGTGCTCGGTTCTGTTCTTTACCGCCTCATTATTGCCGTAGTCCTGCGCCTGGGCTTTCAACCCACGGACCTGAAGCTTTTTACAGCAGTAATCGTTACCATCGCCCTCATATCGCCCTTCTTAAAAGGCAACGTGGAGAAGTTTAGGGAGAAGTACCGTGAAAAATATAAACTAAAAGCATAAAGGGGGACGAGGCTTTTGCTGGAGGTCCTGGAAGTAACTAAAATATTCAACCAGGGGAGCGTAAACGAAAAGGTAGCCTTAAACAATGTTTCTTTGAAGGTTCCCCCGGGAGACTTCATTGCCATCATCGGGGGCAACGGGGCCGGCAAGTCCACCCTGCTTAACTGTGTGGCCGGCGTCTACCCGGTGGAACGCGGCAAGATTTTTATTAATGGCGAAGATGTGACCGGTCTGCCCGATCACAGGCGTGCCAGAGATATCGCCCGTATCTTCCAGAACCCCATGATGGGCACTGCCGCCTCCATGACCGTGGAAGAGAACCTGGCCCTGGCCTTGAAACGCGGCGCAAAACGCACCCTCAGGTGGAGCCTGAACGAAACCAGGCGCAAACTTTTCAGGGAAAAGCTGGCACTGCTTAAGCTTGGCCTGGAAGACCGCCTGGGCACCCCGGTAAAACTGCTTTCCGGCGGGCAGCGGCAGGCCATGACCCTGCTGATGACCACCCTGATCCAGCCCCGCCTGGTTTTGCTTGATGAGCATACCGCTTCCCTTGATCCCAAGACAGCCCTTAAAGTCCTCGAG
>JAGVAS010000055.1 GCA_020060185.1 Desulfovibrio sp. | reverse complement strand
TGGAGAGAAGGGAAAAAAATGATCTCCTGTGGGTTAAACGGGAACTGGCCAGCCGCAAATTATATATACCCGATGCCTACCGCGTACAGGCCCGTACTAGCGGTGAGGAATTGCGCCAGGTTGCTTGCCTGTTTGCAGAAAAACTTAACCGGGCCACGGGACCAGTGGAAATAGTAATTCCCTTGAAAGGGTGGTCTTCCTTAAGTGAAGAGGGAGGGCCCCTTTTACGACCGGGAAGCAGATGAGCAGTTTATTGAAGAGCTCCAACGCAGTTTGGGCAAGCAGGTAGGTCTGATCCTGCTGAGCTATCCTCTAAATCATCCTGTATTTGCTCAAACGGTTATAGAAAAACTATGCAAACACCTTGAACTCGAGCACTCCAAGCTTGCTTAAACATGATAGGGTATCGGAGGAGATGCATGGTGGGAGACCGCCCAAGGTGGAGATACCTGGCTATGGAAATGCCGCAGTTGTGGGTTCTAATAGCTCCGAATACTGGAATTAGGCTTTATTACTTTACTTTAAGAATGGAGGAAAAACAATGTCATTCTTGGAATTGGCGAAAAAAAGATATTCTGCTCGAAGTTTTAAAAAAATACCTGTTGAAGAAGAAAAGTTAAAAGAGATTCTGGAAGCTGGACGGGTTGCCCCTTCCGCAGTAAATTTTCAACCATTACAATTTATTGTACTTCAAGATAAAGAAATAAGGGAAAAAGTAGCAAGTACATATAGTAGAGACTGGATTTTAGAAGCCCCAGTAATCATTGTGGTATGTGGTGATCACAGCAGGTCCTGGCGTCGTTCGGATGGAAAAGACCACTGTGATATTGATGTAGCAATAGCGATTGATCATATGTCATTATCTGCAACAGACCTTGGACTTGGAACATGCTGGGTATGCAATTTCAATTCTATGCAATGTCATAAAATATTAAACCTCCCTGCACATATAGAAACGATTGCACTTCTTCCTCTTGGCTATCCATCTGATGAAACGGATTTTAATCGTCATACAACGAAACGAAAAAAGTTTGAAGAAATTGTGCATTGGGATGGGTTTAGAATTGTTAAAAGTAAACATAGATCCTCTAATTAACCTTACTGAAAAGCTTTCAAAACAATGTTTAAAAAACGGTGCCGGCACAAAGAACATCGTTTAACAGTATATCTTATTTCATGGAACGAATTTGTGGAATGGTGTACTAGTTTAAAGGAAGAGGTAAAGAACTGTTTTAGTTCTTTGAAAGGAAAAATACTTATGACCAATGTAGACAAAAGAGAAAGATATTTTAAGCTATTATGAATATTTCAGAATCTATGCTAGGAGTCTTATAATTAAAGTAACCAGCTGGTTATTAACGGTAATTATATTTTGAGGGGAGGCGTTTGTAGGTAATGAGTAACTATGACGGCATTATTATTGGGGCTGGGCCTAACGGATTAGCTCTGGGCGGGTACCTGGCCAAAGCTGGTCAGAAAGTATTGTTACTTGAACGCAGGATGGAAATAGGAGGAGGCTTACAGTCAGAGCAGGTCACCTTGCCCGGGTTTTTACACAATACCCATGCGGTTTATCACGCTATGGTGGACTATGCTCCTGTTTTTACTGACCTGGAGTTATATGAAAAGTACGGTTTGCGTTTTGTTCGTCCCGAACCGGTAATGGCTATGCCTTTAAAAGACGGGCGCAGCCTCTGTATTTATAATGATGTGGAGAAAACCTGCCAGTCCATAGCCCAATTTTCCAAGCGGGACAGCGATGCCTACCGTGAGATGTCCCATCGTTACCAGAACTATGTAGATGATTTCCTGGCTCCCGCTACCTATGTCAGGGCAGAACCGCCCTTTGAGCACCTTGTTAAAATGCAGTCCACCGAGGTGGGCAGGGAAATTCAGGAGCATACGGGGAAAACCCCCCGGCAGATTGTGGATGAACTTTTTGAAAATGAACACGTCAGGGCGTTAATTCTTTACGCGGCCTGCAAGTGGGGGCTGGATTATGACCTGGAAGGTGTAAGCTACCTCGTGCCGTTGATGATAAACCGGGCTGCCAATTATTATCTCTGTATCGGCGGCTCGCACCGCCTGAGCCATGTCATGAGCAAAGTGATCTATGACAACGGGGGTATGATCCTGGGCAGCCAGCTTATCAAACGCATCATCGTGGAGAACAACCAGGCCAAAGGGGTGGAGCTGGAAAACGGCACGGTTTACCGCTC
The DNA here is from genome assembly GCA_020060185.1 of Desulfovibrio sp. GTDB lineage: Bacteria > Bacillota > Dethiobacteria > DTU022 > UBA8154 > UBA9862. Next base: position 7,335 of record JAGVAS010000055.1, on the reverse strand, counting down.
TAATTATGTGGCCAGTACCCTTGATCCCTACCAGACTTTTATTAAATACGTGGGAGAAGAAAACCTGGAAAAAGATTTTGTCACACGGGTCAAGGATTACGAATGGGAGCCCTATAGCCTCTTTGGCGTGCATATGGCCCTGGAAAAACGGCCCCACTTTAAAGCTGCGGAACAAAATCCCGATCTGGACAATGCTTTCATTTATTTTATCGGTTCGGAGACCGAAGAAGACCTGATTGCCCACTGGAAAGCCACCAAAGCAGGCCAATTGGCCGGCGGCGGTTTTAACTGCTCCTTTCCCAGCGTTCACGATCCCACCCAGGCACCTCCGGGGAAGTATACGGGTCTGATTTCCCAGCATGCGCCCTACAACCTGGAACAGGGTGCCCAGGCATGGTATAACCTGCGCCAGGAACATGCCGAGCACCTCATATCCACCCTGGAAGAATATGTCCCCAACCTCCGCCAGGATAACCTGCTATGGCATTATATCTCCACTCCCCTGGACATTGAAAACAAGTTCTTAGACATGGTGCAGGGGTCCATTAAACAGGGTGCCTACCATCCTTTGCAGATGGGCTATATGCGTCCTAACGAGTATTGTTCCCGCCATGTTACCCCCATTAAGAATTTATTCCTTTGCGGGGCCAGTAGTTTCTCAGGAGGACTGGTAGTCTTTGGACCAGCTTATAACGGGGCCAATGCTATTGCCGAGGAAATCGGATTTGAGAAATGGTGGAAAGAGCCCGAATCGGTGGTAAAGGCCCGTGAAAAGGGGTTATTATAAATGAAAATGCGTTCTACAGGGCTGGGTAAGACCGAACTTACCGCCCATACCACAGATTTTTTGGTCGATGTTGAAGACGGCGGCAGATTGGTGATGAAGATAGAATCCACCGAGCCAGTTCACTGGTTCATCACGGCGTTTTTGTATGGCAAAGATTTACGTCAGATGATAGGAATAGTATTGAAAAGGCCGAGATTTCTGCTGAAGGCGATCTGGTTATTTTTACGAGGATAATGAAAAGGAGGTCTACAAATTGGCTGATGCAGTTTATGATGCAATTGTAGTCGGTGGCGGTCATCATGGAACAATTATCGCTTGTTACCTGCAGAAAGCAGGTTTGAAAACGGCCGTATTTGAACGGCAGATGGAGATCGGCGGGGGAGCCTGCGGCGAGGATTTACCGCTGCCCGGTTTTATCCAGAATCCCTGTGCCCACTTTACCCGTTTTTGGGCCCATCCCGCCTATACGGATTTTAACCTCAGGGAAAAAGGCCTGCAGTACGTTTTTCCGGAGCAGAACGAAGGCATGGTTTTTGACGATGGCTCCAGCTTTATCGGGTATTCATGCCTGAAGGTCGACCTGGAATCCGGAAAAGAGTCTTTCGACCAGGCCAGCTTTGATAAAACTTATGAGCAGATCAGCCGCTTTTCCAGGCGCGATGCGGAAACTTATGCGTTGCTCTTTGAGAAATATGAAAAATACTGGAAGCCGGCTTTCCGGGAATACAGGTACAGCCCACCCACTCCCTACGGGGAACCGGATGCCCTGGAAAGGTTATGCCTGGATCCCGACTCGGGGTTGGAGCCGGTTTACCAGTTCATGACCGGAAAGCAGCTTGCCTATGATTTCTTTGAAAGCCCGGAACTTCGCACCCTGTTTATGCGGGCTATTGAAACCTCCTGCGCCTGCTTCCCCGGCGACGTTATCGGCCTTTACGGCCTGGTTCATACTATGGCCCTGGTATTATCCTGGGAGTCGGCCTCCATTGTGTTGGGCGGGACGCATACCATCAGCCACGCTTTGCAGCGGGCCTTCAGCGAAATGGGCGGCCAGTTTTTTGTTCACCATGAGGTAGAGCGGGTTTTAATAGAGAACGGCAAGGCGGTGGGTGTGGAGCTTGTTAACGGCTCTAGGATTAAAGCCACACAGCTTGTAGTCAGTGATCTGGGCGTGCCGCAGACCGTTTTCCGCCTGCTGGGCGAGGAGTATGTTTCTCCCAAAGTTGCTCACAGGGTGCGCAACATTGACTATGACCGGGCGCAAGTCTATTGGGGGAATGTGGCCCTGCATGAACTGCCCCGCTACACAGCCGCAGCAACCAATCCCGATTTAGGGCCTCAACCCCGCCTTTATTTCGGGCCCAAAGACCCTGATTATCTGGCTACCCGCTACCAGGCGGAAGTCGTTACCAAGGGGTGGCCCAGCAAAATGTTTGTCATCACTGCCCCTGACAGCATCTGGGATCCCACACGAGCTCATCCCGGTAAACACAGTATCATAGTGGAAGAATTTGCACCGCCTTTCCGCTTCTTCTCGGAAAGAGAGTGGCTGCAGAAGAAAAGAGAGTTTGTTGATGAGCTGTTCAAGCAATGGGCCCGGTATGCTCCTAACATGACTAAGGACAATTTGATTGAAGCTTTTATCACCACGCCACTGGATGTTATTTACCGCCACCCCGACATGATTGAAGGCGGTTGGGTGGAGGGGGCCATGCATGCCTACCAGCTGGGCAGGTTCAGGCCGGTTCCGGAGTTGTCCAATTACCGCACCCCCGTAAAGAATTTCTATATCTGTTCCTCCAATCTGCATTCTGCCGGGGGAATAGGAAGGGGCAGCAGCTACAACTGCTATAAAGTTATTGCTGCAGATTTCGGTCTGGAAAAATTCTGGGAAACAAGCGGCCGTTCTTACTAATTTGTGCATTATTTCCGCTTATCCCGGTAAGGGAGGACATAAATTTGGACGGATTAAATTTACAAGGCAGGCTGGCTTTAATTACTGGAGGCGGTAAAGGCCTGGGGAGGGAATTTGCTTCTTTCCTGGGGGGGCTGGGAGCCAGGATTGTGATTGCCGCCAGGAATCAACAGAACTTAACGGAAACCGCCCGGCATTTACAGGAGAAGGGCATAGAGGCAAAAGCCGTAGCGGTGGATGTCAGCGACAGCCGGCAGGTTCAGGCCATGGCTGAGGAAGTACACCGCACCATGGGGCCGGTAGAGATATTGGTCAACAATGCCGCTATCTTATATGGTGTTGTCAGGAAATCTTTTATGGATATCGGTGAAGATGAATGGGATTTAATGATGAATGTAAACATCAAAGGGCCCTGGTTGGCAACCAAGGCCTTCTTTCCCCACATGCAGGAGCTGGGGCGGGGGAAAATTGTCAATATAGCCTCCCAGGTCTTTTTTACCGGCTCTCATCATTTTGTGCACTATGTGGCTTCCAAAGGGGGGGTTATCGGTTTAACAAGGGCCCTGGCCCGGGAACTGGGGAAATTCAACATAACCGTAAATGCGGTAGCGCCCGGTTTTACTGATACCGAGGCCAGCCGGACACTGGTAAGCGATATCAGCAAGTATGATACCTCGGTTAACAGCTTGCCGCGCGTGGGAGTTCCCCGGGATATTTGCGGCGCAGTGGCCTTTTTGGCTTCTCCACTCAGCGATTTTATTACCGGGCAGACCATTCTGGTGGACGGGGGAAGGCATATGAACTAACGAAGGAAAGGGGTGATATTAAGAGGGAGCCTTTACGGATGTTAATATGAAAATAGGGTGGCGAAGGTTGGTGCTCGCTCAAAGGTTCGTACAGACAGGTTTTGCAGCTCAGCTCAGGCCTTCGATTGGCCTCCCCAGCAGAGCTCACATCCATGTTCGCGCTGTCCGGCGGCGGACGTCCATGTCCGCCGGGCCAACTCAGGCCGTCGCTTCGCTGAACCTGTTGGCTGTGCTGCACAATGCGCTCGCCACAACCTTGCGCCACCTTTGCGGGACATAACACGGTTTCTAAAAAAGATCATTTTCGCCCATTTTTGTGACCCGCAAGGGCCATGGCGGTTATTACGAAGATTGCAGCGTTACATCATTACCAGCTTTCGATCAGAAGGCTGTCTTCTCCATGATAGCGACGAATGTGTGTACTTTCTTGGAGAAATACGATAACAAAGAAGTATATATTGGGTCTGGAGGGAGTTCCAAATGATAATTGTGACTTATACATACCATATAACCCCCGAGCAGGTAGAGGAATACTTGAAAACCACGAAGGAACGGATCAAGCCCTTTTGGGAAGGGAAGGGATGTAGATACGAGGTATATCAAGACATCGAAAGCCCTACGTCCTTCTTGAAGATCATGGCCTTTGAAGACGAGGTCTCCCTAAAGAGGAACCTCTTCGAGAAGGGAGAGGAGTCGACGAAGGTGGTGAAACTCTTCAGGAGCTTTGCCCACGACGTCAAAAGGCTGATTTACAAGAAGGCAACCTGCTGCGCTGCGGGATAACCTCCGGTCCGATATCGAGTTCATCGATTTTTGGATTGTACATCAACGATCCGGAATACACAGGGAAGATCTCGAGGTTGCCCTCGCGCTCTTCGAAGGAGGTGTTTTGTTAATGAAGTGTGACATCGTTGTTATAGGAGCTGGCCCGGCGGGCCTCTGGGCGGCAAAGACAGCGGCTGATGAAGGCCTTGACGTGGTGGTCCTTGAGGAACACGTCGCGGTGGGTCTGCCAAAACACTGTAGCGGCTGGCTGTTGGGTTGTGAGTTCACCTATAAGCTCTTCACCGAGATCAAGGACGCCCTGATCCATCAGAGGATCTCCAGAATGATGGTAATTGATCCTCTTTCAGGTCAAGTTAAGGAAGATATCGAGGATACGGGGTGGGGAGGGTATTTTGTACGAAGGGAGCTCTTCGATAGAGAGCTGGCGAAGCTTGCCCTGATGGCGGGGGTGAAGCTGTTTCTAAACGTGAAGGTTAAAGAGTTAATTAAAGAAGACGGTTGTGTAGTAGGTGTGAAGACTACGTCTGATAGTTTGCCCGAAGTTAGGGCAAAGGTGACTATCTCTGCTGATGGCATGAAATCGGCTACTACGAAAGGGTTTGCAAAAAGAGAGATCGCCTCTGAATCTGAGGTCGAAGTTTACTCGGGTGTTCAAATGGAACTGGTGAACGTGAGGGAGGTAACGCCTGGACAAATTGAGATATACGAAGCCGAAGACCCTAAACTTGCAGGTCGCTCCCTCTACCCCCATGGATGGGGTATCACGCTCGCTTCTTTTTCTTCAATAACTGCCTTTTTCGAGTTAAGATCGAGGCGGGATAACCTCTTGTCTCAAAAACTCGCTTCCTCTTTTCCTATATATATGAGCGGTTTTCCCAACAGAAGAGAAATGGGGTACTTTTACCACTGCATGGTGAAGGATGGGGTAATCTTCGTGGGAGAGGCGTGCGGTTGTTCTGGAATCATTCACGGGATGATTACGGGTCTTTACGCCGCGAAGGTGGCAAAGAGGGCCATCGAGCAGGGAGACTTGAAGGGAATCTACGAATACGATAGGGTGCTTAGGCGCTCCGACATCTACAGGAACCCCTTCTGTTATCGCGACATAAGGAAATTTTATGGATCTTACAGAACGTGGGTCGAAAGGTCAAAGGAGATAAAGATGGAGGTAGAAGGTCTCCGGTAGAAAAACGATGAGTTATCTAGGTGCTGTTTCACGCATTTTCACGAAAATGACAGGAAATTCTGGTTATGATATTATTTTAAAAATAGAGAAAATATTTATTTTTTAAACCTGAGATTGGCGTTAAAATTTTCTAGTTGTGTTTAATTAACAACAGAATATGATATTCCAAATTTTGATTATCTTGAAAGGAAAGAGATTATAGAAATAGTGGAATTATAATTGAGAGCTCCCGTAAAGTAGACGTAGTCGAATTTGCCAGGGTCCTTGATTTAATTACAAGTGAAAGGAGGGGGTAAGGAGAGCAACGGCTACTACCGAGTAGTTTAACAGTGGTGAGTTTAACGAAGATAAGGGGGTACAGAGAATGCTTTGGTAATTCTTGGAAACATAGAGTTTTTGTGAGGTATTTTATCACCAAAAACTAAGGAGGTTTTTTGATGATGAAAAATGAGGTATCTTGGGCTAATCCGGCTACCGCTGGAATCGTAGGATTGTGTGCTGCGGTTATTCCCCTTTCTGTAAAAAATATAGGTTGGATACCCCCGGAAACGGCTCTGCATCTCATCCCCTTGTTGTTTTTAGGCGGACTTGTACAGGTGATCTGCGGCATAATAGAATTTAGAAGGGGAGGTTTGCTTCTTGGCACCCCTCTTATAGTTTTTGGCCTGCTGCTTACCATGTTCCCAGCATTTAGTGATTTGATGCCACTATGGCTTGAAGTCCCTGCTGTTCCTAATCATGTAATAGGGCTCGGTGTTTTAGTTGTGTGTGTTTATATAATTTCCTTGTTTATAGTTGCAGGACTTATTAGTTGGCTTCTCTCCGTTCTCCTTCTTATTGTTGATGTGGGTCTGTTTCTTGTTGGTTTTTCTGCTGTGGGTGTTCTGGGACGGGAAGCATATGTGTTAGGATGGGTGTTAGTATTTATCTTTGGTCTGGGCATGCTTTACCTAGGCTGTGCCTTTTATCTAAATGAGATATTTGGTAAGCAAATCCTTCCCGTGGGAAGCCCCTTGTTTAAAAAGGCTTAGCGCTATGCTTATGTAAAATATCGAGTAGTTGCACATTTTGCTCAAAATCGATCACCCATTCCAGAATTAATCGATCACTCATTCCGCTGCCGGCCGTTCACTTTTGGTCCTTTTTCTGGAATGGGTGATCGGAAAGAGCGGAATGGTAAAGCGGCGCTAGAAGGATTGTTAAAAAGACAAGGCTTGGTCAAAACAAAGCGAGCGACGTCGCGACGACCCAGCACTCAATCAATGAAGGTGGAACTTTTATACCAAAACAAACTTGATCGAAAGCACCTACATTAAAGTTATTTCCTGCGGCTGAGTGCTGGGTCAGCGAGGAGAGCTGGAGCGAGCGGGTTTTGACCAGCCGTTAAAGCAGCAGGGCTTTTTTCACATAACTTCTATGAATTCAGACGGGATACAACGCCCTCCACTCGCAGGTAGAGGGAAAGCTGGCTAAGACTAGGCGGCATGGCCTGCGGGACAACTGCTACCTTGGTTTGGTTAAAAAGAGGTTGCATTCGCTGTTAGTTTTTCTCGTTCTCAACCTGAAACGTCTGTTTCAACGTGAGTTCGACACGCAGCTGCCGCTGGCGAAGTTGGCGTGAAAAGGGGGGAGTTGGTAGTGGCCGAATATAAAGTGATGCCAGTTTTGTTGCTTTAGAGAGGAGGCAAAAGTTGTTATGAGTAGCAATAAACACATATTTTGGTTTGAGGAGATAGGGCAAGAACATAACGATATAGTGGGTAAGAAGTGCGCCAATCTAGGAGAGATGACGCGAATAACTCCAAATGTTCCTCCTGGCTTTGCTGTTTCTACATTTATGTACCGGAGATTTATC